>DASUJK010000053.1:0-24427 GCA_036279295.1 Pseudonocardiaceae bacterium | reverse complement strand
ACCGTCGGTTATGCGTGCTTCAACGTGGCGATGGCGACGGCTCGGCTGCTCGGCGAGCGGTGGGAGCGCCGCTGGGGCTCGTATCGGCTGCTCGGCGGCGGTGGGGTGCTGGCCGTGATCGGCATGTTCGCAGTGGTGCTCGTGCCGTGGCTGCCGGCCGCCTACATCGGGTTCGCACTGGTCGGCGTCGGGCTCGCGTTCTCGTTCCCGGTCACCATCGGACTGGCCGGAGCGGCAGGCCGCCGAGCCGACGGCACCGGCGGCGAGCGGGAAATCGGCTTCGTCACCACGATCGCGTACACCGGGTTCCTGGCCGGCCCACCCATCATCGGAGCGATCGCCCAGGCGACGAACCTCACCGTGGGGCTTGGTGTCGTCGGCCTGGTGACCGCGCTGATCGTGCCGATGGTGCTGCTGACCCGGTGGGCCCGGGACCGGGAGTACCGGCTACAAGGGCTTGCGGAAACCGCGGATGGCCAGGGTGGCCCCGATCGCGGCGAGCCCGAAGCTGGTGGCCAGGGCCGAGATCACGCCGGCGCCGACGGGCATGCTCAGCACGAGATCACGTGAGGCGTTCACCGCGTAGGTCATCGGGTTCACGTGGGCCACGACCTGCAACCAGCCGGGCAGTCCGCTGATCGGCACATAGGCGCTGGACGCGAACATCAGCGGGAACATCAGCAGGAAGCCGACCATCTGCATGACCTCGGCGTTGCGCAGCCACGCGCCCGCCGCGATGAACAGCCAGCCGAGGCCCCAGCCGACGACCAGACCCAAGGCCCACGCCGAGAGGACGCCGAGCATGCCGCCGGCAGGGGAGAAGCCGAACACCAACGTGGCGAAGATCAGCATCATGATCAGCTGGATGCCGGTGCGCACCATGTCGGACAGGCTGCGCGCGACCAGGACCGAGCCCATGCGGATCGGCAGGGATCGGAACCTGGCCAGGACGCCGTTCTTCATGTCGTTGACCAGTCCGACACCGGACTGCACCGCAGCGCCCATCGCGGTGTTCACCAGGATCGCCGGCATCAGGTAGTCGATGTAGCTGACGCCGGCCGGGAAGCCCGGTGTCTTGGCGATGCTGGAGAAGATCTGGCTGAACAGCAACAGCATGATCAGTGGTTGCAGGAGGCTGAACACGATCATCCTCGGATCTCGGATGATCGCGCGCAGTGAACGCATGGTGAGGATGCCGACCTGCGAGACGACGTTGGTGCCACGCCATGGCCGGACGTCGGCGGGAGTGTCGACACTGCTGGTACCGGGGTTCGCGATTGCCGTGGTCATGGGAACTCCTAGGGGGTGTCAGGCCGCGGCGTGCGCGTGCGCGAGGGTCAGGTAGACGTCGTCGAGCGTGGGTTCGGTCAGGGCGAGTTCCGCGACCTCGATGGAGTCCTGGTCCAGTGCGCGGACCACGACCGCGAGCTCGGCGGAGCGCTCCACCGGCGTGATCACGGCGTGGCGTTCGTCGTCCGCGACCGGCTGCATACCGGCCCGCTCCAGGGCGGCCACGGCGGACGTGGCGTCACCGGGATCGGCCAGGGTGACCACCACGGTCCGCTTGCCCACCTGGGCCTTCAGCTCGGTGGCGGTGCCCGACGCGACGACCTTGCCCTGGGACAGCACGGTGATCGAGTCGGCGAGGCGGTCAGCCTCATCCAGGTACTGGGTGGTGAGCAGCACCGTGGTGCCGTCGCCGACCAGGGTTTCCACGATCTCCCACATGCCCACCCGGCTTTCCGGGTCCAGGCCGGTGGTCGGCTCGTCCAGGAAGATCACGTCGGGCCTGCCGACGAGGCTGGCGGCCAGGTCGAGACGGCGGCGCATGCCACCCGAGTACGTGCGGGCGGGCCGCCGGGCGGCGTCGGACAGACCGAAGATGTCCAACAGTTCCGTGCCACGGGCCTTGGCTTCGGCGCGGGTGGCGCCGAGCAGCCTGGCGATCAGGATCAGATTGTCCATTCCGGACAGTTGTTCGTCGACGGCGGCGAACTGGCCGGTCAGGCCGATCCGGCCGCGGACCTGGTGGGCCTGCGCCACGACGTCGAATCCGGCGACCATGGCCGTGCCGCTGGTCGGCGGCAACATCGTGGTGAGGACGTTGACCAGGGTGGTCTTGCCTGCGCCGTTGTGGCCGAGCAGCCCGAGTACCGAGCCGCGGGGCACCGCGATGCTGACCTGGTCCAGTGCGGTGAGTGTGCCGAAGGTCTTGCTGACCTGGTCGGCCTGGATCATCAGGTCGTTCATGAGTCATTCCCCCTCAGTCGGTGCACGCAGGATGCCGTGCAGGAACATGTCCACGAGTTCTGGTAGTTCGACGGCCGAGTCGCCCAGCCCTTCGGTCTGCAGCCGGTTGCTGAACACCGAGCCGAGCAGCAGGCGAGCGGCCAGATCGGGCGAGACCCGCAGGTCGTCGGCGTCGAACAGGCCCGCGACCGCGGCGGAGATCCGGATCATCGCCATCGGTGGGCCGTGCTGTTCACCGTCGGCGTGCTCACGCGGGTCGACCCCGGCGCTGCGCATCGCGACCATCACCGACCACAGCCGGTTCTGGTAGTCCGACACCGCGCGCACTCCTGCGGTGAGCCGGTCGGCCAGCGGTAGCGACCTGTCGATCCGCTCGATCTGTGCCACCTCGGTGGTGGACTCGAAGATCGCCCGCATACAGGCCGCGAACAGCGCCTGCTTGTCCCGGAACGCCCGGAACAAGGTGCCTTCCGCGATCCCGGCTGCGGCCGCGATCTCGCTGGTCTTCACGTTCGCGCCGTGTTCGACGAGCATCGGCACCGCCACTTCGACGATGGCGGCCCTGCGCTCCTCGACGTTCATCGCGGGCGCCCGGCCGGACCGGCCGCCGACCCGTGCCGCACGCCGCTCCCTGCGCTGTTCTTCGAGCAGCTCGCGGGCCTGGTCGCGGCGGTCTTCAGCGGGTGCGGAAAGCACCTGCCGGCGTTCGTCGCGGTGCCGGGTGCGCCTGCCCCTCGGCGTCTCGTCCATCATGGTGCCATGGTATGAGTGAGCACTCACTCATGTCAACGAGTGAGTGCTCACTCATACAGAAGTTCTGATGCTGGGGTCAGGCGGGCACCGCGATGTGCGCGACGGTTCCGCCTTCGATGCGCCTGCTCAGCCACGCCCGGCCGCCGTGTGACTGCACGACCTGCCGCACGATGGCCAGCCCGAGCCCGGAGCCCGGCAGCGCGCGGGCTTCATTGGTGCGGTGGAAGCGCTCGAACACCCGCTCCAGGTCGGCATCCGGCACACCGGGACCGCTGTCGGTGACGGTGATCGAGGCGAGACCGGCCAGGCGCTGCACGTCCACGTACACGGGCTGACCAGGCGGATTCCACTTCGCCGCGTTGTCCAACAGGTTCAGCACAGCGCGTTCCAGACTGCTCCGCTTGCCGATCATCGGGATCGACTGCTCGGTCAGCGCGAACGTCACATCCGGCGTTCTGGCCCGGGCCCGGATAACCGCGGTGCGCACCACATCGGCCAGGTCCAACTCGGTGATCTCCTCGCCGTAGCCGGGGTCGCGGGCGACGTCCACGACCTCCTCGATCAGCGAGTCCAACTCACCCATCTGCGCTTCGATGTCGGTCAGCAGCCGCTGCCGATCGGGACCACTGAGCTGCCGTTCCGGGTTGCGCTCCGCGCGGAGCAGCAGATCCACGTTGGTCCGCAGGCTGGTCAGTGGCGTGGCCAGTTCGTGGCTCGCGTCGTCCACCAGTTGCCGTTGCGCCTCACGGGACATGCCGAGCGCGGCCAGCATCTGGTTCATGCTCGCCGCCACGCTCGCCACCTCGGCGGTCTCCCGGTGCGCGATCGGCACGGCGGCCTTCAGGTCCTGCGTCGCGGCCACGTGTGCCGCGGCGCCGGCCACCCGGTGCACCGGCTGCAACCCGGCCACCGTCAGGCCGTAGCCGAGTGCCGCGGCCACCACGATCGCGATCGCGTCCGCGCCGGCCAGCAGCACGGCGAAGTGGGTCAGCGTGTCGTCCTGGTCGGTCAGGTCGGCCGCGAGCTGCACGGCGTCACCACGCACCGAGTGCTCGGTGATCATCATGTAGTGCACCTTGTGGATGTACACGTCCCGATAGACCGGCGGTGAGTCGCCGATCGCCACCGAGATGTCGGCCGCCGTGACCGGCAACGACACCGACTGGAACTTCGGCTGCCTGCGGTGCCCGCTGGGCTCGACGACCCCGAACAGCGTGCTCACGTCCGACCGCACCCACGCAGGCGGAGACGCCAGTCGCGTCGGATCGGAGTGTTGGGCCAGGTCATCGGCCTGCTGCCCGAGGTCACCCGCCACCTCGTTGCGCATCTCAAGGCGGAGCAGCAGCCACGCGGCCACCGACACGCCGAGCACGGCGACCGCGACCGCGGCCGCGGTCAGTATGGTCAGCCGTTTGCGCAGCGTGGGTCGTCTCATCGGTCCTGGTCCACCCTGGTCATGGTGCTTCCGTCTCGCGCATCACGTAGCCGACTCCGCGCACAGTGTGCACCAGTCGGGACTCGCCCTCGGCTTCCAGTTTGCGCCGTAGATAGCCGATGTAGACGTCCAAGCTGTTGGATCGCGTGCCGAAGTCGTAGCCCCAGACCTCGGTGAACAGCACCGACCTGGTCACCACCCGGTTGGCGCTGCGCAACAGGACGGCGAGCAGTTCGAACTCGGTCCTGGTCAGGTCCACCACCCGCGTGCCGCGGTGCACCGTCCGGTTCACCGGGTCGAGCTGGAGATCGGCGAACGTCAGTGGGTCGCGGTCCAGCGGGTCGGCCGGATCTGCCCTGCGCAGCAGTGCTCGCACTCTGGCCAGCAGTTCTTCCAGGGCGAACGGCTTGACCAGGTAGTCGTCAGCGCCCGCGTCCAGCCCGGCTACCCGGTCGCCGACGTTGCGCCGCGCGGTGAGCATCAGGACAGGCACCCGGTCGCCGGTGATCCGCAGCCTGCGGCACGCTTCCAGCCCGTCGATCCCGGGCATCATCACGTCCAGCACGACGACGTCCGGCCGTCGGCTGCGCACCGCGTCCAGCGCCGACTGGCCGTCGCAGGCGGTCTCCACCTGATAGCCCTCGAACCGCAGGCCGCGGCCGATGGAGTCACGGACCGCGGGTTCGTCGTCGACCACCAACACTCGCACCCCACCATCCTCGCTCGTGAGCCGAGCGGACCGCCCGCGCCCTACCACATGGGTCTGACTGTTTCGTGCTGATTGGGCTTTTGGGGGGCGAGTTGTGCACATCGACATTGGTTGTCCACAGGTTCGCGACCATGTCGAGACAAGGTGGCTGAGCTGGGCCAACCTGGAACCCGTCGGCGCCCGAGCGGGCCGGGTGTCCGGTGCCCGTGTTGGGCGGGAAGACCCAGCAGATTGCCAGCCAGTTCGGATCAGTCAGTACGGATACGGAGGAGTGCGCGATGGACAACGTTGTGATCGGCCACCTGTGTCAGGACCCGGTGCTGCGGCAGCCACGCCGGGGCAGCAGACCGGTGGCCACGTTCACGGTCGCGGTGAACGTGTGGCGGCGCGTCGGCGAGGTGTTCGAGCAGCGATCGCCGGTGTTCCACCGAGTGTTCTGTTTCGGGCCGATGGCCGAGAACGTCAGCAACAGCCTGCGAAAGGGGATGGAAGTGCTCGCGGTCGGGGAATGGGTCGATGACAGCTATTCCGACGAACAGGGCCAGCGTCGGATCCAGATGGCCATGGAGGCCAGGGTGGTCGGTCCCGCGCTGCGCCGGGCCACGGCCCTGGTGCGCAAGGTTGAGCGCAGAACCGAGGACGGCAGCCAGCCGACCAACGGCGCCGACACCACGGACCAACAGGTCACCCCGGCCGCCGACGTGCTGCGACGTACAGAGCAGACACCCCAGCCTGTTCCGGCGAGAGGGGGCTGAGCAGGGCACGTGGTCAACCGATCACCCACAGGCGTCTCAGGCATCTCAACGCGGAAGGGGGAAAGCAGCTGTTCAGAGGCGATTCGAGGTAACCGAGGTACGGGGCGCCCGGTCGCGCATCTACGATCGCGACCATGGCCGAGTTCATCTACACCATGAAGAAGGTGCGCAAGGCGCACGGGGACAAGGTCATCCTGGATGACGTCACGATCCAGTTCTACCCCGGTGCCAAGATCGGTGTCGTCGGCCCGAACGGGGCCGGCAAGTCGAGCGTGCTCAAGATCATGGCGGGCCTCGACCAGCCCAACAACGGTGAGGCGTTCATTTCGCCGGGGTACTCCGTCGGCATCCTCCAGCAGGAGCCCGAGCTCAACGAGGACAAGACCGTTCTCGGCAACGTGGAGGAGGGCGTCGGCGACATCAAGGTGAAGCTGAACCGCTTCAACGAGATCGCCGAGAAAATGGCCGTCGACTACTCCGACGAGCTGATGGAGGAAATGGGTCAGCTCCAGGAGGAGTTGGACCATGCGGACGCCTGGGACCTCGACTCGCAGCTCGAACAGGCGATGGACGCACTGCGGTGCCCGCCGCCGGATGCCAACGTGAACACGCTGTCCGGTGGTGAGCGACGCCGGGTGGCCCTGTGCAAGCTGCTGCTCAGCAAGCCCGACCTGCTACTGCTGGACGAACCGACCAACCACCTGGACGCGGAGAGCGTGCAGTGGCTGGAACAGTTCCTCTCCAGCTACGCAGGTGCCGTCCTCGCGGTCACCCACGACCGGTACTTCCTGGACAACGTCGCGCAGTGGATCCTCGAACTCGACCGCGGTCGCGCCTACCCCTACGAGGGCAACTACTCCACATACCTGGAGAAGAAGGCGGAACGCCTGGCGGTGCAGGGCAAGAAGGACCAGAAGCTGCAGAAGCGCTTGAAGGACGAACTGGCCTGGGTGCGGTCCAATCCCAAGGCCAGGCAGGCCAAGTCCAAGTCGCGTCTGGAGCGCTACGAGGAGATGGCCAACGAGGCCGAGCGCACCCGCAAGCTCGACTTCGAGGAGATCCAGATCCCGCCCGGTCCGCGCCTGGGCAGCGTCGTGGTCGAGGTACAGCAGCTGCGTAAGGGTTTTGGCGACCGGGTGCTGATCGACGGCCTGTCGTTCAGCCTGCCGCGCAACGGGATCGTCGGTGTCATCGGCCCGAACGGTGTCGGCAAGACCACGCTGTTCAAGACCATCGTGGGTCTGGAACAGCCGGATGCCGGCACGGTGAAGGTCGGCGAGACCGTGAAGTTGTCCTACGTCGATCAGAACCGGGCCGGTATCGACCCCAAGAAGAACGTCTGGGAGGTGGTTTCTGACGGGCTGGATCACATCAAGGTCGGCAATGTCGAGATGCCGTCCCGGGCGTACGTCAGCGCGTTCGGCTTCAAGGGACCGGACCAGCAGAAGCCGGCTGGTGTGCTGTCCGGTGGCGAGCGCAACCGGCTGAACCTGGCGCTGACCCTCAAGCAGGGCGGCAACCTGGTGCTGCTGGACGAGCCGACCAACGACCTGGACGTGGAAACCCTCGGCTCGCTGGAGAACGCGCTCGAACAGTTCCCCGGCTGCGCCGTGGTCATCTCCCACGACCGGTGGTTCCTGGACCGTGTGGTGACGCACATCCTGGCCTGGGAAGGCATCCAGGAGAACCCGGCCGCCTGGTACTGGTTCGAGGGCAACTTCGAGGGCTACGAGCGCAACAAGATCGAGCGTCTCGGGTTGGAGGCGGCTCGCCCGCACCGTGTCACGTATCGCAAGCTGACACGGGGCTGAGCGGGGATAGCGTGGCGTCCAGGGACGAGGCGCGGACGGACACCGCCGCGGCTGGCGACATGCTGGGACCTGCCTGGTCGCTACGGTGGCGAGCGCCGGAGGTGGCACTGCTGTTCGCGGAGCGGGCCGGTGCGGTCGCGAAGCTGGCCGGCGACGGTCCGGACCGGCTGAAGGCCGAGGCGACGGTCGTCGTCGCGTCCTGTCGGTTGGGTCAGCGGCTGGACGTCGTCGAACGTGGCATCGCCGCCGTGCGGCTCGCCGAACGCCAGTCGGACGCCGCGACGGCCGCGATGCTGCGTGTCGAACTCGCGGGCTGCGCCCGGACGGCCGGTGTGCCGCTGGTCGGTGCCGCCGTGCTGCGGCCGGTGCTGACGGCGGACGCCGTCCGGCCGTCGGTGCGAGCCGATGCCCTCGTGCAACTGGTCGGCTGCCTGGCGCAGCTGGCCGACGCCACCGCGCTGGACGAGGCGTTGGGTGAGGCCGATCGCCTGTACGCCGAGGACAGGGACATCGACTCGGACAGCAGGGTGGTGCTCCGTGCCCTGCTCCGCTCGGTGGCCTCCGGCGAGCAGCGCAGGCGCGGTGACGCCAGGGCCGCGGTGGACGCCGCCCAGGAGGGTGCCGATCTGCTCGGCAGCCTCAACCGGCCGACCGCCGACAACGGCGAGGTGAGTGCTCGGGTCGCGTTGCGGCTGGTGCACGGCCTGCTCGACCTTGGCCGGATGGACGAGGCCGCTAGCATCGCCGGGGTTGAACTGGCCAGGCCGGTCCGCGCGCCTGCCGCGACGGGGGTGGGCTGGCTCGCGTTGGCGATGGCAGTGCGCAAACACCTGGCCGCCGGTACGCCGGCGCCGGCGTTGGCGCTGCTGCGTGACGCGGCCGAACTGGCCGAGCGCCACCGGCTCAGTTCGCTGCGGGCGGAGGCGTTGACCACGCTGTCCAACGCGCATGAGCGGGTCGGTCAGCTGGCCGAGGCGTTGGACTGCCTGCGGACCGCACACGGTGTGCGGCTGCGCAGGGCACGCGCGGTGTACGCGGCACGGACGAAGCTGGTCGGTGCTTTCGGTGAGACGACGAGTCCAGAGGAGTTCGTGCAGTTGCTCGGTGGTGCTGGAAGTTCAGGCGGTCGACGTGCTGCCGACGGGCGCGAGGGTGAACCCGGCCGGGAACACGCGGCCGCACTGCTCGGCCGGTTCGGCATGCGCCGCCCGATCACGGCCACTGTCGTGCCAGCCGTATCGAACAGTGCTCTCGCGAATGCTCTCCCGAACACCGACGTGACGATGGTGCTCGTGGACCTCACCACAACCGGTGCCGGTGCGGCGGTGGGTGCGGGTCCGATCGGCGAGCAGGTGGTCAGCCAGGTCCTGGACCGGGTGCGCGACGCGGCGCCGAACGAGGCACAGGTGGCCAGGGTTGGCGGTGCCGAGTTCGCGGTGCTCCTGCCCAGTGCGCGGACCGGCCAGGCCGAACGGTGGGTCGAACGATTCCGGGGCGCGATCGAGGACGTGGACTGGGCGTCGCTCACGCCGGGCATCGCGGTCAACGTGCGCGTCGCGGTGGCCCAGCAGTCCGGCCGGCGAGCAGCGCAACCCGCATTCGCGACAGCAGGCGCCGCGGCCGGCCCGGCCCGGCCGCAGGGTTCGCGCGAGCCATCGAGAATCGGGGCCACGCCGGGAACTGGTGCCGCATCGGGAACTGGGGCTGCACGGGGAACCGGCGCCATGTCGGGAAGCGGCGGCACGCCGAGCGGTGGCGCCGCCACCCGGACCGGTGGTGCACCGGCAGGGGGAACCTTGTCGGGGAGCGTGTTCGAGCTGCCGACCGTGCCGCTGATGCCGCTGGGCATCGGTGGTGATCAGCCGCAGCTCTCGGCCGAGCGCTCCGCCGGCCAACTCACCTCCGGCCAGCAGCCGGCAGGCGCACCGGGTTCGGCCACGCCGGCAGGCGAAGCCACACAGCCCAGAATGGCCCGGCCGGCCCTCGGCGAGCCTGGCTCCGGCCAGCCACTCGTCAGCCAGCCGCTGGTCGGGCAGTCAGGCGCTGGCCAGCCGGCAGCGGCACATTCGGCCGGGCAGACCGCCCCAGCGCAGCCCGCGGCAGCGCATTCCGCACCCGGCCTGCCGATGCGGGCCCAGCCCAACCAGCAGTCGCCGAGCACGACCGGTTCGCACGCCGTGCCGCTGTCGCCGAGCGCAACCGGTTCTCATGCCGTGGCGCACTCGCCGGCCGCCACTGGTTCGCACGCCGTGGCGGCCTCGCCGAGCACGACCGGTTCGCATGGTGTGCCGCCCTCGCCTGGCACCACCGGTTCGCATGCCGTGCCGGATTTGCCTGCGGCGCAAGGGTCGCAGGGTTCGCCCTACGGCTCCGTCCCGCCGCCGATCCTGCCCGCGCTGCCGATCCCGCCGCCGCTGGAGCCAGCACACCCCGTCTCCACATCGCCTGTCTTCCACCAAGCGCAGCCGCCCGCCCAGGTACCGATGTCATCCGATCCGAGCGTGCGGATCTCGGCCGCCGACATCTCGGCTGCGAACGCCGCTGCGGCTCCGGCCGACCAACCCGGGCAACCGCCGTCCGCCACGTCCTGGCCTGCCGAGCCGAACGCTCCCACCACGCCACCGGCCGACGATCTCTACCGCTCGCCCTTCGCCGACTCACCGTTCGCCGATCCGATCGGCGATCCCAACGAGCCATCCCGGCCTCGGCATGCCGTCGATGCCGAAGCGGGCCGCTCTGTCTTGTCCAGCCTCGGCATCACGTCCGGTTCGGCCACCGGTGGCGGCCGCCGCCGGGCCAAGGAAGACACCGCCGACGAGCAGGAGCCCGCCGCCGAGCCCGGTCCGCGCATCGTCTCGTTTGACGACTTCGACGACTTCGGCCACCTGGAACCCCTGCCCGAAGCGGAACTCCTGCCCGAAGCGGAACTCGACGTCGAACCACCGGCCGAGCCCCGGCCATCCCGTGAACGCCGTAGACCCGCGCTCGGCGAGCCTATGGCGACCGACCCGTTCGGCGACTGGGCCCCCCTACGCAGCCACCTGCCCGCCGCGCCGACACCTGCACCCGCCCCGCCAGCGCCCGTCCGACCAGCGCCCACCCCACCAGGGGAGCCGGCGCCCATCCAGCCGACCCCGATGTCACCCCAGCCGCCCCCACAACAGCAACAGCCGCCGCAACGCCAGGAGCAGCCGCCGGACAATCCGGCTGTCCGCACCGGTGGCAAGCGCCGCAGGTCCGTCCAGCTGGCCGACCTGCTGACCGAGGCCATGATGGCCTACCAGGACGCCCAGGACTCCAACGACGCCAAGCAGAATTCGGACCCGTCTGCCTCGTTACCAGGGCCGACGAGCTTACCCATGCCGCTGGCGGGGCCGGTCGGGCTCGACCCGGCTGTCGGTGACGAACCTGGGTACCCAGGACCGGCCCGCCACGGCGGCGATACCAACCGCGATACCAACCGCAACCGCGACCCGTACCGCAGCCACAATCGCAGCGACAACCGCGGCGATCCCCGCTGGCTCACCACCCGCTGGGAACCGTCCGACGAGCGGCCCTGACCGCCTACCCTCACATCGAACCGGCGAGCCCCGAACGGCACGAAGTCCGGCCGCCCCGCCCACACCTGACCTGCGCACGGCTTATCTTGCTCGATCACGCTTCGATCCAGTTGCGACCAGCGAGCGCCGCCTGCCGACGGGCCTCCGGCGGGGAACTAGGGTGGGTCTCGACCGGGCACAACGACGTGCCACCAGAAAGTGGAGCTGTCAGAAGATGACCTCGACTGGATCAGCGTCCAGAGTAGGAACAACGAACCCCAGCATGGCCGCCGCCACAACTGAAACGAAGTCGATGACCCCCGAGCAGATCCGCGACGACATGGTCGACCGGGCAGCACAGCTCGATCCCGAGTACGCGGATCTGGTCCGCCTCTACTACCGCTACCTACCGCCAGAGGAAGTCATCGAGGACGACCCCGCGGAGCTGGTGGGCGCGGTCCGTTCCAATTTCCTCCTCGCCCGCCACCGAATCGCGGGCCGACCAGCTGTCCGGGTGATCAACCCGACGCTCGGCGAGGACGGCTGGGACTGCTCGACCACGGTCGTCCAGGTGGTCACCGACGACATGCCCTATCTGGTCGACTCCGTGGTGTCGGAGCTGGCCAGGGGCGGTATCGGCGTGCAGCGTGTGGTGCACCCGATCGTCGTGGTGCGCAGGACGATCAGTGGTGAGCTGCGTGAGGTGCTGCCGACCGCCGACCCGGAGAACCCGCCCGCGGACGGCAACGTCGAGTCGTGGATGAGCATCGAGGTCGACCTGATCACCGACCCGGCGCGGGCTCGTGAGCTGGAGTCGCGACTGGTCGCCGTGCTGCACGATGTCCGCGAGGTGTTCGAGGACACCGACAAGATGGTCGCCACCGCGAAGGCGTTGGCCGACACCCTGGAGACGAGCTCGCAGCCGCTGTCCGACCAGGAGGTCGCCGAGGGCGCCCGGTTGCTGCGTTGGCTGGCCGACCACCACTTCACCTTCCTGGGCTACCGGCAGTACGAGCTGGTCGAGGACCCCGACGCCGAGGGTGTGCCCGCGCTGCGCGCCATGCTGGCCACCGGGCTTGGCGTGTTGCGCCAGGACAGCCTGGCCGCGCGCAGCCTGACCGCCGGCCCCGACACCGCCGCGCACGCGCTGGCCCCGCAGCTGCTGGTGCTGACCGAGGCGAGTGCCCCCTCCACGGTGCACCGCTCCGCCTACCCGTACTACGTGGGCGTGAAGACGTTCGACGAGCACGGCGCCGTCAACGGTGAGCACCGGTTCCTCGGTGTGCTGACCAGTGCCGCGCTCTACGAGGACGTGCTGGACATCCCGGTGATCGAGCGTCGGGTGCGGGAGGTGATCCACCGCGCCGGCTTCCCGATGGAGTCCTACTCGGGCCAGAAGATGCTGGAGGTCATCCAGAACTACCCCCGGCCCGAGCTGCTGTCCACGGACGCCCACTCGCTGTACGAGACGACGACCGGCGTGCTCGCGCTGGCCGACCGGCGCAGGCTGCGGCTGTTCATGCGCCGCGACCCGTACGGCCGCTTCTTCTCCTGCCTGGTCTACCTGCCCCGGGACCGCTACACGACCACCACCCGGCTGGCGATGCAGGAGGTGTTGCTGGCCGAGTTGAGCGGCACCGACCTGGAGTACAGCGCCAGGGTCGGCGAGACCGAGATCGCCAGGGTGCACTTCACGGTGCACACCGATCCGTCGTCGGCGCCCGGCCCGGACCCGGCCGTGCTGCAGCAGCGGCTGGCCGACGCCGTGCGCGGCTGGGGCGACCTGATGGTCGATGCCGTCCTCGCCGAGGGGCAGTCGACCTGGCATGCCGGCACACACCCGTTCTCGTCGGAGACCGCCGCCGAGACCGGCCAGCGCTACGCTGCCGCGTTCCCCGAGGCGTACAAGGAGGACTTCACCGCCGAGGAGGGCCTGGTCGACCTGCGTCGCCTCCAGGCGCTGCGGGGTGAGGGCAGCCTGGACACGTCGTTCTACCTGCCGTCGGACGCCGAGCCGGGGGAGCGGCGGTTCAAGCTGTACCTGGCCGGTTCCCGGGTCACGTTGTCGCAGGTGCTGCCGATGTTGCAGCGCATGGGCGTCGAGGTGGTCGACGAGCGGCCCTACGAGGTGCGCCGGGACGACGGCACCCAGTGCTGGATCTTCGACTTCGGGCTGCGCATCGACCCGTCGGTGCTGGACACCATCGGTGGTGACCTGGACCGGTCGCGGGTGCGCTTCCAGGAGGCGTTCGCCGCCGTGTGGCGTGGCCACGCCGAGGTGGACCGGTTCAACGCGCTGGTGCTGGGTGCCGGGCTGGAGTGGCGGCAGGCCGCCGTGCTGCGCGCCTACGCGAAGTACCTGCGCCAGGCCAGCACGCCCTACAGCCAGGACTACATCGAGGACGCCGTTCTCGCGCACACCGCGATCGCGACCGCGCTGGTGAACCTGTTCGAGACCCGGTTCAACCCGGTGGTCGGCGAAGGCGATCGACTGGCCCAGGCCGAGCACCTGACGGCCGAGATCACCGGGATGATCGACGACGTCACCAGCCTGGACTCGGACCGCATCCTGCGCAGCCTGCTCGGCCTGATCAACGCGACGCTGCGGACCAACTTCTACGTCCGGGACGACGTCGACGGTGAGCAGGTGCCCAAGCCGTATCTCGCGGTCAAACTGGACTCGGGCATGGTGCCGGAGCTGCCGGCGCCTCGCCCCAAGTTCGAGATCTTCGTGTATTCGCCCCGGTTCGAGGGTGTGCACCTGCGGTTCGGTCCGGTGGCCCGAGGTGGCCTGCGCTGGTCGGACCGCAGGGAGGACTTCCGGACCGAGGTGCTCGGCCTGGCCAAGGCGCAGGCGGTGAAGAACGCCGTGATCGTGCCGGTCGGCGCGAAGGGCGGGTTCGTGCTGAAGCGGCCGCCGGTGCCGACCGGTGACCCTGGGCTGGACCGCGAGTCGCTGCAGGCCGAGGGCATCGCGTGCTACCGGCTGTTCGTGTCCGGAATGTTGGACGTGACGGACAACCTCGACGCAGGCACCGTGGTGCCGGCTCGGGACGTGGTGCGCTACGACGGCGACGACACGTACCTCGTGGTGGCCGCGGACAAGGGCACTGCCACGTTCTCCGACATCGCCAACGACGTGGCCAACTCGTACGGCTTCTGGCTCGGCGACGCCTTCGCGTCCGGCGGGTCGGCAGGCTACGACCACAAGGTGATGGGAATCACCGCGAAGGGTGCCTGGGAGGCGGTGAAGCGCCATTTCCGGGAGCTGGGCGTGGACACGCAGTCCCAGGACTTCACGGTGGTGGGCGTCGGCGACATGTCCGGTGACGTGTTCGGCAACGGCATGCTGTGCTCCGAGCACATCCGCCTGGTCGCCGCGTTCGACCACCGGCACATCTTCATCGACCCCGATCCGGACCCGGCCGCGTCCTACGCCGAGCGGCGTCGGCTGTTCGAGCTGCCGAGGTCCTCGTGGGACGACTACGACCGTGCCCTGATCAGTGAGGGCGGTGGTGTCTGGCCGAGGAGCGCGAAGTCGATCCCGGTCGGCGCTGCGGCCCGCAAGGCGCTCGGTCTGGACGACACCGTCACGAAGTGCTCGCCGGCCGAGCTGATGCGGGCGGTCCTGCTCGCACCGGTGGACCTGCTGTGGAACGGCGGCATCGGCACCTACGTGAAGGCGACGGCGGAGAGCCACGCCGAGGTGGGCGACAAGGCCAACGACACGATCCGGGTCAACGGCGGCGAACTGCGGGTCCAGGTGGTCGGCGAGGGTGGCAACCTCGGTCTGACCCAGCGCGGCCGCATCGAGTTCGCCCGCAGCGGCGGTCCGGAGCGCACCGGCGGCAAGGTGAACACGGACGCGCTGGACAACTCGGCCGGTGTGGACTGTTCGGACCACGAGGTCAACATCAAGGTCCTGCTGGACCACCTGATCGCCGAGGGCAGGCTTGGCCACGAGCAGCGCAACGAGTTGCTGGTGGAGATGACCGACCAGGTCTCCGAACTGGTGCTGGCCGACAACTACGGCCAGAACACGATGCTCGGTGTCAGCCGCTCGCACGCCGTCGGCATGCGCACGGTGCATTCGCGGCTGATCGCGGATCTTGAGCAGCACAACGGGTTGGACCGGGCGCTGGAGGCATTGCCAAGTGCCGCCGAGTTCCGGGCGCTGGAGAAGGCCGATCTCGGCCTGACGTCGCCGGAACTGGCCACGGTGCTGGCACATGTCAAGCTGGCGCTGAAGCACGAGTTGCTGGGCAGTGACCTGCCCGATCTGGACGTGTTCGCCCGCCGGTTGCCCGACTACTTCCCGAGCCAGCTGCGGGACCGGTTCGGCGACCGGATCGGCGCTCACCCGCTGCGCCGCGAGATCACCACGACCATG
This sequence comes from Pseudonocardiaceae bacterium, assembly GCA_036279295.1. Classification (GTDB taxonomy): domain Bacteria; phylum Actinomycetota; class Actinomycetes; order Mycobacteriales; family Pseudonocardiaceae; genus DATEPR01. Next base: position 8,785 of record DASUJK010000053.1, on the reverse strand, counting down.
TTGGTCAACGAGGTCGTCGACGGCGGTGGCGTGTCCTACGCGTTCCGGCTCGCCGAGGAGATGAGTGCCACGGCGACCGACGCCGTCCGGGCGTTCGTCGCCACGACGCGGATCTTCGACCTGCCGTCGTTGTGGCAGGAGATCAGCGAGCTGGACAACGTGGTGGACATCGACGTCGCGGACCGGATGATGTTGGAGAGCAGGCGGTTGCTGGACCGGGCGTCCCGCTGGCTGCTGTCCAACCGGCCGCAGCCACTGGCCGTCGGCGCGGAGTTGTCGCGGTTCACCAAGCCGGTGCGCACGTTGGCCGGCAGCATGCTGACGCTGCTGCGTGGCCGCGAGCGGGACCACATGATCGAGGACACGAAGTCGTTCGTGGCACGGGGCGTTCCGGTGAGCACGGCAGGGCGGGTGGCCGGGCTGCTGGACACGTTCTGCCTGCTCGACGTGATCGACATCGCCGAGCTGGCCGAGCGGGAGGGGGCCAGCGCGGGCATCGAGCGCAGCCACCTGGAGACCGCGCAGCTGTACTTCGCGCTGTCCGAACACCTCGACATGGACCGGATGCTCAGCTCGGTGAGCGCGTTGGAGCGGGGCAACCGCTGGCACGCGCTGGCCCGGCTGGCACTGCGCGACGACCTGTATTCGTCGTTGCGGGCGATCACCGTGGATGTGTTGCGGCAGAGCGATCCCGGTGACAGCGCGGACGACAAGATCGCCAGGTGGGAGCAGTCCAACGCGTCCAGGCTGGAGCGGGCGCGGTCGGCACTCGGTGAGATCCGCAGGGCCAACCGGCTCGACCTGCCGACGCTGTCGGTGGCGGCTCGTCAGGTGCGGTCGATGGTGCGGTAACCCGCCTGGTGACCGCACCTGTCCTGACAGCCGGTCACGGCCCGAGGAGCGACGCTGTACTGTCATTTGACCGGGCGGGCTCGTCGATCAGCTGGAGGACTGTCGGTTGGGTGTGTACGTGGCCGAGGTACGTCCGAGGTGGTCGGACATGGACGTGTTCGGACATGTCAACCACGCGAACACGGTGACCCTGCTGGAGGAGGCCAGGGTCGACCTGCTGTTCGGCGAGGGCGCACGACACGGTGCCAAGAGCATGGCGGCCGGCATGGTGGTGGCCCGGTTGGTGGTGGACTACCACAGCCCGCTGGTGGTGGACGGTTCCAGCGTGCGGATCGAGATCGCCGTGCGTGAGTTGCGGGCCGCCTCCTTCACCCTGGACTACACCGTCTACAACGGACGGAAAAGCTCGGATGCCGTTGCGGCGACAGCGGAAACACTGTTGGTGCCCTACGACGTCGATGCGACCCGACCACGCCGTCTCACCGACGCCGAGCGAGACTTCCTGGCCGGCTACCGCGCGGGGGTGCGTAGTGCCTGAGCTACCCGACCTGTTGAACACGGCCGCGTTGACCGCGCCGGAACTGCATGTGCCCGACGTGGCCGACCGGGACGACCTCGGTGCCTTCGTGGCCCGGTCGGTCCGGCTGGACCAGCAGGCCGTCGTCCGGCTGCGCGGCCGGTCCACCGGGCTGCTGGAGGCGTGGGTGGCCACGCCGTTCGACGTGCTCGCCACCAGGTCGGTCCGCGGCCAGGTGCGGCCCGCCGACGTGACGGTGTCCGGCAGCGAACTGCTTGCCGCACTGGCGATCGTCGGCGGTGAACGGCTCGATCCCGGTCCGCCGAGGGACATGATGTGGCGCACCGCACTGCCGCCCGGCGACGGCTGGCGGATGGTGGACGAGCTGCCCGTGCGGATCGTGGCCGACCTGGCCGACCGGGGGATCGAGGTGGCCCGCGAGAACCCGGGGCCACGCGGCAGTGCGCCCGCGTCGTTGCTCGACCAGCACGTGCTCACGGTGAGTGGCGCGGGCCTGGACGTGAAGGTGCCGATGCGGTGCCTGTTCGCCTTGTCCGGTATGGGTTTCCTGGCCGACGGCGACAGCGACGAGACGGTCCGGGTGACCGCGACCGACTCGTGGCTACGGCTGGACGCGCGCTACGGGGCCGTGGTGCGGCGCCGGCACGCGCTGCTGCCACTACTGGTGTGATTCAGCCCGTGTAGTTCAGACCATCCACACCGCGGTGTCCGGCGGCAACTGGCCGTCCACCAGCGGGGCGCTGGACAGCAGGATCTCACCGGCCGGCAGCGGCACCAGGCCACTGGACGTGTTCAGCGCGCAGATCAACTGACCGCCCTTGCGGCGGAACGCGAAACAGGCCGGGGGAGCGCCGTACCACTCCAGTTCGTCGCCCTTGAACGCCGGATGTGACTGACGCAGCTCGATCGCGTGTCGGTACAGCGAGAGCATCGAGTCCGGGTCCTCCAGCTGCGCCTCGACGGTCAGCGGAGCCCACTCGAACGGCATCGGCAGCCAGCTGTCCTGGTGCTCGGTGAAGCCGTACGGCGGTGTGGTGCCCTCCCACGGCAGCGGCACCCGGCAGCCGTCCCGGCCCCGATCGGTGTGGCCGGAGCCCTCCCACACCGGGTCGCGTAAGGCCCAGTCCGGCAGTTCCAGGTCCGGCAGGCCCAGTTCCTCGCCGTTGTACAGGAAAACCCCGCCGGGCAGGGCTAACTCGACCAGCGCCATCGCCCTGGCCCGCCGTGTCCCGGTGGCGCCGCCGCCGTAGCGGCTGACGTGCCGCACCACGTCGTGGTTGGACAGCGTCCACGATGCTGGCGCACCGACACCCAGCACGCTGGCCAGGGACCGCTCGATGGCGCCGCGTACGGCGTCCGCGTCGAACTCGGCGTCCACCAGCCGCACGTCGAAACCCATGTGCAGTTCGTCGGGCCGCAGGTAGCGGGCGAACCGGTGGTCGTCGGCCACCCAGATCTCGCCGATCGCGACCCGCCCCGGGTACTCGTCCAACACGCGGCGGATCATCCGGTGGACATCGTGGCCGCTCTCGTCGTCGAACCGGGGGTCCTGCGCGTTGGCGATCGGCACGCCACCGCCGTACTGGGACAGCCTCGGGTCCATGTCGGGCAGCGCCGCCGGTTTGGTGATGCCGTGCGCCAGGTTGATCCGGAAGCCCGCGACACCGCGCTCCAGCCAGAACCGCATCGTGCGTTCGAAGTCGGCGGCCACGTCCGGGTGGGCCCAGTTCAGGTCCGGCTGCTGCGGCGACATCAGGTGCAGGTACCACTGGCCGTCGGCCACCCGCGTCCACGCAGGTCCGCCGCGCACGCTCGTCCAGTTGTTCGGCGGCTCCGCTCCGCCGTAACCACGGCCGTCGCGGAAGACGTACCGCGCACGCTGCGGGCTGCCGGGGCCGCCTGCCATCGCGGCGCCGAACCACGGGTGCTGGCTGCTCGTAGTGCCCGGCACCAGGTCCAGCACGACGCGGATGTGGTGTGCCCCAGCGTCTTCGATCAGTCGGTCGAACGCGTCCAGGTCACCGAACATCGGGTCGACATCGCGTGGCGCCGTGATGTCGTAGCCGGTGGCTGCCATCGGCGACGGGTAGAACGGCGTCAGCCAGACGGTGTCGATGCCGAGCAGTTCCAGGTAGCCGAGGCGGGAGCGGACCCCGTCCAGGTCGCCGACACCGTCGCCGTTGCCGTCGGCGAATGACCGCACGTAAACCTGGTAGAACACCGCGTCACGCCACCAGGTCGACTCCCCGGTCTTCTCGGTCTGGAGCTCGGCTGATCGTCGCACGAGGAGTCATCCTGCCATTCGGCGGAACGACCGGGTGGGCCTGTGCAAGATCAATGTGCGGCGGACCGTGGTAGGGCGACGCGGTGGTGGGATTCAGCGTCAGAGCCAGGAGTTCATCATGCTCTGGGCCGCCATCTCCAGATACTCCCAGAGCTGGGTGCGGTAGGGCTCGGCCAACTGCTCCTCGTCCACCGCGATCCGCATGCAGCGCAGCCAGGCGTCGCGCTCGATCGGGCCGATCTTGAACGGCGCGTGCCGCATTCGCAGCCGGGGATGTCCGCGCTGGTCGGAGTACGTGTGCGGGCCGCCCCAGTACTGCATGAGGAACAGGGCGAGCCGCTCGGTCGCGCCGGTCAGGTCGGGCTGCTCCGGGTAGAGCGGCAGCAGGATCTCGTCCTTCGCGACCTCGACGTAGAAACGGGTGACGATGCGGCGGAAGGTGTTCTCACCGCCAACGGCTTGGTAGAAGGTCTCCGGTGTGGCCACGATGCCATCTTCACCTATTTCATGTCGTGGCCGGTCGGCGGGCCGCTACTCGCCCTCGATGGCCGGCCGGGAGCTGCTGATCGGCGGGCGGATGCCGTCCTGCTCGAACACCGCCATGATCCGGCGGAACAGCTCCCGCTGGGTGGCCCACTGCCGGGCGGGCCGGACCTTCACGGTCATCCGCAGCGTGATGTTGTCCGCCGTCATGCCCTGGACGCCGAGCACCTTCGGCGGTTCCAGTACGTCGGTGGCCAGCGGTTCGTCCTCGGTCGCGTTCTCGGCGACCTCCGTGAGCAGGCGCAGCGCCTCGTTGACGTCGGTCGTGTAGTGCACCGGGATGTCCACCACGGCCACCGCGAAGCCCTGGCTGGAGTTGCCGACCCGCTGCACCTCGCCGTTGCGCACGTACCAGACGGTCCCGGTGTAGTCACGCACCGTGGTGACCCGCAGGCCGACCGACTCGACGGTGCCGGTCGCCTCACCGAGGTCGACGACGTCGCCGACGCCGTACTGGTCCTCCAGCAACATGAAGATGCCGGACAGGAAGTCCTTCACCAAATTCTGCGCGCCGAAGCCGACGGCGACGCCGATCACCCCGGCCGACGCGATGATCGGCGTCAGGTTGAAGCCGAGATCACCGAGGATGAGCACCAGCGCGATGCCCCACACCACGAACGACGTGATCGACTGGAGTACCGAGCCGATCGTCTTGGCCCGCTGCGAGCGGCGCTCGGAGACCAGCGAGGCCAGCGTCTGCGGGGCCCGCTCGCGTAATGGCCGCAGGATCAGCGGCACCTTGCCCGTGCCCGAAGTGAGCCTGCGGATCAGTCGGTGCATCAGCAACCGGACCACGACGGCGACGATCACGACGGCCAGGATGTTCAATGGCTTGGCGAGCAGCCAGCCAGCTGACTCGGCGAGCCACGAGTTGTGCGTGACGTTCCAGACCTGGCCGCACCACGTGCTCGCGTCGTCGGCACACGATGGCTTGACGTCCGCGTTCAACAATCCCTGCGGGACGAGTTCCAGCAACACCGCGCCGACCTTAATAGCCGGTTCGGGTGTGCTTGGTCCGCCCTGGCGACCGGCGTAGGCGCGGACCAGCACGTCACCAGCGGTTCACCGGGTTGTTCGCATAAGCTGTGGGACACGTCACCGTATTGACGTGCTTTTCGGTGGTCATCTGTGGTCGACTAGGGCCACACCAGGTGGAGGTGGTCGCGTGCCCGACCGACAACCGATCCCCATCGGCGCTGCCGCAGGGCAGGCGCCGGGGGGAACCCTGTGTCGAGAGCCGGGTATGGGTCGAGAACCGAGTGTTGGCCGCGAACCAGTCCTGGTGGTCGGCCCGCCATTGTCGATCGGTGCCGCGGTCGAGAAGGCTGGAGCAGCCCACAATCACCTGCCCAGGCCGCCCACGTGGGGCCGTCGGCGGGTGTTGTTGTTGAACGCCACCTTTGAGCCGCTCACCGCGCTGCCGTTGCGCAGGGCGGTGGTGCTCGTGGTCTGTGGCAAGGCGGACGTGCTGCACGGCGATTCAGCCGGGCTCGTGCTGCACTCGGCCAACCGGACCGTCGAGGTGCCGTCGGTGATCAAGCTGAGTACGTACGTTCGAGTGCCCTATCGGGCCAGGGTCCCGTTGACCAGAGCCGGTCTGATGTACCGGGATCGCTATCGCTGCGCGTACTGCGGTGGCCGTGCGGACACCATCGATCACGTGGTGCCACGCAGCCGAGGTGGCGCGCACTCGTGGCAGAACTGCGTTGCCAGTTGCGCGAAGTGCAATCACCGCAAGGCCGACCGGATGCTCTCCGAGCTCGGCTGGGGACTGCGGACGCAGCCGAGCGCGCCCCGGGGGCCGAACTGGCGCCTGCTGGCCGGGATCGCGGAGGCCGATCCGCTCTGGCTGCCATACCTGGGCGAGCCGGCGGCCTGACCGAGTGGGCGGGCCGGGTGACCGGCCCGTCGTCAGCAGGTGACGCGAGTACCGGCCGCCGCGGTCACGCGGGTGCCGTCGAGTGCGGTGACCCGCGTGCCGTCCAGCGCGGTGACGCGCGTGCCGTCGAGGGCTGTCACCCGGGTGCCGTCCAGCGCCGTGACGCGCGTGCCATCCTTGGAGGTGACCCTGGTGCCCAGGCACGTCACCCTGGTTCCGCGGGCCGTTATACGGGTACCCACCCGGGCGGTCACCCTGGTACCTTCGCGCACCGCCGTCACCCTGGTTCCGAGACAGGTAACCCTCGTACCGTCTTGAGCAGTGACGCGGGTACCGCTACTCTGCGTAGCTGCAACCTCATCCGAACGCATGGCGGAGATCACTCGGGTGGCAGCATTGGTCGTGTACATGCGTGCGCTCCTTGAAGTCGATACGCGAGAAGTATGCTCAGGGCTGTTTTCGCAAGGGCCGTACAGGTGAAATCTACGAGCAACGGTGCCTGCAAACAAGCCGCCAAATCGTCCGCCACCTGCCGCCATCCGGATCGAGGTCGTTCGGACCAGCGACTGGTCCTACCGAGTGACGTTCGACATCGGCGTTTGTCGGTAGGAAACGATTCGGTTAAGAGCCGGTAGAGTTGGCGACCGTTCGTAGGCGGCCTACTACGACTGGCGATCAGACCAGCTCACCGAGGTGGGCCGACGGACCGGCGGCGTTCCTGGTGAGCGACGTGTCAGCGGGGGATGAGGTGGCGGGATGGCTGGCTTCCCGGCGCGTTCGGGAGCGGGCACTCACCCCACTGCTACCTCCGGCCGAATCGACGGTCCGTTTCGCTTGCTCATGTTGGCGGGCTTCGCGTCCCTGACCGGTGACGGCATCCGGATGGCCGCGTTGCCACTGTTCGCAGCCATCAGCACCCGCAGCCCGCTCGCCGTCTCGGCCGTCGCGACCGCCGAGGTGCTGCCGTGGTTGCTCGTGGCGCTGCCCGCGGGCGCGCTGGTGGACCGGTGTTCGCCGCGCAAGGTGGTGCTCACGGCGCACTGTGTCCGTGCGCTGGCCGCTGCCGCCCTGGCCGTTGCCGTGTTCACCCACCACGCCGGCCTGCCGGTGCTGATCGCCGCCGCGTTCGTGCTGACCAGCGGGGAGACGTTCGCCGACTCCGCGTTCCAGCTGCTGCTGGTCGAACTGTCCGGCCGGGAACGACTGGACAAGGCGAACAGTTGGTACGTCGCCGCCGAGACCCTCGGGCTGGACTTCGGTGGGCCACTGCTGGCCGCGCTGATGTTCACGTGGCAACCGGGCGCCTGCTTCGCCCTCAACGCCCTCACGTTCCTGATCTCCGCAGGCTGTGTCGCCGCACTGCCCGAGGTCACGGTGTCTCGCGACATACCAGGGCCACGGGCCGCGGCACCCCCGATGCGTCGGCAGCTGGCCGACGGCATCCGCTTCCTGGCGCGGCAGCGCACCCTGCGCACCCTGGTGCTGGCCGTGGTGGCCAGCGCGGTCGCGGTGAGTGCCGCGAACGCGCTCATCTCGCTGTACGCCATCGGCCCACTGGGCATCCGGGCCGCGCTGGTGCCGACGCTGTGGGTGGCGCAGGCGGTCGGCACGCTGTTCGCCGCGTGGCTCGTGCCCAGGGTGGCCGGCCGGTTCGGTGACGGCCCGACCATGGTCGGCGCGCTCAGCCTGCTCGGTGTGGCGTTCGTCGCTGTCGGCGCCGTGCGGCTGGCCGGCGCGGTGTGGGTGGCATATCTGCTGGTCGGAATGGGTGCCGGTGCCTGGAATGTGTTGTCCGCCACCAGGCGGCAGCGGCTCACCCCGAGTGCGCTGATGGGCCGGGTGACCAGTGCCTACCGGATGCTCGCGTGGGGCCTGATGCCCCTCGGTGCGGCGGTCGCCGGACCGCTCGCGAAGGTAACGTCGCTGGCCACGGTGTTCATCGTGGTCGGTGGCATCGTGGTGGCGGTCGCGATCGTCGCCGCGCGACCACTGACGCGGACCGGTCGCTAACAGGTGTGCCGATGCGTGGCCAGGTAGTGGATCAGCTACCGTATTTCGCGTGAGCGTCGTACAAACGATCCTGGTCTACGTGCTGATCCCGGCCGCGATCTACGGCGTGATCGCGCTGCTGACGCTGTGGCCGAAGTTCGCTCGCGGCCCGAGGTACCGCCCCGGTCAGCCGTGGACCTACGAACCGGTGTGGTGGAGCGCCAGCGGTGTCGTGGACCCCAGGCAGACCGGCGGTTCGCCGGTCGAGCACACCGCTGCCGACTCGTCGGAGCGCACCGCACGTGGAGGTGCCCGTGGCAACTGGTGAGAACGGCAACCACAGCGCTGTCACCCGCGCGAACCATGCCGATGACGAGCCCGGCCACGCCGTCATGTCGTCCGGCCGCGTGTCGGTCGCGCGAGCGATCAAGCCGCTGCCGCCGACCGTGCCGTTCAACCCGGTGCAGCTCGCCCGGCTGGACGAGGCGATCGCCCTGTCCACCCGGTCCACCGGCCTGGACTTCAGCATCTACCTCGGCGAACTGGGTGACGACACCCGGGACAAGGCCGAGGAACTGCACGCCTCCATCGGCCGGCCTGCCGCCGCCGACGCCGTGCTGATCGCGGTGTCGCCCGGCCAGCGTGTGGTCGAGGTCGTCACCGGTGACGAGTCGCATCGCAGGCTCTCCGACCGGTCCTG
>DASUJK010000052.1:0-20473 GCA_036279295.1 Pseudonocardiaceae bacterium | reverse complement strand
TGCCGTAGATGCCCTCCACGCCGGTCGCTTCCGGTTCGCCGTCCAGGGCCAGGTCCGGCAGCACCGAGGGCAGGTAGGTCAGTGCCTCGGTGAGCTCGGCGCGGGCCAGGTTCGCGCCGAGGCAGTAGTGGGCGCCGGCGCCGAACGTCAGGACACGCGCGTCACGCTCGGCGGTGATGTCGAAGTCCGTGCCGGCCGGTGGTTCGCGGTTGGCCCGCTCGGCGCAGATCGCGATGATCGTGTTCTCCGGGAACAGCACATCGCGATACTCGATCGGCTGAACGCAGATCCGGGCTGTGAACGGGGTGATCGGCTCCAGCCGGACCATCTCGGCGACGGCCCGCTCGGCCAGTTCCGGCCGGTCGCGCAGCAACGCCCACTGGTCCGAGTGGTCGGCGAACAACCGGATGCCGTGCGCCAACTGGCTCTGCGTGGTGTCCACACCACCGGCGAGCACGTTGAGCACCAGGTTCACGCACTCGGCGTGGGACAGCTTCTCGCCGTCCTCCTCGGCCGCGAGCAGGGCGCTGACCAGGTCGTCCGTCGGGTCGGCGCGGCGGCGGGCCAGCAGCGCCTCGACGTAGTCGTAGGCGTCGTCCAGTGCCTGTTCGATCCGTGGCAGCCCCTCGGCGAGGGCCTTGATGTCGAACTGCTTCTGGATCCAGTTGGACCATTCGTGCAGCAGCGGCGCGTCGGCATCGGGTGCGCCGAGTACGGCCGCGATCATCAGCGACGCGTAGGGTTTCGCCACCGCGGCGACGAATTCACACGACTTACCGGTACCGATGTCGTTCCCGATCCTGGCCAGGATGTCGCGCATCACCGGCCGCCAGCGGTCGGCCGCCCGTGGGGTGAATGCCGGGCCGACCAGGCCACGCAGCCTACGGTGTCGGTCACCGGTCAGGTTCAGGATGTTGGCATCGATGTGATCGGCCAGTTTCCCTGCCGTGATACCGAAGAACCGCGCCAACTGGCGACCGGGGAATGCCGTGTCCCTGGACCGCAGGAAGAACTCGCCTGCCTCCCGGTCCAACACGACGAACGCCAGCGGCGAGTGCGCCAGCCAGTGCCCGTCGGCGACCTCGGCCAGCCGTTCGTGGTAGACCGCGCCGGTCAGGTCCGGAGCCAGGTAGTCGAATTCCGGCAGTGCCAGGTCGGTCACCAGAGTCGTCATGCCGGCGATGCTATCCATCTCCCCATTCGGTGAGCCAATCCCTGGTCGAATGTCAGTTCGTGGCCAAACGGTGGACGTTCGCGATTCGACTCGATTTACGTGATATACCGGCAACAGGCCACATGTACTGGGGGTGCGATGGCCGGCTACCCCACTCATCAGTCGATTTTCACTTTCGACGTCGAGGGGTTCACCGCTCAGCACCGGAACGACTCCGCCCAACTGGCGGTGCGAGCCGCGATCTATCGTCTTGTGCGAGAGTGTTTCGCTGCCGCCGGGATCGACTGGACCTCCTGTACCTGGGAGGACCGCGGCGACGGTGCCATCGTCATCGTGCCCGCCGACGTCTCGAAGGTGCTGCTCCTCGATCCACTGCCGCACTCACTGCTGGCCGCGCTGGTCGAACACAACCGGAACGCCGGTCTCGCCGAGCGGATCAGGCTCCGCGTCGCTGTGCACGCCGGTGAGGTCGCGCGCGACGACTACGGACTGGTCGGCAACGACGTCGTGATCGCCTGCCGACTGCTGGATGCGACCGAACTGCGCACCGCGCTTGCCAACGCCGACGTGCCGGTGGCGTTCATCGTGTCCGACACGGTGTACGAGGCCATCGTCCGGCACCGCTACCGGGGCATTGACGCCGGCGCCTATCATCCTGTCTCCGTTCGGGTGAAGCGGACCCGATTGCACGCATGGCTGCACCTGCCGGGTTCGACGGCCCAGCCCGCGTTCGACACGCCCGGTGGGCAGCCCGAGGACAAGAGTCCACCACGGCAACTGCCGCCCGCGCCGCCCATGTTCGTCGGCCGGGGCGACGAGCTGGGCCTGCTGGACGAGTGCGCTGCCGACACGCGACTGCTCGTCGTGGTCGGTGTGCCGGGCGTCGGCAAGACAACGCTGGCGGTGCACTGGGCCCATGCGGTCCGCGACCACTACCCCGACGGCCAGTTGTACTCCGACCTCGGCGGCGTGGGGAATCCGGTGCCTGTCGAACAGGTGCTCGCTCAGTTCCTGCGAGCGCTCGGTGTGCCACCGGCATCGGTACCGGTGGATACGGTCGAACTGTCCGCCCTGTTCCGCTCGTTGACGTCCAACCGGCGGCTGCTCGTGCTGCTCGACAATGTGCCGACGGCCGCGCCGGTGCGGATGTTGCAACCCGCATCCGGCCTTAGTATGACCGTCGTGACGAGCAGATCGGTGCTCGGTGGCCTCGTTGCCGACGGCGCGCGCGTCGTCGGCGTCGATCCATTGTCCGTTGCGGACGGTGTCGAACTGTTGGACCGCCTGATCGGCGACGAACGGATCGGTCGCGAACCCGACTGGGCCCGCACGCTGGCTGCTCAGTGTGCTGGTCTGCCCATCGCGCTGTGCGTGGTGGGCGCCAGGTTGGTGGCACACCGACGATGGCCGGTCCAGCGTGTGGTCACGGAACTGCGGGACGAGCAGCGGCGACTGGCTCGACTGTCCATGTCCGACGATCTATCAGTGCAGGCGGTGTTCGACATGTCCTACCAGGCACTGTCCCCATCCGGCGCCCGACTGTACCGGCTGCTCGGCCTGCACCCTGGTCCCGACTTCGAGCCCGCGCTCGCCGCTGCCGCTCTCGCGACCCCGGTGTCGGAGGCGGAGAGTCTGCTGGAGGAACTACAGACCGCCAGTCTGGTCGAGGAGACCACCGCGAACCGCTGCCGGCTGCACGCCCTGATCGGGCTGCACGCGCGGCAGCAGGCGGAATCGGTGGAGACAGAAGAAGAACGCGCGCTGGTGCTGCGGCGGATGGTCGATTGGTATCTGCATTCGGCCACCGTCGCCGGCACTGTGGTGACACCACACCGAACCGACGTGCGGCGGGACTTCACGGAGCCACCCGTGCAACCGATCGAATTCGACGGGTACACGGACGCGCTCGAATGGCTCGACCGCGAACGGGTGAACCTGCTCGCGGCGGCGAAGGCGGCCGCCGATCGCGGCTGGCACGAGTCGGTATGGCAGCTGGCCGACGCGATGTGGGGCCTGTTCCTGTACCGCGCTCATTACTACGACTGGTTGCAGTTCGACCTGCTTGCCGTGCGGGCGACCCAGGACTGCGCCGACCGGATCGCCGAGGCAGGTGCACACGACCGACTCGGGCTGATGTACCACGCCGTCGGACGCAACGACGAAGCTCTCCAGCATCTGGCGCATGCGGCTGACATCTGGCGCGAGCTGGGCGATCAACACCGGATCACCAGTTCCCTGGAACGGTTCGGATTCGCCTATCTCGACCAGGGCAGGATGACACTGGCTCTGGACCATTTCGAACGTGCGCTGAGTGGGTACCGGGCACTGGGACAGCCGCGGAGCATCGGCCTCGCCCTGGTCAGCGTCGGCCGTGCACTCACCAAGGCAGATCGAGCCGAGGACGCGATGCAGCCGCTGACGGAGGCCGTGAGCGTACTGGCCGGCCTGACCCCGCCCGATGACTACAACGTGGCCCGCGCTCGGATCGCGCTGGGCCGCGTCGAGGTGCTGACCGACCGGTACGACAGCGCCCGCGACCATCTGGAGTCAGCTCTGCGCACGATGCGTGCGGTGAACATTCCGATCGGCGAGGCAGACGCGTTCTTCGCGCTGGGTGAGTTGTACGAATCATCCGGCGACACCGAGCGTGCCAGGGAATGCTATACGCGCACCGAGGAGATCTTCACGACGGTCGGCAATCCCGGCGTCGACGGCGTTCGTGAGCGGATACGCGCGCTCTGATCCCTCAGGCCCGGAACACACAGCGATATGTCGGCGGGATTGGTTCGTCGGCAGGATGGATGATCGGTTCACCCCCCACCTCCACCCAGGCATGGAACGAATACGGATCGACGGCGAAGCCGAAGCACAGATCCATCCGGACACCGTGCATCGCCGCCGCCAGCACCGCCGTCAGCGACAGTTCCAGGCAGGCGACCCGCCCCAGATAGTGCCGGCCGGCCCAGCGGGCGGCACCGATGGCAGCCCGCGCCTGTGCCACGGTCGCCTCCCGCTTGGCCCGCTTGAGTCGGACGACGGTGCCGGCCGTGATCCGGAACGGCAGCCGCAGCAGGACGATGGCGCCGACAAATGCGGCGGATGCCAGGATGCGCCACCGGATCGGCACCACATCGCGGTCATGGGGCAGTGCCATCAACAATCCGGCCGGGTGCCGCCCGCCGTGGTCCTCCAGTTCGATCAGCCCACGTCCGACCAGTGCCGACACGAGGTCGCTCACATCCTGGCGAATTTGGCCGACCGGTACGTCGCGATGTCGGCTGATCAACGCCTCGGTCGCCGCGTCGATGTCGCCCACCTCGCGCAACTCCCGGTAGAAGTCCGCTCCTGTCCGGTTCAGCAGGTACCAGTGGCCGGTCGCGGTGTCGAGCAGGACGAGGCGGCCGCCGCCGTCCGGTTCGGCATGGACGGTGGCCGGCACCACCGCCCTGATCAAGTCGAACCATCCTCGCGAACGGGCCGGTTGTCCCGTTCACGCAACCAGACCTCGACGGCGATTGCCTGGTTCAGCGCTCCCCACGGCGTCGGTAGGCCCTGCACGGCGGCTTCCAGTGCCTCACGAACCGGGCCTGGTTCGACGAGACCGTGATCAGCCGCAGCCGACTCGGCAAGCAATCGACGCAACACCGGTGCCGCTCGGCGGATGCCGAGGTAGGCGTCCCTCGTGTAGTCACCCTTGGTCGGCCGGCTGAGCACGTGCTCGGGGACCAGTCCTTTCAGGGCCGCCCGCAGCAGCGGCTTGGGCACCATCGGATCGACCCGATCGGCTGCCGACAGCGCGTGGCACACGCGAACCACCCGAGTGTCCAGGAACGGGGCATGCACGCCGACCCCCAGTTCGGCGCCGACGGCTCTGATGCTCCGCAAGGTCCGGGCCTGCTGATGCAGCAGGCCGCTGGCGACGGAGTCCCCGATCCCGCCGTGGTCCTCCACCTGCTCGGCGGTCTGTCGGGCGTGTGCGGCGAGGGAGAACCGGGCGGACCTGGTCAGCCAGTGCACTCCGGGCGGCGGCCAGTATCCGATCATGTCGTCCTCCCAGCGCACGTCATCGACATGGCGACCGTGTTCCAGCGTGGTCGCCATGGACCGGAGTGTGTTGCGCCGCGATGTCGCGGCGACCTTTGATGCCCGCCGGAACAGCGCGAGCGGTGACCGGTGACGCAGCCGTGCCCACACCACACAGTCTCTCCACAATCGGGTGACCTCACCTCGCCGAGCCAGATCAGCCAGGTACGCGGGCGACGCCCCGACCACCACGTCGCCACCCTCACCCGTCAGGTGCATGTCCGAGCCGAGTTCGGCCGCCAGGGCAAGTCGTGCTCGAACGGCACCCATGGCCACCGCCGAGCCGTGCGGAACATCGCCGGTCGGCCCGAGCACCTGGTAGGGCAGGTATTCCGGCGTCGTGTGGACGATGTGCTGGTCGAGCTCCGCGACCCCGGACACGTGCCGACGCGCGTAGGCCACGTCGTCCGTGTCCGGCGCACCGTGCGTCACGGAGGTCAGCACGGGCAGCGGAGTCGTGGTGCCCTTCATCGCGAGGAACGCCAAGGAAGTCGAGTCGAGTCCGCCGCTGCAGTCAACAGTTGGTAGGGCCGCGATGGTGACGCGAGCGGCCACCGCCTCGGAAAGGGATAATCGCAACAGGGCGGCCGCGCCGGGCAGAGTGGCATTCAGGTCAATCCGAGGCGCGCACTCATCGCGATCGTGGACTCCGGTCGGCCCAATCGTCGTCATGTGCCCTTCCGGTATCCGGCGGACACCGCGAAACATCGAGCGACCCGCCACCATGCCGTGCGATTCCACGCCGATCAACGTGGCGGCGAGCGAAACGGTATCGAGTGGGTTCCGACCCGCGCTGCGATGTCGGCGGCATCCGATCCGAACCACAGGGTCGCACCCTTTTCCGACAGGTACAGCGGAAACTGGCCGACCGGATCAGCCAACAGCGTCACGGTCGTGTCTGCGATCAGGGCGACGGAACAACAACCCGGGAGATTGACGAGGTGGTCCGCCCTGTGCCGGTCGAGCAACTCGTCAATCGCCTCCACCAGCTCCGCATCGCCCGCGATCAACTGTCCATAGAGGACACCGAAGACGCCCGGTCGGGTGAACGTCCGCAGCGTGGCACCCCTGCCCAGCGTGACGATGCGGGCAGCACCAGGCTCCTGCGCCCAGGACCCGACGAAACCGCACGACTCGACCGACATGGCTCGTCCAACGATATCCGCCGACATCGACCCGTCAGTTGCGCTGCCCGGAATCATCGCTGCTGCCGCCGCTGCTTCCTTCGGTCTTCTCGAATACGGTTCCGAAATCGATGAGCATTGGCGGCTCGTAATCCGTTCCCGGGATCGGGCCTGCGCTTTCCGGGTCCGCTTGTTCGTCGCGCACCAGTCGCCTCCCGGGCATCGTCACAGTCCATCGCAGGCTGATCACCGAGAGTCAAGCATAGCTGCGGGTCGACTTCGACTGCTAGTCCATGCATCGTCATCAAACCCGAACCGAACTCAGCGGACGAAACCGAAGAATCCTGATCATCAACCACTACCGTTGAGGGCTCAATGTCTGAAAAGCGTTCAGCTCCAGATCGTATGGTCGAGGCCAGATTGGCCCGGTCATCGACACCAGGTCTATGCTAGGTAGTCTTCAATTAGAAGTCACTCAGGAGGATGTAGTGGGCAGGGGCGAGACGACGACCGTGGACGCACGGTCCTTGCTGTGGACGCCGTCGGACTCGCTCAAGGACACCAACCGGCGTCGAATCATCCGAGCCGTGATGATGGAGTCGGGCACCCAGGTCAGTATCGCGCGGCTCACTGATCTGTCCCAGGCGACCGTGTCCGGCGTTGTCGGCGAACTTCAGCAGGAAGGGGTCTTCCGGGTCTCCAGCGAGGAGGGCGAACGGGGCAACCGGGTCCGACTCGGCGCCGTACGTGGCGTGGCGATCGGGGTCGAGGTCAACCACAACGGCCTCAATGTGGCCGCGCGTCGGGTGGACAACTCGACAGTGGAACACGAGTCGGTCAGCTTCAACGCCGATCAGGGCGGCAGCACCTGGATTCGGGAGAGCGCCAACCTCATCCGCGAGCTCACCGCCCAGACCGGACTGGATGAGAACCACATCATCTCGATCGGGGTCGGCCTGCCGGCCGCCGTCGACCCGCGCACCGGCCAGGTCACGCAGGTGGCGGCGTCGCTGGACTGGGACCTGAGCGGCAGCGTGCAGGCCCGGCTGCGGGACCACTTCCCCCATGTCCCGGTGATCGTGGACAACGAGGCCAACTTCGCAGCCTATGGCGAGTACCGGTTCGGAGCCGGGCGCGGTCGGGAAACGATGCTGTTCGTCAAGGCGTCGGCCGGCATCGGTGCCGGACTGGTCATCGGTGGAAACATCTACCGAGGACGACATGGTCTCGCTCTGGAGATCGGGCACCTCACCATGGACCCGCTCGGCATCGTGTGCCGTTGCGGCAATCGCGGTTGCCTGGAGACACTCGTGGGCGGCGCCCGCCTGATCGAGCAGGTCAGGCAGGCTTACGCCGGCTATCGGGTCGATCTGCCGTCCACCCTGGAAGGCATGATCGAGCGCGGCAAGGCAGGCGACCCGGTGTGCCGACGTGTGCTGCGGGATGCCGCACGCAATATCGGGCTGGCCATGGCGCGTGTGTGCAACACGGTCAACCCGGAGCTGATCGTGCTGGGCGGCGAGTTGGGCAGAGCGTCGGAACTGCTGATCGATTCCGCCATGGAGGGTCTACGGCCGTACGCGTTGCAGGGCATGTTCGGCCCGGTCGCACCGCTGCAGATCGTCGGCTCCAAGCTCGGTCTGACGGCAGGTTCGCACGGCGCACTGGCCTTCGCACTCATGGTTGACCGCACTGTGGAACTCTGACTCCGTTTGAGTGCACATTCGCTTGACTTCGAATCGAACATACGTACGCTTCTAAGCAGGGTTTCCGCACGCCGAAGCTCGAAGAGGAGTGAACGGGATGGATCCAGTGAACGCGCAGACCGACCACTGGCTCCCGCGATCCACCACCGGCTGGGGTCCGGCCACGACGTCATCGTGGCTGGACCCCAGCGACAGATCGTTCGATCCGAAGACTGACTCGCCATCGGCCAACGCGGGGTCTGCCGTCGCTCGCCGGTACGCGGAAAGGCTTGACGGGTCATGCCCGGCCGCCTGCTGAGTCAGGGAGCTCACCGGCCGTCCGGCGCGCTCCTGCGCCGGGTCGAACCGCGCGCGGCACAAGCCCCACGTTCGCGACCGGCGCTGAGGTCAGGCGGGATCAGCCTGACCGGGTTACGCCGGTCAGCGGACGCCGTGGTCGATCGACCGGCGGCGCCGCAGTACCGATGGCACACCATTGCCTACCAACGGACTGTCCTGGTCGCGGTCCACACTCTGACCAGCCTGCTGCGGCTGGAGGACATACTGCCGCTGTTGGAGGCGGACGCCCGGATCCAGCTCGTTTACACCCAGGTGCCCGACGAACTCGGTGACGGTGTCTCACAACGCTTGCGGGACCTGCAGGTCAAGGTGCTGCCCTGGGCCGAGGCCAGGCGTGGCATCTTCGATCTCGTCATCGCCGCGAGCCAGCACAGGCTGGAGGACATCCCGGCTCGACGACGGTTGGCGAGCCCACACGGAGCCGGTTACAACAAACTCTGGCCCGCCGACCTGTTGACCGACGAGGACGGCACCCGGCCCGTGTACGGCCTGGACCGCCAATCGCTGCTGCACAACGGCGAGCCCACCGTTGACGCGCTACTTCTCCCCCACCAGGACCATCTCGCGACGCTGAGCCGGCAGTGCCCGGAAGCAGTTTCGCGTGCGGTGGTGGCCGGTGATCCGTGTTTCGACCGCACGCTCGCCTGCCGGGAGCAGCGCGAGCGCTATCGCCACGAACTCGGGGTCCGTAGCTCGCAGGTGCTCGTCAGCGTGGCGTCCACCTGGGGCCAGGAGTCCCTGCTCGCACAGCATCGCGAGGTGCTGCTCCGTCTACCGGCCGAACTCCCGGCCAGCCATCGGGTGATCGCCACCGCGCACCCTGCGGTGTGGGCCGAGCACAGTGCCCGCCAGTTGCGGAGTTGGCTGCGGGACGTCCGGGACGCCGGGGTGGATCTGGTGGACGCAGGCGAGGACTGGCGCGGACTGATCGCGGCCACCGACGTACTGATCGCTGACTACAGTTCTCTGGCGGTCTACGCGGCCGCGGTACGGATTCCCGTGCTGTTGAGCCACTTTCCCGTGACCGAGATCGATCCGAACTCGGTCATGGCGGCGCTGGCCGAGGTGAGCCCGCAACTCATGCCGGGCATTCCGTTGTCCAACCAACTCATGGCTGCCCGGGAGGCACAGCAGCGCCAGTGGCAGGTGGCGCACGACCGAGTGACCTCCCGGCCTGGCGAGTCCGCGTCGATCATCCGCAAGACGCTGTACGAACTACTCGAACTGTCCGAGCCGTTGGGGCTGGCGGGCTGGCCAGCCTTGCGGACACCACGTCTGGTCCAGGACGAGCCGCATCCGTGGATGCCGGTCTGACGGTGGGCTATCGCCGCCGGGGTCGTTTCCAGATGGACCAGGCCAGGCCGATCAGGACCAGTACCGCGCCGGCGAGCAGCAGTGCCGGGTCCAGGTAGGAGATGCCTGCTCGGGGAGCTGGGCCCGGCAACCCCGCGGCCACGAAGGCGTTGGTGGCCGGTATCCGCCGGAAGCCGGGGACCGATGCATTGGTCACCGCAATGCCCAGGATGTCGGACACCGGCTCCGCGCCACGCAATCGTGAGTCGACGGAGTTACCCCGGTCGTCGCCGGCCAGGAACGCCTTCCCCGGCAACACCTTCACGTCGAAGGGCAGGTGCACGGACTCGGCGACCTGCGGGAGCCCCGGGTCCGGACGCAGGTAGTCCTCGGCGACCGCATGCCCGTTCACGGCGATCCGACCGTGGTCGTCGCAGCACGTCACCGTGTCGCCACCGATCCCGATCACCCGCCGCACCAGCATGTCGCCGGGCGGCAGGTCGCTCCGGGTGCTCGGTGCGACCAGCACGATGTCACCGCGACGCGGCCCGTCCTGGCCGGGCTTCCGGAGCAGCAGCCGGTCGCCGGTGGCCAGCGTGCTGTTCATCGAGTTGGTGGCCACCGTGAACGTGACATAGTCCGACCCCAGGCCCAGCCCGCCGACCGCGCCGAGGCATACGCCGACGACCAGGATCACCAGGCCGACGATCAGGCCGGTCCACCGCCTGCGCTGCGTTGCCGACGGTTCGGCCGATTGAGTCCGCTGTGCCACCGGCAGACCGTACCTTTGGCTGATGGAGTCGTGCCGACGCCCTCCCTACAGTGGTCCGTGCGTCCGGAGCAACGAACAGCGGAGGACGACAATGTCTCGATTACTGGGCGCGGCAGCCGTCACGGCGGGCATGCTCCTGTTGGGCGCAATGGGTTTCCAGGGCACGGCGACCGCGGCCACCGGTGCCCGCGTGATCTGCGACTTCACGGTGACGGCTGCCGGTAACGGCATGCAGGTCTTCTCCAGCGACTTCTCGACAGTGGTCACGACCATGCAGACCGGCGAGGTCTTCGACATTTCCAACACCGGAAACACCACGGTGAACAACATTCTGTACCGCCACGTCGGCTTCGGTGTGGCACCGTCGTGGGCTCCGATCCAGACCTCCAACACCGGTGTCGTCTTCCTGGTCGAGAACCCCAACTCCTGTTCCACCGTCTAGGGTGTTGGCGGCCCGCGGCTCGCGGGACGTCGTCACGTTGGGGTGGGTAGGTGTCGATCGACGAGTTCGTCTTCCACGATCGCCGGGTCTTCGATGCCGCGTTGGACGGTGACCCGACCGCATTGCGGCACGCGGCGCTGCTCGTGTTCACCGGCCCGGACGGATTCCAGCAGGGCAACGTGCACGTGCCAGGCAGCGTCGCCCGGTTGGAGATCCCGCGCTCGTTCCGGGTGCGCGACATCAGCCCGCGGACGGGCTGTTCGTCGTCACCGGCGCCGACGGCGAGGTCGTCCGCGGCACTTCGGCAGTCATCCCCGGCTGATCATCGAGGAGCACGATCCCGACTACCAGGACCAGCTCGCCCAGATCTTCCGTGACACCCACCTGCTGCCCGACCGGGATTCGTGGCCGACGATTCAGGACCCGGTGCTCGGCGCCGTGGTCCACGGCGGGGAGTACGGGTACTACGCGGCGACGGTCGAACGGGACGGCATCGAGTTGCCCATCTCGTTCGACAGCGCGGGGTTCGACCGGGTCACCGCGCTGCTGCCGCGGGCCCGCCGGCTGGCCACCGACATCGCGGGCCTGCACGACCGGGCGCGTGACCTGATCTGGTTCACCGGCGCGGACGGTACCGAGACGCCGGCGGAGCGGGAACGGTTCGAGTCGGTGGTGCGGCCCAGCCACCTGGCCGTGTTCGGCACCGGCGACTTCGAGGTCTGCTTCGAGGACGACGGCAGCTACTTCCCGGACGGCTACTGGATCACCGTGTGCTACCGGGCCGACACCACGCCCGTGCACACGTACGTCGACTGCTGATTCCCTCAGCGCTATCTGGACACTGTGGAGTCACGGACCACCAGGCGGCACGGTCGACTGTGTCTGCCCTGGGCGGGTTCGCCGTTGATGGTGGCCAGCAGCAGGTCGGCCGCCGTCCGGCCCAGTGCCTCCAACTCCATGTCGATGCTGGTCAGGGGCGGCTGACAGGCCAACGACATCACATCCCAGTTGTCGAAGCCGACCAGGGCCACGTCGTCGGGGACCCGGCGGCCGGTCGCCGCGAGCGCGTCGGCCGCTCCCCTGGCGATCTGATCGCTGCCGCAGAAGATCGCGTCGATGTCGTGCGTGCCCAGCAGGATCTTGGTCGCCTGCCGGCCCCACGCCTCGCTCCACTCACCGAACATCGGTGCGCCGACCAGGTCCAGCCCGGCCTCGGTCAGGCGATCCTGGGTGGCGGCGGCCCGGACCGTCGCCGAATGGTGCCGTTCCGGCCCGGTGATGTGCGCGATCCTGGACCGGCCGACGGCCAACAGGTGCTCGACGGCCAGCCGGGCGCCGCCCGCCTCGTCCACCACCACGGAGCAGTCGCGCGGATCGGCTGAGCTGATGAACGCGTAGACAACCGGTACCGGCAGGTCCGCGGCGATGGGCGGGCGGGCCTGGGTCCGCCTGCCGGTGACGATGATGCCGTCCACCCGCCTGCCGAGCAGGGTCCGCAGGTAGTACTGCTCCCGGATCGGATCGTCGCGGGCATCGCAGAGGAACACCGACATCTCGCCGGCACCGAGTGCGTCCTCGGCACCCATCAGCAGCGGGATGCTGAACCGGCCGATGGTGTCGGTGGTGATCATGCCGACCGTGTAGGTCCGGCCGGAGCTCAGCGTCATCGCGGCCTTGTTCGGCAGGAAGCCGAGTTGCTCGGCCGCGGACAGCACCCGGTGCCGGGTCTCCGCACGCAGCGATCCCCGACCGTTGAGCGCCTTGGACACGGTGCCGATGGAGACACCGGCCAGTTGGGCGACATCGCTGATCGTGGTCGGCCGGCCGGAGTTTCCGACTTTCTCCGGAAGTTTCCTGGTAGGCATGGCTGCACAGTACATCGGCCAGTGGCCTGATCCAGGTAAGTGGGTTCACCTGCCGGAAACAGACCCTTGACACCCAGCCGTGGAGCGGGCCAAGGTGTTCGGAAATCGGTTTCCGAGGTTTCCGCAGCTGCCTGCCGAAGCCCACGACCGTCGTTGGCCTCCCGTTAGGAGACACGATGAGTTCGCACACCAGGTCCATCACCCGGCTGGGACGTGCGGCCGTCGCCGTGCTGGCCGGTGCGCTGGTCCTTGCCGCATGTCAGAGCGTGTCCCCCTCGGCGACGACCGGTGCCACCGGATCGGTCGACGACGGCACCACGATCACCATGTGGACCCGCTCGTCCACGTCCACCTTCAGCCAGACACTCGTCGACGCCTACAACGCCAGCCACAAGAACAAGGTCAAACTGACCGTCTTCCCCGCCGACTCCTACCAGCAGAAGGTCGGCACGGCGGCGGGCGCACGCCAGCTGCCCGACGTGCTCGCGTCCGACGTGGTGTACGCGCCGAACTACGCGGCCAACGGCGTCTTCATGGACATCACCGACCGCGTCGACCAGCTGCCGTTCAAGGCGGCACTCGCGCCGTCCCACATGAAGGCGGCCACCTTCAAGGGCCGCGACTTCGCGGTGCCGCACGACCTCGACCTGTCCGCGCTGTTCTACAACAAAGTCCTGTTCACCCGCGCCGGGCTGGACCCGAACAAGCCGCCGACGACCATGACCGAGGTGGTCGCCGACGCCAAGAAGATCTCCGCGCTGGGCGGCGGTGTCAGCGGTTACTTCTTCGGCGGCGCCTGCCCCGGCTGCCAGCTGTTCACCAGTTGGCCGATGATCTGGGCCTCCGGTGGCACCGTGCTCAACACGCAGGGCACCGCGTCCACGATCGACAACCCGACGGCGGCCAAGGTCTACGGACTGCTGCGCCAGATGTACACCGACGGTTCCGTGCCGCGATCGGCCAAGAACGAGTCCGGGCCGACGTGGGGCCAGGCGTTCGCCGACGGCAAGGTCGGCATCCAGGCGATGGGCGCCACCGCGTTGCAGGGCCTCAAGGAGGGCCCTGGCCTCCAGGTCGGTGTCGCGCCGATCCCCGGGCTGACCGGTGGCACCTCGTCGTTCGTCGGTGGTGACGTGCTGGGCATCAGCGCCGACAGCAAGCACGCCGCGGCGGCGTGGAATTTCATCTCGTGGACGCTGTCCGAACAGGCCCAGGTCCAGGTCGTGGCCAAGAGCAAGAACGTCACCGTCCGGTCCGACCTGGTCGACAACACCTACGCCAAGCAGGATCCGCGCCTTGGCGTCTTCAACCGGCTGCCCGGCATCGGCCAGACCCCGATCTCGGTCAACTTCGGCAAGACGTTCAACGACCCCGACGGCCCGTGGACCGAAGCCGTGATCGACGCGGTGTTCGGCAAGGGTGACGTGGGCTCGATCCTGCAACAGCACAACAGTGCCATCACCCAGTCGCTGTCGAGCAGCGGCTGACCATGATCTCCCTGTCCTCGCCGACCCGTTCCCCCACATCGCCATCCCCGGCACCGACAGCCCGCCGCGCCCCCATCAGCAGGGGGCGCCGCCGGCTGGGGATGCTGTATGTGGCACCGATGACGCTGCTGGTGGCGGTGCTGTTCGTCATCCCGCTGGTGTTGATGGTGTGGATGTCGTTCAACCACTGGCCGCTGCTGGGTGCTTCCGGGCCCAACGGGGTCACCGACTACCAGGCACTGCGTGACCCGCTGTTCATCAGTGCGGTGTGGTTCACGCTGAAGTACACGGCGGTGACCACGGTCGTACTCGGCCTGATCGCCTTCGGGCTGGCCATGTTGATGCACCAGGACCGCAAGCGGATCGGCGTCTACCGCACGGTTTTGTTCCTGCCCAGCGCTGTCGGGCTGGCATCCACCAGCCTGCTGTTCTACGGGTTGTTCAACGCCGACGGGTCACCGCTGAACAACCTGGTGCGGGCCATCGGGCTCGGCCACGTGGACTGGCTCGGCTCGACCGGCGGCGCGCTCGGCTCGACCGTCTTCATGATCACCTGGCGGTTCGCGGGTTTCTACATGCTCATCCTGATGACCGGCCTGCAGAGCATCGACCCGGCGCTCTACGAGGCGGCCCGGATCGACGGCGCCAACCGCTGGCAGACCATGTGGCGGGTCACGTTGCCGCTGCTGCGGCCGACCATCGCGCTGACCATGGTGTTGTCGGTGACCGGGTCGCTGCTGGCCTTCGACCAGTTCTTCATCCTGACCGGTGGCCGGCACAACACGGCAACGGTGGTCATCGACATCTATCGCGAGGCGTTCCTGTCCCAGGATCTCGGCCGGGCCGCCGCGGTGTCGGTGGCGACGCTGGTCGTGCTGGTCGTCGTGAACGTCGTGCAGATGCGGCTGATCCGCAGGGAAGGGCGGTGACACCGTGGCAACTGGCGTCATGCACCGGACGCGGACCGCGGGCTTCCATGTCACCGGCCTCGCGCTGGCCGTGCTGTTCCTGCTGCCGCTGCTGTGGACGCTCTACTCGTCGCTCAACGGGCCGGAGGCAGCGAACGGCAACCAGGGCTTCGGCGTGGCGAACTACCGCAGGCTGATCGACTACGGCAGCGGGCTGACCGCGTATCTGGCCAACACAGCGCTCGTCGCGGTCATCGCGGTCACCGTGACCGTCGTGACGACCACACTGTCGGGCTACGCCATGGCCCGGCTGCCGTTTCGCGGGCGGAACCTGCTGTTCATCGTCACGCTGGCCATCCTGATGGTCCCGTACACCACGATCCTGGTGCCGCTCTACATCCTGCTCGGCTGGATCGGGTTGCAGAACTCGTTGGTGGGCCTGGCTTTGGTCCTCGCCGTGCTCCAGATGCCGTTCGGGTTGTTCATGATGCGCAACTCCTTCACCGCGCTGCCGGTCGAACTGGAGGAGGCGGCGCTCATCGACGGTTGCACGGTCGGCGGCGCGCTGCGCAGGGTGCTGCTGCGCGGTGTGCTGCCCGGCATCGTCACCGTGGCGCTGTTCTCGTTCCTGGCGGCCTGGAACGAGTTCGTCGCGCCGCTGATCTTTCTCACCGACGGTGGAAAGTTCACGCTGCCGCTGGCCCTGTTCGACCTCCAGTCCGGCAGCCTCGGCTCGGTCGACTACGGCGCGCTGCAAGCGGGCGTGGTCACGTCCGCGCTGCCGTGCGTGGCTGTGTTCCTGGTGCTGCAGCGGTACTACGTCCGCGGCTTCACCTCCGGCGCCCTGAAGGGCTGAGCGAGAAGAGGCACCCCGATGACCCGACCGATCCCCGGCCCCGTCGACCCGACGCAGGCCGCCGATGTCGCGCTGCGGCCACTGTGCCTCGACGACACCACGTTCACCCGGGACAGCCTGTTCGGCCAGTGGCAGCGCCGCAACGCCGCTGCCACGCTGCCGCACTGCGTCGACCACCTCGACACCTTCGGCGCGATCACCAACCTGCGCCGCGTCACCGGCGAGGCGGACGGCGACTTCCAGAACATGTGGTTCGCCGACTCGGACGTCTACAAGACCCTGGAGGCCGCTGCCTGGCAGCTGGGCCGGACCCCGGACGACGCCGGCCTGCGCACGTTCGTGGACACGACGGCCGCGCTGCTGACGAAGGCCCAGGGCGACGACGGCTACCTCAACTCGTACTTCACCGTCGTGAAGCCGGACAAGCGCTGGCAGGAACTGGCCTGGAGCCACGAGCTGTACTGCGCGGGCCACCTCATCCAGGCAGCCGTCGCCGCGGCCCGCACCGGCGCGAGTGCCGAGGTGGTGGCCGTGGCCCGGCGGTTCGCCGACCTCATCGTCGAGCGGTTCAGCGAGGTGGACGACGTCGACGGGCACCCGGAGATCGAGACGGCACTGGTGGAGCTGTACCGGGTCACCGGGCACCGCCCGTACCTGGACGTGGCCACCCGGTTCATCGACCTGCGCGGCCGTGGACTGCTGGCCGGCGCGCGGTTCGGCTCGACCTACCTGCAGGACCACGTGCGACCACGGGAGGCCGACACGGTCGCCGGGCACGTCGTGCGCCAACTCTACCTGCTGATGGGCATGGTGGACGTCGCTGTGGAGACGCACGACGAGGACCTGCTGGCTGCGGCGACCCGGCTGTGGGACGACGCGTTCGGCGCGAAGACCTACATCACCGGCGCACAGGGCTCCCGGCATCGCGACGAGTCGTTCGGCGACCCGTACGAGCTGCCCGCGGACCGGGCGTACGGCGAGACGTGTGCGGCCATCGCGAGCTTCCAGTGGAACTGGCGCATGCTGCTGGCCACCGGTGGCGTGCGGTACGCCGACGAGATGGAACGCGCGCTGTACAACGTGATCGCCGGTTCGACGGGCCTGGACGGGACGCGCTTCTGCTACTCCAACCCGCTGCACCTGCGCACCGGGCACGACGGTTCGGACGAGGACGCGCCGTCGGGCCGCCTGTCCTGGTACTCGTGCGCGTGCTGCCCGCCCAACCTCGCCCGGCTGGTCGCATCCCTGGCCGGCTACGCCGTCACCACCGACCACAGTGGACTGCAAGTACACCTCTACGCGGCCGGCGAGACCGCGACCACGGTGGGCGGAGCGCCGGTGCGGATCAGCGTCCGCACCGAGTACCCGTGGGACGGTCGTGTCGAGTTGACCGTGACCTCGGCCGCGCCGCTCACCGTGGCCCTGCGGATTCCGTCCTGGTGCTCGACCGAGGACGTTCGCCTGGACGGCGAGCCGGTCGAGGTCGCGGACGGCTACCTGCGGGTGCGCCGGGACTGGTCCGATGGTGGCACCGTGCGGCTCGACCTGCCCATGCCGGCCCGTGTCGTCCGGCCGCACCCGAGCATCGACGCCGTCCGCGGCTGCGTGACGTTGACCCGAGGACCCCTCGTCTACTGCCTGGAGCGCACCGACCTGGCCGATGGCGTCGCACTGGAGGACGTCCGGATCGACCCTACGGTGCCGATCGCGGTCGACACCGGATCGCCGGACTTCCCGGTGACACTCACCGCCACCGGGTCGGTCGCAGCGCCCGAGTCCGCGGCGCTGTATTCCGCCGAGCCACCCGGCGAGAACCGCGCCGGGCAGATCACGTTCACCGCCGTCCCCTATTTCCTGTGGGGCAACCGCAAAGCGGGCCCGATGCGAGTCTGGATCCCCGTCACGACCACAGGATGAGCTGATGCGGGCACGGCGTTCACCTAGCCAAGGAGTGAGCCATGCGTCCGGCCCCCCGGTTGTCCAGAACAGTCCGATCACCAGGCCTCGCGGTGCTGGCGGCGATCCTGCTCGTCGTCACCGCGCTGACCACCGTCACATCGACGAATGCCACCGCGGCAACAACATTCTCGTCCACCGTGACCAACGGCGGTGGCGGCGGCTGCATGACCGTACCCGGTGGCGCGACCACCGCGGGTCTGCAACTGGTCCAGCTGACCTGCAACGGCTCGACCACCCAGTCCTTCACCTTCACGCCGGTCACCGGCACCACCAGCACCTACACGATCGGCACCGTCACCGCCGGCAGCTGTCTTGACGTGTCCGGGGTCTCGGTCGCCGACAACGCCCAGGTGATCCAGTGGCCGTGCAACGGCCAGACCAACCAGCAGTTCACCGTCAGCCCGGCGGGCTCCGGGTTCAACATCGCGGCCGTGCACTCGGGCAAGTGTGTGGTGCCCAGCGCGGACGCCACCGTCAGCAACACGCCGCTCGTGCAGCTCCCGTGCACGACGGCGACCACCAGGACGTGGCAGATCGCCGGCCTGGCCACCGGTACCAGCGGCTTCCAGGGGCTGCCAGCCGTGGCGCCCAACGCGTGTCACAACGCGGCGCTGCCCAAGTCGTACGGCACCAACTTCCCCACCCCGAACGACCCGTTCAGCCAGGGCTTCTTCAACGACACCGCGTTGGGCTGGGATGGCAACTTCTGGCCGGTGACCTCGTACCTGTCCGGCTCGTTCTTCGCCCGTGGTGTGCCGACCACGTTCAACAACGCGGGCACCACGATCTGCGGTGCCATGTACTCGTTCAGCATCTACCAACTCGGTGGCGTGCGGCCCGCGCAGTCGGTGCAGTGGACACAGGAAAGCGGCTACCTGCCGGCGATGACGACCTCGTTCACGTCCGGCACCACTGCCGTCTCGATCAAGGACTTCGCGGACAAGGTGACGATCGGCGGCAACCCGTTCATGCTGATCTACAGCAGGGTGTCGGTGACCAACCACGGCACGGCCGCGGTGACGATCGACCCGGGTGGCACCGGCCCGAACCTGCTGCGGTTGACCAGCACCACGCTGAACACCGTCGCACCGGGAGCGACCAGCAACCACGACTACGTGGTGGCCGTGGACAACTTCGGCACGGGGGCGGCACTGCCGACCGGTGCCGCGCTGTCCGCCGGGGCGCCGACCCTCGCCGTCGCCGACACGCAGCTGGCCAGCCACTGGAACGGCAGGTTGGCCGAGACGACCAACTTCACGCTGCCCAACATCACCCTGCCCAACACCGGCAACCTGGCCAACCCCGGCAACGCCATGATCAACGCGTTCAAGGCCGGCGAGATCTACATGCTGATGATGCAGGTCGGTGAGGCGCAGTTCTCGGCAGCCAACAACTATTCCTGGGTGCTCAACCACGACGTCCCAGGTGAGCTGACCGCCAGATTCGAGACCGGCGACTACCAGGACGCGAGGAACCTGCTGCTCACCGCACGGATCTCGGAGACCCCGAACTTCAACGAGGTCGGCGCGAACTGGTACTTCGACGGCGACTGGAAGACGCTGGGCGCGTGGGCGACCTACCTGGCCAAGACCAACGACACGTCGTTCGTCAGCCAGTTCTTCCACGACGACGCCACCGCGGCCAGTCCATGGGGTCCGAGCCTGTTCACCATCATGCACACCATCTACAGCGGACAGTTGAGCCCGGACGGCGTGCTGAAGGCGAGCTTCGACAACGACTCCTCCGGTCGCTGGCTGTTCGACGACTACTCGGCGTTGGAGGCGCTGGCCTCGTACCGGTTCATCGCCACCAAGATCGGCCAGACCAGTGAGGCGACGTTCGCGAACACCGCCTACAACAGCCTGCTGAACTCGCTGAACACGTTGCTGGCCCGCAACGAGTCCGCCAACGGGTTCAACTTCCTGCCCTGCACGGTCGACCAGCCGGACTCGGCCAACCGCTGCGACACCTTCAACGACGCCAACTGGGCCTCGCCGCTGTGGGTCGGGCAGAACCAGTGGTCGACCATGCTGATGGGCGGCGTGCTGTCCGGCATCGCGGGCGACCCGAACCAGGGTGACGGCCGGTACACGTTCGGCTTCAACAGGTTGGCCGCCAACGGGTTGCCGTTCCCGACGTTCGGCGCGTTCAACGGGTTCTCCACCGCGTACAACACGGCGTACTCGTCCGACGGCCTCTACGGCACGGCCCGTCGGGACCTGTCGATCACGAGCTACGCATGGCAGATCCAGACCACCACCGGTGGACCGAACACCTGGTGGGAGGCCAACGGCAGCGGGCCGAGCACGGCCAACATCTGGGCCGGCAGCCACGCCCCCCCGCAGTTCGGCGCCGTTCCCTATGCGTGGCCGATCGCCCACCAGCAGCTGGCGCTGATCCGCGCGATCGCGGCAGAAGGCCTCACCGCGTCCGGCAGCGGCCCGTTCACCTACACCCGCCCGCTC
>DASUJK010000051.1:0-4630 GCA_036279295.1 Pseudonocardiaceae bacterium | reverse complement strand
CGAGCCACCCCTGCCCAACGTGCACACGTTGCCGTCCGCGTCCACGCCCTGGAAACCGGCCACCACGGGGACCTCTCCCCTGGCCAGCATGGCGCGGATCGTCGTCGGGTCGATCCGGTCGATCACGCCCGCGCCGTGCTGGCCGGTGACCACGATGCCGGCCTGCGCGCCGGTCAGCGACGCGGCGGGCACACCCCGCACGCACAGCTCCATGGTCAGCAGCGCGGCGGACACCACCTCGCCGGTGGCCAGCAACTGATCGGTCTCCCGCCTCGGCACCACCGGCCCGATCTGCGCGGCGAGCTGCAACAGGTCGTCCGTCGCGTCACCTCGGGCGGACACCACCACGACGACGGCACCCCGCTGTGCACGGGTGTCCGCCACGATTCCGGCCACCCGTCGGACATGGTCCATCGACGCCAGCGAACTGCCGCCGAACTTCTGCACCATGATTTCCTCGGGCGCCACCACGATCCGCACTCCAATAATGGTTGACCGGATGATTTCCGACGGACGTTGTCGTGGTTCGAAGCTAGCAGCGGCCGAGTCGGCGGCGCACTACTCGGCCGAGTAGTCCGGCCGAGTAGTGATTCTGCCCGGATGTGTAGTTGCCACCGACGAAATATGCCTGCACAGTCGAAACGTGCTCGGAAAGCAGACAACCTGCGAAGAACCAGCGCCCCAGGACGGTCCGTCACTGCTCGCGCGCGTGACCCGCGCCAACCCGCCACCGTTCGCTCTCCTGTGCCGCTCAGCAGCTGGTCAGCGATCGGTTGACGTGCTGGTCGGCGACCTGACGACGGCGTCGTCACTGGCCGACCTGCCGGACGACCCGACATCGGCTGGCGAGGGCGTCCTAGCGCTGGTGCCGTACCGGCAGATCACCGAACGGGGTTTCGAATGCCACGACGACGGCACACCACTGCTGTTCCTGCGAGTGCACCGGCGAGCGACGATGTCGGTTTCCTCGGCGTTGGACTGTTTGCCGTCGGATGGCGTCCGTCTGATCGACGGTGGATTCGACATCAATGATGAAGATTACGCGGAAATCGTTCGACGCGTGGTGCGAGAGGAAATCGGTTCCGGCCAGGGATCGAATTTCGTAATCCGGCGCTCCTACTCGGCGACGGTCGCCGACTTCTCGATCCGCTCGGCGTTGGCGATGTTCCGCGCGCTGTTGGAACGCGAGTCCGGCACCTACTGGACGTTTCTCGTGCACACCGGTGACCGGGTACTGGTCGGCGCCAGCCCGGAACGACACGTGAGCATGGTCGACGACACCGTGCTGATGAACCCGATCAGCGGCACCTACCGCTATCCGCCCGCCGGGCCGAACCTGACCGATCTGCTCGGTTTCCTCGCCGACCAGAAGGAGACCGACGAGCTGTACATGGTGCTCGACGAGGAACTGAAGATGATGACACGGGTGTGCGATCGGGAGATCCGGGTGATCGGCCCGCGGCTGAAGGAGATGGCCAAGCTCGCGCACACCGAGTACGACATCGAGGGCAGCACCTCACTCGACCCGAGGGACGTCCTCCGCGAGACCATGTTCGCGCCGACCGTCACCGGCAGCCCGGTGGAGAACGCGGTCCGGGTGATCAGGCGGTACGAGAGCGGCGGCCGGGGCTACTACAGCGGTGTGGTCGCGTATCTGAGCCGGGGCGCGGACGGACAGTGCCTGCTGGACTCGGCCATCATGATCCGCACCGCGGACATCGACAGCGCCGGCATGCTGGACATCGGTGTGGGCGCAACGCTGGTGCGGCACTCGGACCCGTCGGCCGAGGTGGCCGAGACGGCGACCAAGGTTGCCGGGCTGCTCGGCGCACTGCACGCGGACCGCACGGTCTTCCCGCGCCCGCAGGCATCCCGCTTCGGCACCGAGCCGACCGTGCGCGCGGCGTTGGCCCGGCGCAACGCGAAACTGGCCAGGTTCTGGCTGGACCTGCCGGTGGCCGACACCGAGCGGGTGCCGCACGGGCGGGTGTTGGTGGTGGACGCGGAGGACACGTTCACCGCGATGCTGTCGCACCAGTTGCACTCGTTCGGCCTGGACGTCACCGTTCTGGCCTATCCGGAGGTCGCAGGCGTGCCCGGCCAGCACGACCTGGTGGTACTCGGACCGGGGCCGGGTGATCCGAGCGCGGACACGGACCCGAAGATCGCCACGCTGGCCGGGCTGACCAGGAAACTACTGGACAGCCGGTTCCCCACACTCGCGGTGTGCCTGAGCCATCAGATCCTGTGCCGGAGCCTCGGGCTGCCGATCGTCCGGCGGGACGTGCCGAACCAGGGCACCCAGCGGGAACTCGACCTGTTCGGCCGCCGGGCCACGGTCGGCTTCTACAACACGTTCGTCGCCGTCTCGGCTACCGATGAACTGGTCGGCCCGTACGGCAAGGTGGAGGTCAGCAGGGATCGCGCCACCGGTGAGGTGTACGCGACCAGGGGTCTCGCGTTCCGTTCCCTCCAGTTCCATCCGGAATCGATCCTGTCCGAACACGGCGTTTCCGTGCTCGTCGAACAGTTGAGATCGCTGCTCGTCACTCCGGCGGCCACGTGATGGCAGAGACACGACGGCCGACACAGCGCGAAGGGACGGACAGGTGACAGCGCTGGAACGTGAACTGGACTGGATCGACGAGGAACTGCTCGATCTGATCAAGCGGCGCATCGACCTCGATGTGCGGATCGAGGAGTCCCGGGTGGAGAGCGGCGTGACCCGGTTCTCGCACGCGCGTGAGCTCGCGGTCGTGCGGCGGTACGCCCAACTGGGTACGGCCGGACCGGAGATGGCGTTGTTGCTGCTCAAGCTGACCCGGCGCACCGTCGCACAACGGGACGAGGAGGACGAACCGTGCGAGGACTGAGCCGCCGCAGTGTGCTGGCCGGCGCACCACTGTTGGCCGGCGGTGTCCTGCTGGGCGGCCGAGCCGACGCCGCCACAACGGTCGCACCGCCTGGGGTGGTGCGGCCCGGTGACACTCGCTACGACGAGTTGGTGGTGGGCAACAATGCCCGCTGGGTGGCTCGGCCGGACGAGGTGGTGCTGGCCACCCAGCCCGCGCACGTCGTGGACGCGGTACGGAACGCGGTGCGCACCGGTCGACGGGTCACGGTCCGTAGCGGCGGGCACTGCTACGAGGACTTCGTCTACAGCAAGGACACCCGAGTCGTCATCGATCTGTCCACCATGGACTCGGTCACGTTCGACGCGGACCGGCAGGCGTTCGGCATCGAGCCCGGCGCGACGCTGTGGCGGGTGTACGAGACGCTGTTCCGCCGATGGGGTGTGACCGTGCCGGGCGGGTCGTGCCCGACCGTGGGCGCGGGCGGCCACATCGCAGGCGGCGGGTACGGCGAGTTGTCCCGGCTGTTCGGGCTGACGGTGGACCACCTGTACGCGGTGGACGTAGTGGTCGTCGACGCCGACGGCACGGTCCGGCTGGTCACCGCGACCCGGGAGCAGGACGATCCGCACCGGGACCTGTGGTGGGCGCACACCGGTGGCGGCGGTGGCAACTTCGGAGTCGTGACGCGGTACTGGATGCGCTCGGCAGGCGATCCGTCGACACCGCTGCCCAAGGCACCGGCCGAGGTGTTGGTGAGCACCAGCGGCCTGGCCTGGGCCGACCTGAACGCCGACCGCTTCGCCCGACTGGTGCGCAACGTCGGGCGATGGCACGAGGTGAACAGCGCACCCGACTCCCCCGCCGCGGCGTTGACCGCGATCGTCGGCCTGAACCACCGCAGCGCGGGCTCCATCGGGATTCTCGGCCACGTACCGGCCGACCGGCCCGGTGCGTCGGAACTGTTGCGAGACTTTCTGACCACCGCATTCGACGGTGTCGGCACGCCCACCACAGATGTCCGCCTGCTGCCGTGGCTGCACGCCGTGTACCTCGTCGGCACCAACACACCAGCGCTGAATGACCCGTCGCTGCGGGCCGACCACAAGTCGGCGTACTTCCGCAGGACCCCGTCCGAGGAGCAGGTGGCCGCGCTCTACCGCAACCTGACCCGAGACGACTTCGCCAACCCCGACGCGGGAGCCGTCCTGTTCTCCTTCGGCGGCCGCATCAACGCGGTGGCCGAAGACGCGACGGCCGTGGCGCAGCGCGGATCGATCCTGAAGTTCCTCGCGCAATCGTTCTGGCAGAACCCATCCGACGACGCGGCCAACATCGCCTGGCTGCGGGACCTGTACGGCGAGATGTTCGCGGCCACCGGCGGTGTACCGATTCCGAACGACCTCACCGACGGCTGCTACGTCAACTACCCGGACACCGACCTGTCCGACCCGGCCTGGAACCACTCCGACGTGCCATGGAGCACCTTGTACTACAAGGGAAACTACCCAAGGCTGAGCCAGGTGAAGACCCGATGGGACCCGACAAAGGTATTCCACCACAAACAGTCCGTCGGCAGCTGACGGTGCGTCGGTAAGCAGCCATGGCGCAATGCCACTTAGCTGGCTCTTGGTAGAGCTGTGACCTTCGGTTTTGTGGTCCCGGGGATGGTCCTGGGCGGGATGATCCAACTAGCGTTAGCCAGCCGGACGACGGCGGGGCCAGCATGGCGGGTACCGGTGTCAACTCGCCGTTTCACACGGAAGCTGTTGTGGCGT
>DASUJK010000050.1:0-39955 GCA_036279295.1 Pseudonocardiaceae bacterium | reverse complement strand
GCCGGCCAGGTCGCCGGCGTCGGGGTCACTGCCCGGCGTGTGGGTGGTGCAGCCGGCCAGTGCCAGCGCGGTGAGTCCGCCGGTCGCGCCGAGGAACCGGCGCCGGGTGAGTCTGTCCACGGGAGCTCCTTGGTTGTCCGTGTGGGTGGGGACGGGTCCTAGCCCTTGACCGCGCCGAGCAGCACGCCCGAGACGAAATATCGTTGGACGAACGGATAGACGGTCAGGATCGGCAGCACGGTGAGCACGATGGTGACCGCCCGGATGTTGGCGGCGACCTGGAGCGCGGTGTCGCTGGAGGCGCCCTCGTTCGCACCCGTGGTGGCGCCGGCGATCAGGTTGCGCAGGTAGACGGTGACCGGGAACAGGTTGTTGTGATCGAGGTAGAGGAACGCGGAGAACCAGGAGTTCCAGAACGAGACCGCGTAGAACAGCACCATGGTCGCGATCACCGCCTTGGACAGCGGCAGCACGATGCGCAGCAGAATCCCGTAGGTGGTCAGGCCGTCGATGACGGCGGCCTCCTCCAGATCGGTCGGCATGCTCTCGAAGAACGCCTTCATCACCAGCAGGTTGAACACGCTGATGGCGTTGGGCAGCACGATCGCCCAGAGCGAGTTGCGCAGCCCGAGATCGTTGACCAGGACGTAGTTCGGGATCAGGCCGCCGTTGAAGAACATGGTGAACAGGGCAACGCCGATGAGGAAACCTCTGCCTCTCAGGTGCTTCTTGGACAGCACGTAGGCATAGCAGGTGGTCAGCACCATGGCGATCGAGGTGGCAACCACTGTGTACAGCACGGTGTTGCGGTAGTTCACCCAGAAGGTCGGATCCGACATCACCGTCCGGTAGGTGGTGACGTTGAAACCGTGCGGAATCAGGTTGACGTGCCCGGCCGCGATCGCCTGCTCCGAGCTGAGCGACTGGGCCAGCAGGTTGACGAACGGGTACAACGTCGCCACGAGCACGCAGGTGAGCACGATCCCGTTGACGATCAGGAAGGTGCGGTGTCCCCGATCGGTTACCACAGGCTCGCCCCGACCGTGCGGCGGGCGATGTAATTCGTCGTACCGACCAGGATCAACCCGATCACGGACTCGAAGAGGCCGATCGCCGCCGCGTAACTGAAGCTGCCCGACTGGACGCCGACCCGGTACAGGTACGTGGAGATGACGTCGGCTGTCGGATAGGTCAACGGGTTGTACAACAGCAGGATCTTCTCGAACCCGATCGCCAGGAACGTGCCGACGTTGAGGATCAGGATGGTCACCATGGTCGGCCGGATGCCCGGCAGGGTGACGTGCCAGGTCTGCTGCCAGCGGTTCGCGCCGTCGATCCTGGCCTGCTCGTAGAGTTGACCGTCGATCGTGGTCAGCGCGGCGAGGTAGAGGATCGTGCCCCAGCCCGCGGTCTGCCAGACCTCGGACGACACGTAGATCCCCCGGAACCAGCCCGCCTGCTGCAAGAACTCGATCGGCGCGTGGCCGATCGCCTGCAGTGCCTGGTTCACCGGGCCGGTGTCGGAGAGCAGCTGTATGACGATGCCGGCGACCACCACGATCGACAGGAAGTGCGGCAGGTACGACACCGACTGCACGAACCGCTTCCACTTGCGCGAGTGCACCTCGTTGAGCAGCAGCGCCAGGATGATCGGCGCCGGGAACGTGACCACCAGCGTCAACGCACCCAGGATCAGCGTGTTGGTGAACACGTGCCAGAACGTCGGGTCGGTGACGAACTCCTGGAAGTAGAACAGGCCGACCCAGTACTCGCCGAACAGGCTGCCGCCCGGCTGGTAGAAGCGGAAGGCGATCACGTTGCCGGCCAT
Organism: Pseudonocardiaceae bacterium; assembly: GCA_036279295.1. GTDB lineage: Bacteria > Actinomycetota > Actinomycetes > Mycobacteriales > Pseudonocardiaceae > DATEPR01. The sequence continues at coordinate 38,127 of DASUJK010000050.1, read as the reverse complement.
CGGCACGTACCGGAACATGACGAAGAACGCCAGCGGCGCCACGACCAGCGAGTACAGCCGCCAGTCCCGCCGCACGGCGACCCGCCAGCTCCTGCGTCGACGCGGGCGGCTCGGGCGCCGCACAGGTTCGGGCGGCGCGCTCGGCAGTTCCAGGACTCGGGGAGCGCCCATCCTGCCTCCTGCGGTGCCGGCCTCAACCGCGGCGGACCACTCCCGCCGACGCGTCGATCGAAAGTTTCCGAAAATTATTTGCCGTGTTTCGACAACTTAGGCACAGTTGAGCACCGCGTCAAGACCTCGCGTGTCGGCCGGAACACGCACCGTGACCGCTATCTTCGAGCTGTTAAACTCGCCGAAAGTTACGGGGAGACCAGGGTGAGATTTCCATGACCACGCGAGCGTCGGCGGACGGCGGCACCAGGTCGGCGACGATCGCGACGATCGCAGGCGATGTCGGTGTTTCGATGGCGACCGTGTCCAAAGTGCTCAACGGGCGCGCGGACGTGGCGGCCGACACCAGGGCCCGCGTGGAGAAAAGCCTTGCGCAGCACGGTTACCAGCGCCGGTCGAAGAAGCAGCAGACCGGCAGCGGACAGATCGACCTGGTGTTCCACGAGCTCGACTCCGCCTGGGCGATGGAGATCATTCGCGGGGTCGAGGAGGTGACAGCGGCAGCCGGTCTGGGATTCACCCTCACCCAACTCGACGGGAAGCACCATCCACCGCAACAGTGGCTGGACACCGTGCTCACCCGAAGACCCCTTGGCGTGCTGTTCGTGCTGAGCAGCCCGACCGAGGCCCAACAGCAACAGTTGCGGCGTCAGGGCATCGCGTTCGCGGTCGTCGACACCGACAGCGCCACGACCGCGTCGGTGCCGACCGTCGGCTCGAACAACTGGAACGGCGGTCAACTCGCCGCCCAGCACCTGTTCGAGCTTGGCCACCGCCGCGTCGCGATGATCGCCGGCCCGGACGACGTGTTGTGCAGTCGTGCCCGACTGGCCGGTTTCCGGTTCGCACACGACGAAATCGGCGTGCCGCTCGACCCGAGCCTGGTCCGCAACGGCAACTTCACCATCGAGGCAGGCTACGAACACGGCACCGCGCTGCTCGACCGGCCCGATCGACCGACGGCGATCTTCGCGGGGTCGGACCTGCAGGCCCTCGGTGTGCTCCGCGCCGCCCGCAGGCTCGGCCTCGGCATACCGGACCAGTTGTCCGTGGTCGGCTACGACAACCTGCCCGTCGCCGCGTGGACCGACCCGGCGCTGACCACGATCGACCAGCCGCTGCACGAGATGGCAGGTACCGCCGCCCAGATGGTGATCGACCTGGCCGGCGGGGTCGATCTGTCGACCAGCCGGGTCGACCTGGTCACCACGCTGGTCGTGCGGGAGAGTTCGGCGCCACCCGCAGGCTGACCAGACACCCGGAGCGATGACCGCGATGGCCCTGTTCGACCTCCCGCTCGACCAGCTCGAGCGCTACCTGCCCGACGTGCGCGAACCCGCCGACTTCGACGCGTTCTGGGCGGCGTCCCTGGCGACCGCGGCCGGCACGCCGGTGCTGCTGGACATGACGCCTGCCGAACCTACCGGGCTCGCGCTGGTCGACACCTGGGACGTCACGCTGTCCGGCTTCGGCGGTGACCCGGTCCACGCCTGGTACACCCGGCCGGCCGGGGTCACCACGCCGCTGTCGGCGGTGGTGGAGTTCGTCGGCTACGGGCGTGGCCGCGGCCTGCCGCACGAACGACTCACCTGGCCGGCCGCCGGCTACGCGCACCTGCTGATGGACAGCCGGGGGCAGGGCGACCAGTACGGCAGCGGTGGCGACACCGCCGACCCCGAAGCCGGAGCGCCGGGCGGCCCCGGCCCGGCAACGCGCGGCATCCTCGATCCCGAGCGGTACTACTACCGGCGGCTCATCACCGACGCCGTACGCGCGGTCGCCGCAGTCCGGGCGTTGCCGCGAGTGGATCCCGGCCGGGTGGCGGTGGTGGGCAACAGCCAGGGCGGCGGCCTGGCCCTCGCCGTGGCCGGGCTGGTCCCGGATCTGGCCGCTGTGCTGGTCACCGCGCCGTTCCCGTGCCACATCCAGCGGGCGATCGAGATCACCGACGCTCCGCCGTACGGCGAGATCGCCAGCTATCTGTCGGTGCACCGCGATGTCGAGGCAGCAGCGCGCCACACACTGTCCTATGTGGATGGTGTCAACTTCGCCCGGCGGGCGACGGCCCCGGCCCACTTCGGCGTCGGCCTGCGCGACACGGTCTGCCCGCCGAGCACCGTGTTCGCCGCGTACAACCACTACGGGCCGGAGCGCTCGATCCACGTGTATCCGTTCAACAGCCACGAGGGCGGCGAAGCGGTGCACACCCGCAAACAACTGCTCTGGCTGCGCGCACACATGGGACCGCGCGATTGACTATGGTCACACCACGGTCAATGCGGTGTTCACCGGTCAGCCGGTGGCGGAACCAAGGGTCCTCACCCATGATCATCCGGGTCCGATCCCAGTCCCGACATGTAAAACTCAAGCCAGTTGCCCACAGCTGTGCACAACCATGTGGACTAGTCGAACACCTGTTCGACATCCGCCTCGACATCTGCCCTGAGGAGCTGTCCACGAGGCGCCGAGCCGACCAGCGCCGACCCGGCCGCGATCTGTTCGCCGGCCAGCCAGGTCGAACGGACCACGCCGTGCAGTTCTCGGCCTTCGTACGCCGTGACGGGGTTGCGGTGGTGCAGCGCCGCCGCGTGCACGGTGAACGTCTCCTCCGGCGCGAAGACACACAGGTCGGCTGCATGGCCGACCGCGATCCGGCCCTTGCCGGGCAGGCCGAAGAGTTCCGCGGGGCGGGCGGACATCCAGCGGGTCACGTCGGACAGGCTCAGCCCTCGGGCGCGGGCCTGGCTCCAGATCGCCGACAACCCCAGTTGCAGGGAGGAGATACCGCCCCACGCCGCCGCGAAGTCGCCGATCTCCAGCTGCTTCAGGTCGAGTGTGCACGGGGAATGGTCGGACACGACGACATCGATGGTGCCCGCCGCGAGGCCTGCCCACAGTGCGTCGCGGTTGTCCCCGCCACGGATCGGTGGGCAGCACTTGAACTGGGTCGCCCCGGTGGGGATCTCCCCCGCGGCGAACGACAGGTAGTGCGGGCAGGTCTCCACGCTGACCCGCACCCCGTCGGCCCGTGCGCCGGCCAGCGCGTCGAGCGCGAGTGCGCTGGACAGGTGCAGCACGTGGACCCGGCAGCCGGTGCGGCGACTCACGTCGATGAGGCGTTCGATCGCGGTCACCTCGGCGGTGTCCGGGCGGGACCGCAGGAAGTCGTCGTAGGCGCGGCCGTGCGGTGGTGTCGCGTTGTCGATCGTGTCCGCGTCCTCGGCGTGCACGATCAGCACACCGTCGAACTCGCTGATCTCCCGCATCGCCCGGTCCAGCTGCTGGTAGTCCAGCGCGGGGAACTCGTCGACACCCGAGTCGACGAGGAAGCACTTGAAGCCGAACACGCCCGCCTCGTGCAGTTCGCGCAGGCTGCCAAGGCTGCGGGGAATGGCGCCGCCCCAGAACCCGACGTCGACGTGGCAGAGCCCGTCAGCGGTGCGCCGCTTCAGTTCGAGTGCGGCGAGGTCGCACGTGGGCGGGATGCTGTTCAGCGGCATGTCGACCAGCGTCGTCACGCCGCCCGCCGCCGCGGCCCTGGTGGCCGTGGCGAAGCCCTCCCATGCGGTTCGACCCGGTTCGTTGACGTGTACGTGGGTGTCGACGACCCCGGCCAGGAGCACCTCGTCCGCGCCGAGCACCACCTCGCGTGCCGCGTCGAAGCTGGCGTCGAGTGGGGCCAGCTCCACGATCGACCCGTTCCGGACCGCGACGGTGCGGGGTGCCTCGCCGTCCGGGGTCACCGTGCGTGCCGCTCGGAAGATGATGTCCACGTCCGTCATGTGTCACCTCCTCCGGTTCAGACGAACTGTCGGCTCAGCACAGCGTGCCGGTTGACGTCCTTGTAGAGCAGGTAACGGAACCGACCCGGGCCACCGGCATAACAAGCCTGGGGACAGAAGGCGCGCAGCCACATGAAGTCGCCCTCCTGCACTTCCACCCAGTCCTTGTTGAGCAGATACATCGCTTTGCCCTCCAGCACGTAGAGCCCGTGTTCCATGACGTGTGTCTCGGGGAACGGGATCACGCCGCCGGGCTGGAAGTTGACGATGTTGACGTGCATGTCGTGCCGCACGTCGGCCGGATCGACGAACCACTGGGTGGCCCAGGCACCATTGGTGTCGGGCATCGCGACTCCGGACACGTCGGTCTCGTTGGTCACGAACGCATCCGGCGCGTCGATGCCGTCGACCGCCTGGTACGCCTTGCGAATCCAATGGAACCGCGCGGTCGTGTCGGCCTGGTTGCGCAGCGTCCAGGCCTGGCCGGCCGGCAGGTACGCGTAGCCGCCGGGTGATAGCTGGTGCTCGGCGCCGTCGATGCCGACCGTGGGCTCGCCGGCCACGACGAACAGGACGGCCTCGGCCGTCGGGTCCGTATCCGGACGGTCACTGCCGCCACCTGGGCTCACCTCGACGATGTACTGGGAGAAGGTCTCGGCGAAGCCGGACAGCGGTCGCGCGATGACCCACAGCCGGGTCCGGTCCCAGAAGGGCAGTGCGCTGGTGACGATGTCGCGCATCGTGCCGCGCGGCAGGACCGCGTAGGCCTCGGTGAAGACAGCGCGGTCGGTGGTCAGGTCCGTCTGCCCCGGCAGACCGCCCAGCGGTGCGTAGTAACTCGGCCGGCTCATGTGCGCTCCCTACTGAGTCCATCATGGACGAACAGACCCCGGCGTACGCTCAGTGCATGGCCGGCACCCAGAGACAACCATCATGACAGGCCCGCTGACCGGCGCGTTCGCCGACGATGCCGACCGCCGACTCGCCGACACCGACCACCTGCTCAGCACCGCCTACCCCGGCGATGACGGCTCCCGACAACCGGTGCACACGGTCTACCTGCCCGCGGACCGCTACACGGTGAGCACGGTGCACGAGTGGGGCAGCGCGGCACTGCGCGCCGCGGACTCGGCGGGCGGCGTCGATCGCCTGGCGACGCTGATCGGTGTGTCGGACGCCGTGGCCGAACCAACGGTGCACAAACTGACCCACGAACCGATCGAGGACCTGCGGCTCGACTTCGAGGACGGATACGGCAACCGGGGCGACGACACCGAGGACGCCGATGCCGCGGCAGCGGCACGCGCGGTCCACGCTGCGACCCGAACGGACGCGGCACCACCGTTCGTCGGTATCCGCTTCAAATGCTTCGAAGCGGCCACCCGCAGGCGGGCACTGCGCACCCTGGAAATCTTCCTGCTCACCCTCGCCGACGCGGGCGAAATCCCCACCGGCCTGGTCCTGACCCTGCCCAAGGTCAGCACACCCACCCAGGTCGCGGTCATGGTCGAAGCGTGCGAAACCATGGAAACCGAAATGGGCCTGCATCCGGGTCGACTGACGTTCGAAGTGCAGATGGAAACCGCGCCGATGATTCTCGGTGCCGACGGCCGCAGCCCGATACCCGAGATGATTCACCGGAGTAACGGCCGAATCAGCGGACTGCACTACGGCACGTACGACTATTCCGACTCGCTACAGATAGCGGCCAGGTACCAGTCGATGGAACACCCGGCGGCCGACCACGCGAAAGCGGTCATGCAGGTCGCGGCGGCGGGAACGGGGGTCCGCCTGTCCGACGGATCGACCAACATCCTGCCCGTCGGCGATGCCGCGCAACGCGAAGCGGCCTGGACGCTGCACGCCCGCCTGGTCCGCCGGTCGTTGGAACGCGGCTTCTACCAGGGCTGGGACCTGCACCCGGCCCAGCTCCCCACCCGCTACCTGGCCACCTACGCGTTCTACCAGGACGCCTTCGCCGACGCGGCGACGAGACTCCGCAACTACACCCAGCGGGCGAAGTCGAACGTCCTGGACGAACCGGCGACAGCACGAGCCCTGGCCCGTTTCGTCCACCGAGGTGTCACCTCGGGCGCGCTCGACGAACACACGGTGGCAGCGGCCACCGAACTCGCCACGGCACAACTGTTCGACCTCGCCTACCCGAAACGCCTGCCGGGATGACGGTGGTCAGCGGACGTGCCAGACGGCCACGGTGTTGCTGCCGTCCGGCGCGGTCCCGACGACCGACGACAGGTCCGGCATGAACGTGACCACGCCCGCCCCCTCGGTCGTCCGGGTGCGGACCGCCGTCCGGACAGGATGGTCGGGGTCGGCGACGTTCCACACCATCACCATGTCGTCGCCCATCTCCACGGCCAACGTACGGCCGTCCGGGGAGAACGCGGACGTGGTCAGGGTGTCGGACACGCCGATCTGAGTGTTGCCGGCGCCTTGGACCGGGGTCAGGGTGGCAGACCTGCTCAGGTCGCCGACGCGCCACAGCCGGGTCGTGCCGTCCGATTCCGCGGCCGCCAGCAGGCGACCGTCCGGCGAGAACACCACCGGTGCCACCAGGCTGGCGTCCTCACCGCTGGCGACGTCGGCGATCCGCGTCGGGTGGGTCGGATCGCCGACGTTCCACAGTGGCACGGTGCCGTCGGAGGCCCTGGTGGCCAACAGGTGGCCGGTCGGCGAGAACACCGGTTCGGCACCGGGCACCGTGGCCAGCCGGACGCCTGCCGTCGACCACAGGGTGGTCGTCGCCGGTGTGTCGAACGAACTCGCGGCGTAGACGATGCCGTCAGGGGTGAACGCACCCTGATCGGAGCCGCCGACGGTGCTCAGCCGGACCGGATGGCTCGGGTCGGCGACGTTCCACAGTGTCGCCCGGTCACTGTTGTGCACGTTGGTGGACAGTTCCCGGCCGTCCGGGGAGAACGCGACCGGATCACCGCCGTCGAACCCGGCCAGGTGAATCGGTCGGCTCGGGTCGGTCACGTTCCAGAGCTGGTTCTCGCTGGCCATGGTGCGACCGTCCGGAGCGAACAGTGCGGTGCGGTTCATGCTGGCGGTGCGGACCGGATGGGCCGGATCGGTCAGGTCCCACAGGCTCGTGGTCATGCCACCGTCCGCGCCGGCCAGCAGGGCATGGCCGTCGGGCGTGAGCGTGAGCGACGTGGCGCCGACCCGGCCGAACTGCGGGACGAACCGCTGGTCCATGACCCCGACGAGCGGGTAGCACAGCGCCACCACCACCACGATCATCGCCGCGGGTACCAGCACCCGTGCCGTCAGCCTGCCGCCGATGGCACCTCCTGCCGAGCCGATCACCGGTAGCGCCAGCAGCACCAGCAGGTAGGTGCCGGCCACACCGATCGCGTCGGGCGGCGGCATGGTCGGGCCACGGCCGATGAGGCCACCGTCGAGCAGCTCCGGTCGGAGCCAGATGGCCGCCCCGCCGATCGCGGTCGCCACCAGGGCGGTCGCCGCGCCGGTGCACCCGCCGGCCAGCGCGCCGAGGTGGATGTCGCGGCCACGCCGCACTGCCAGCACACCAGCGACGACAGGTGCGCCGACCAGCGGCAGTGCCAGCGCCACCGGGTACACCGCTGCCCACCAGCCGGTCGCGCCGAGTGGCTGGTTGAACGGCAGCACCACGAGCCAGACCAGGCCACCGATCGCGCCGATCGCGGCACTGGTGGTCACGGTGCCGGCCGACAGCCGCGACCGGGCCGATGTGGCTGCCAGCACCACGACCAGGTAGCCGGCCAGCAGCGCCGTCACCACACCCAGCCATACCGTCGCCGCGGCCACGCCGTCGTCGACCTGCGGGATGGTGACCGCCATGAACCCGACAGCCACGACAAGACAGACCGCCACCACGCCGTAGCCGACAGCTCGGGCGATCCTGGCCGCGCGGGGCACACCCGACTGGCCGAAATAGCCAGCACCCCGGCCCAGCCACCACAGGCCCGGCGGCAGCACCGCCACCAACCCGATCACCTCACCCGCGAACGAACCGGTCAGGCCGCACGCCAGTGTCACCACCACGAGTGCCGCCTGCGCCGCGAGCGTGCCCACGATCCTCCACAACGGACCCTGCCACAGCGCCACCCGCAGGCAACCGAGTGCGAACCGGGTCCGGTCGCGACCCCGTTCGAGCTGGGCGAGTTCGGCCGCCATCGCCGAACCCCAGTCCTGGCGAGCGGCCGGCATCAGGCGCCGCGCGATGCCCAGCAGTCTGTCCGCCGGGTCGCGGTCGGCCCGGTTCACCACGCTCTCCGCAGTTCGGGCCGTGCCGGGCGCGCATCGGACGCGACTTCCGCCGCCAGGCGCACCCCGGCACCGGACAGCCGGTAGAGGTGCCTTGGTGGGCGGCCCGGCGGCGAGTCGGTCTCCCAGGTGGCTTCGAGCAGGCCACGGTCGGACAGTCGCATCAGGATCGGATAGAGCGAGCCGGCCTTGAGCCGGACCTCCTGTCCGAGTTCATAGCCGTAACGCCAGGTCGAGGGATCGCCTGCGAAGGCGCGCAGCACCACGACGGTCTGCGCGGACGGGCGGCGGGCGGTGGCCATCCGCGAACTCTATATAGGTAGAGTCTGGCTGGGCAACTGGCGTCACGCGGTTGGCCGGTACCCCGAGCAGACAATGCGGATCCAGTCGATCCCACCATCCAGCACGGTGTAGAAGGCCTGCTGCTCGACGACGTGGTCGGCACCGTCGCGCTGGACGAGCAGCCGGTAGCCGACGTGTTGGCAGTCGGCGACCTCGGCCGTGGTCACCGAGGACAGTTCGACGATCCGCCGATCGGGCGCGAACCAGTGACCGAGGACGATGTCGTCGACCTCCGCCGGACCGGTGGCCGTCCAGTGGCCGCCCGGCGTGAGTGCCGCGAAGTCGACGTGATCGGCCAGGACGGCGCGTAACGCGGCGGGGTCCTGGGCGGCGACGGCGTTGGCGAACCGCTCACCGGCGATCGTGGACAGAACGGGCATGACGGTGCCTTTCAGTAGCTGAAGGTGGTGACCGGTTCGTCGCCGATCCAGTCCCACAACTGGACGGTGCCGCCCAGTTCCGCGTTGGCGAGCAGGCTGTCGCTGGCGAGTTGGCGCGCGTTGAAGCAGATCGGGCACACCAGGTACCGCCCGCCGGCCGCTTCGTACCGCTTGACCAGGTCGGCCAGCGGCGGGCACCCATCGCACGCCACCGCGTGCGCCACGCCGTCCTGTACGAGCCGGACGGCCTCCTTCGTGAGGAACATCAATGTCTGCCGCTGTGCCTCGGCGGCGCCGACCGCGACGAGGAACGCCACGGTGACCTTCTCCGGATCCTCCAGCCCGGTGGTCAGGCTGATCGCTGCCCTGGTACGCATTGCCGGCTCCTCCCGCGGGTGTTCGTTGCGGGCACCAGCGTCATCCCCGAGCGGCCACCACCGCATGGGGCGATCGCCTCATGTTTCGGCCGCCCCTGTCGGAAATGCGCCCAACAGGCCGTTTTCGAGCGCGAACAGGCCGGCGCCGGTCCGGTTGGAGACGTCGACCTTGGCGTAGATGTGCTCGACGTGGTTGCGGACGGTCTTCTCACTGATCGACAGCTGACCCGCGATCTCCCGGTTGGACCGGCCGGATGCCAGGTGCCGCAGCACGTCGACCTCCCGACCGGTCAGCCCGGCCGGAAACGGCGTCCGCTGGCGCACCCGGTGCCCAGCGGTCCGCAACACGGCCTCGACCGCCTGCGCGTCCAGCCGTGCCGCACGCGCCTGGCCACGCAGGATCTCGGCCGCGTCGGCGGGGCCGTACGCACGTCGATGTGGGCGGTCCTCACCGAGCGAGTGGTAGACGTCGGCGGCAGCGAGCAATCTCGACAGCGGGGTCAGCGCGGCGCCGGTCGCCCCCAGCGGATAGCCGGAGCCGTCCATCCGCTCGTGGTGCGTGGCCGCGATCGTGGCCACCCGCTCCAGTCCCGGTACCCGACGCAGGATCCGCCCGGTCAGGTAGGGATGCAGCCGCACCCGCTCCCATTCGGCGTCCGACAGCGGCCCCGGCTTCTCCCACAGGGTGTTCGGCACGCCCATCCGGCCGAGGTCGTGCACGAGCGCGGCCCTGCGGACCAGTGCGACGTCCGATTCGGGCAGTCCCCAGCCACGGGCCGCGTCGGCGGCGAGCCCGGCGACACCACGGGAGTGCCCGATCGTGAACGGACACTTGAGATCGACGAAGTCGCCCATCGCGGTGAGCAGGTCGTCCAACTCCGGTTCGGTGAGCACGCGGTCGCTGTCCGGCGCCTCGCGCAGCGCCGCCGTCCACACGTCCTCATCGAGCAGTCCATCCACAATGGTCTCGGCTGCACTCTCGAACGCGGCGACCACGGCAGGATCGAAGTGGCTGCCGCTGCGCTGCCGTGCCATCGCGACAGCCGCGGCCACACCGCCGTGCCGCAGATGGACCTCGGCGACCTCCGCCAGGTGCACCACCCGCATCTCGGGCGGGATCAGCTCGCCCCGCACACCGTCGGGCAACCCGCTGCCGTCCCACCGCTCGAACGTGCACGCGAGCGCGTCCCCGACCGATCCGCCCAATGCCAACCGGTCCACCAGCCGCGCGGCCGAAGCGCAGTGCGAGTGGATCAGTTCGGACAGCCGGCCGCGCGGGTTGACGAAGAACGCGGCCGCATGCCGGCCCCGCTCCAGTGGCCCACGGTCCTGTCCGACGTGTGTGGCCAGCAGCCGCAGGAACGGCAGTCCCGACCAGTTCACCTGGTAGGTGTCGGCGCGGAAGGCGATGTCGTCGCCGAACCAGCGAGCCAGCTCGTGCGAGTCGGCGTGACACCCGATCCACGCGACCAGGTTGGCGTAGAACACGGTGCCGCGCCGTTCCCGGTCGAGACCGAGCTGATCGGCCAGCCGGGTGGCGATCAGTGCGGAGCGCAGCATGTGCTCCATGGGCTGGCCCAGCCCGAGATCGATCGCCAGGGACAGCGCGGCCAACACCTCGGCCCGCCGAGGGCCGGCCGACGAGCCGGTCATAGCCACCCCCTCCCCACCGTCTGGACAGCCTGCCATTACCGGCTGCGACCATCAAGGCATGCGCGAACCATTCACCGTCCTGGTGTTCCTCTTCCGCACCACACCGACCGGGCCGGAGTACGCGGTTTTCCGGCGGGCCGATGATGCCAACTGGCAGAGCGTGTCGGGCGGCGTGGAGACGGGCGAGGAACTGGCCACGGCGGCCCGCCGGGAAACGCTGGAGGAAACAGGAATGTCGACGACGAATCCACTGTACCAACTGGACATGGTCAGCGGTGTCGAGAAGGAATGCTTCGCGGCCGCCGAATACTGGCCTGCGGACCTGTACATCGTGCGCAAGCACTTCTTCGCGATGGACGTGACGGGCGAGCGCCGATCGGTTGCCCTTTCCGCCGAGCATTCGGAGTTCCGGTGGATGCGGTACGAACAGGCGTACGACGCACTTCGCTACGACGACGACAAGACCGCACTGTGGGAACTGGCCACCCGGCTGCGTGCCGACGATCTGCCCGGCCGGACCCATGCCCTCTAGAGTGATGCCGTGGACACAGCGTCCTGGCCCGATCGGTCATGAGCGCCGTCGAACCCGGCCCGCGCCCGTTCCTGCCGTGGTTGCTGACGGCCGCCCTGGTCGACTGGGTGGGCACGGGGATGTTCCTCGCGGTGTCCACCGTGTTCTTCGTCCGGGTTGTCGGGCTGCCCGTGCCGCAGGTCGGTCTTGGACTGACCGCCGCGGCACTGGCCGCGATGACCATGATCCTGCCAATCGGTCGCCTGGCCGACCGCCACGGACCGCGCGCAAGCTGGCCGCGCGGCTGGGCGTGCGGTCGCCGACCCTCTACTGGCACATACCCAACAAGGCGGCCCTGGTCACCGCCCTCGCCGAGGCGATCCTCGGCGAGCAGTTCAGCGAGTTGCCACGGCTCAAGCCGGATGAACGCCGGCAGGACTGGCTGACCGACATCGCCGAACGGCTGCGCCGCGCGCTGCTCGCCCACCCGGACGGTGCCCGGATCCTGTCCGCGTCCCAGCTCTCACTGACCATGGCCGCGATTTCCGAGTTGGCGATGAGCGGCCTGGTGGCTCGCGGCGTCGCGCTGCGGCAGGCCCGCGTGATCGTCCTGACGGTGGAGCGCTTCACCGTCGGCCATGTCCTCGAAGAACAGGCCCCTCGCCCGAACGCGGACGACGTCGACATGGCACGTTCACCGAGCGATTCCCGACCGTGATCGCCGGCGTCACCGAATACTTCGAACCCGGCCGCACCGTCGACGAACTGTTCCGCGAATGCCTGGATGTCGTCATCACAGGTGCCACGGTCACCGCAGGCCCCACAGACTGACAGATGTTCCGCTAGCAGAAACATTCTCGACTCACGGGCTATCGGAAACGATCCACTAGAGACCGACCTTGGCCCCGTTCGCCTATTGACGCGGCTAGATGCTGGTGCCAAAATTTCCTCGTCATCCTCAGAACGTTCCGCTAAACGGAACACAGCACGCGCTAGCGCGATTCGCGCAATGCCGGTTCGGATCGGCAACGACGCCGGCACATCTCTTCAACCGGCACGAGGAGGCCCAGTTGATCCCGAGATTCAGAACCAAGCCCCGCTGGCAGCTGTCGACGCTGTTCGCGGCCGCGGCCATAGCGGCCGCCCTGGTCGCCATCCCGCTGGCGAGCGGCGCGGCGGCCACGACCCCCCAGGCCACCGCCGCGACCAGTGTGACGGCACAAGCGGTGCTCCCGGTCGTGTCGTGCGCCAGCCTGACCGCTGACGACCTCAGCACCCTCAAGGACGCGCCCACCTCGATCACGAACGCCAAGCAGGTGGCGGCCACCAGCACGACCCCTGCGTACTGCGACATCCTCGGCTACGTCGCCCCGCAGGTTCAGTTCGAGGTGCGGCTGCCACTCTCGACCTGGAACGGCGACTTCTTCCAGACGGGCTGCGGCGGCTTCTGCGGCTCGATTCCGATCAGCTCGTGCAACGCCTCGCTGAGCTCGAACTTCGCGGTCGCGGCCGAGAACACCGGGCACGTGGGCAGCGACGGGCTGTGGGCGTTCAACAACCGCCCGGCCGAGATCGACTTCGGCTACCGGTCGCCGCACGTGGTCGCGTTGGCCGCCAAGGCTCTGATCAAGGAGTTCTACGGCCAGGGTCCGCACTTCTCCTACTACGACGGCTGCTCGACCGGCGGTCGTCAGGCGCTGTCCGAGGCCCAGCGGTACCCGCACGACTTCAACGGCATCGTCGCCGGTGACCCGGCCAACGAGCAGAACTTCCTCGCCCCGATCGCGCAGGGCTGGGTCGAGCGGGTGAACCGCGACAAGAACAACAACCTGATCCTCACCGACGCCCAGCTCCCGCTGATCCACAACGCGGTACTGGCCGCCTGCGACGGCATCGACGGACACCTCGACGGCGTGCTCGACGACGCGTCGAAGTGCCACTGGAGCCCGACGACGCTCACCTGCAAGGCCCACGAGGACCCGACCCTGTGCCTGACCCCCGCGCAGGTCAAGGTCGCCGAGGACTTCTACAGCGGACCGAAGAACTCGCGCGGCCAGGTGCTCATGCCCGGCCTGCCGCTCGGGTCGGAACTCGGCTGGGCCGGCACCGACATCGGCACGAACACCAGTCTGTCGGGTGCTGGCAACTTCGCGACCCAGGTGCTGCGCTACCTGGCGTTCCAGAACGACCCGGGCCCGACGTACACCATCAACGACTTCAACCTGGACAAGGACATCCCGAAGCTCGACTTCATGGCCAAGATCTACAACGCGACGAACCCCGACCTGTCGGCGTTCAAGGCCGCGGGCGGCAAGCTGATCCTGTACCACGGTGGCGCCGACCCGCTGATCTCGCCGCAGAACAGCGTCAACTACTTCAACGACGTCCAGAAGGTCATGGGTGGCACGAACAAGACCGCCGGGTTCTTCCGGTTCTTCGTCCTGCCGGGCGTCTTCCACTGCACCGGCGGTGCGGGCGCCGACACCGTGAACTGGATGAGCTACATCCAGTCCTGGGTGGAGGACGGCACGGCCCCGGCGAGCATCACCGCGACCAAGGTCGCCAACGGTACGGTGACGATGACCCGGGTGCTGCGGCCGTTCCCGCGGTCCCCGCTGCGGTAAGAGTTCCTGACACAACAACTGTCCGGCTCGCGAAGTCCCTGATCGGACGCCGTTCTGTCAGGAACCAAGAGATATCCACGGCTCGGTCCGCCGGCCGGTCGCGCGCGAGCGCGACCGGCCGGCACGTGTTTGCGGGTAACTTACATTTCCCCATTTTTTGACTCATTGTTTCGAAACATTCGAAACTCATTGACTGACAGTTGGGAAAAACACACACTCGACAGCATGCATCCCCCTCGAATTTCCTCGCATCGGCTGTTATTGAGCATCATCCTCACGATGATCGTTGGCGCGGCCATGGCGGTCCTGCCTGGCGCCGCATCGGCAGCCACCCTGTGCACGAACCAGAGCGCGACGAACGCCGGTTCGTACTTTCAGATGTGGAGCGCCGGCACCGGATCTGCCTGCATGACGATGAATTCGGCCACCAACTACTCCACCACGTGGAGCGGCATCGGCGACTTCGTCGCGGGCGTCGGCTGGAATCCAGGCAGCACCAGCCGAACGGTCAACTTCACGAGCAGCCTCAACGCATCCGGCGGCACCTCGCTCGTGTCCCTCTACGGCTGGTCGACCAGCCCGCTCGTCGAGTACTACGTGATGGAGAACTACGTCGGCTCCCCACCCACGGCCGGCACGTTCAAGGGCACGGTCACCAGCGACGGCGGCACGTACAACATCTACGAGCACCAGCAGGTGAACCAGCCGTCCATCCAGGGCACCACGACGTTCGAGCAGTACCTGGCGATCCGGACGTCCCCGGTGAGCAGCGGGACCATCACCACGTCCAACTTCGTCAACGCGTGGGCCAGCCACGGGATGAACCTGGGCACGATGAACTATCAGATGATGGCCACCGAGTCGTTCGGCGGTGGCAGCGGCAACTCCAGCGTCTCGGTCAGCACCGGAGCGGGCGGCGGTGGCGGCACGGTCGGCACCGGCGGTTGCACCGCAACCCTGTCCGCAGGAGCGTCCGGCAGCAACTGGTACAACCTGAACATCTCGATCGCCGGCTCCAGCACGTGGACCGCGACGGTGCGTTTTGTCGCCCCCGCGGTCGACTTCTCGTCGTGGAACGTCAACGCCACCTTCCCCAGCCAGTTCGTCATGGTCGCCAAACCCAACGGCAACGGCAACAACTGGGGCATCACGGTGTCCCCCAACGGTCAGTTCACCTGGCCGTCGGTCTCCTGCAGTACCGGCTAGTTCTCGCTGACCGGGGCGCCGCGACGGGCGGCCATCACGCCGACGACTCGTGTGCCGGACGACCTTGATGGCTGCCCGTTCGCGCCGCGTCCTCGTTTCCGCCAGGCAGCACAATTCCACCAACGTCGGTGCGGGATCAACTGATTCAGCACGTCCAGTGTGATCGCCGTCGACCCGGCCGGCAGTCCGTCGGGGCGGTGCACGCCGAGGAAGGTCACCGGCGCGGTGTCCCGCGTGGCACCGGCGGTCAGGTGCTCCCGTACCGAGCACAGCACCCGGCCGGAGACGGAGCCGAGCACCGAGCCCAGCGCGGCCAGCACGTCGTCGCGCTCGGCGGCGGTCTCCGTGTTGCGCAGCAGCCGGTCCGGCGAACGCAGCAGCAGGCCCGGCCTTGAACCCGACACCGGCGAGGACAGCATCCAACTGCCGGGCCACGGCCGCACCGTCACCGACCGGACCGGTACTCCGGGGTACCCGCAGGGACCGGGCGATGATCACCTGGTCGAGCATGGCCACATCCTGCCGTGCCGCCGCTGATCTGCGGCGCGCAACCGACTAACGGGCCGCGAAGATCGGGTTCGCGACCAGCCGCGCACCGACCGGTCCCGGATCGGTGAACTCGCCGTCCCGCAGGGCGATCCGGCCGCCGGTGATCACGTCCCGGGGCCAGCCACGGATCTCCCGACCCTGGAAGGGCTCGTAGTCCACGCCCATGTGCAGGCTCTCGGTGGACATGGTGCGCCGCGCGTCGGCGTCCCACACGACGATGTCGGCGTCCATGCCCACCGCGATCCGGCCCTTGCGGTCGGCGATGCCGTTGAGCCGGGCAGGCGTGGTGGCCGTCAGTTCGACGAACCGCTCCAGCGACATTCCCCTGCCGTGCACGAACTCGGCGAAGATCACCGGCAGCCGCGACTCGACACCTGGCATGCCGTAGGGCATCGACCGCACGTCGTGGCCTGCCCGTGCCTTGTCGCTGCCGTGGAAGCAGCAGTGATCCGACCCGATCGTCTGGATGCCGCCGGACAGCGCCCGCACCCGAAGTTCCTCGACGGTCTCCGGCGCGCGCAGCGGCGGGCAGCACACGTACCACTCGGGGTGCTCCGTGTCGTACGCGGTCGAATCCAGCGTCAGGTAGTGAGTGCACGTCTCGGAGAACGCCCGCACACCACGGATTCGCGCCGCGCTGACCATGTCCACCACCTCGGGCGTGGTCTGGTGCACGAAGTACACGGCCGCATCTGTCGCCTCGGCGATCGTCAGCACCTCGGCGACCGCTGCCCGTTCGGTGATCTCCGGGCGGCTCGCCGCGTGGTCGGCCGAGGCAATGTGGCCTGCCGCGGCCTGGCGTGCCTGGGTGTCCTCGATGAGGTGGTTGGACTCGGCGTGCACGTAGGTGAGGCCGCCGATCTCGTTCATCGTCCGCATCACGGCCAGGATCTCGTCCGGCCCGACCATCATCAGGTCCCGATACGTGGTGAACAGCTTCACCGTGGTCACGCCGTCCTTGGCCAGCACATTCAACTGGTGCGCCGTGTCCTGCGTCCACGTCCGCACACACGCGTGCAGCGCGACCGAGCACCGCGCCTGCTCGGCCAGCTCGCTGCGGCGCGCCACCGCGTCCACCGGGGTCTGGTCGTCATCCGGGATGGCGAAGTCGACGATCGTGGTGGTGCCGCCGTACAGCGCCGCCGTGGACGTCATCCGGTAGTCGTCGACGGTGGTGAACTCGCCCAGCGCGGTCGCGACATGGCAGTGCGGGTCAACACCACCGGGCAGGACGAGCTTGCCGGTCGCGTCGATCACGGTCGCCTGCTCGCTGCCGGGCGGCGTCGCACCGGGCTCCAGCAATGCCGTCACCCTGCCGTCGCCGACGACGACGGTGGCCGCGCGCCTGCCGTCGGCGTTGACCACGGTGCCACCGCTGATGATCAGGTCCACGCTCATGAGGTCCTCCCGACGAACGACGGTGTCATGGGGTCGGCTGGATCGCCGGTGGTCAGGTCGCGGAACAGCCACCTGCCACGCCCGGGCGCACTGCGGATCTCACCGCCGGAGTAGACGATCTCGCCCCTGGCGATGGTCAGTTCCGGCCAGCCGGTGACCTCGATGCCGGTGAACGGGTCGTAGTCGGACCGGGACTGCATGAGGTCCTGGGCCAGCGTCATCGTGCGGTCCGGATCGATCAGCACCAGATCGGCGTCGGCGCCCTCGGTGATCCGGCCCTTGCGTGGCCACAGCCCGAACAGCTTGGCCGAGTTGGCCGACGTGATCCGCACGAACTGGTCCAGGGTCAGCCGACCCGTCGCGACGCCGTGCGAGTACAGCAAGCCGAGTCCGGTTTGGACACTGGCGAATCCCGGTGGGATGTCGGTGAAGCTGTCGTACGGGCCGAGTTTCTCCGCGCTGCGGTACGTGGTGTGGTCACTGGCCGACGTCTGGATCTCGTCGGCGCCCAACGCAGCCCACAGCGCTGCCTGGTCGTCGTTGGTGCGCAGCGGCGGCACGCACACGTAGTGGTTGCCGTCCGGGCGCGCGTAGTTGCTCTCGTCCAGAAAGAGGTACGCGGGACGGACCTCGCCGTACACCCGGGCGCCGCCTGCCCGACCGCGCCGGACGGCTTCCACGGCGGCCCGGGACGACAGGTGCACGAAGTACACCGGACAGGAGACCGTCTTGGCGTACACGGCGATCCGCCCGATCGCCAGTGCCTCAGCGTCGTCGGGCCGGCTGCGGCGGAACGAGTCCAGCACGGGCCGGACCTCGGCGAGCGAGTCGGTCAGATAGTGGGTGAGACCGTCGTCCTCCGGGTGCACGTTGACCAGCGCACCGGCCGCACGGGCCGCGGCGAGCACCCGGATGGCCTCGCGGTCGGTGACCCGGAACGGGTCGTACGCGGTGAAGATCTTCACGCTCGGATAGCCCGCCGCCACCATGTCGGCGATCTCGGCCAGCGACTGGCCGCCGCGCAGATCGGTCAGGATCGGGTGGAAGCCGTAGTCGATGTGGGCCCGCCCGTCGGCCTTGGCCGTTTCGCGCTTCATCGCGGCGGCCAGGGATTCGCCCTGTTCCTGGAAGGCGTAGTTGATGACGGTCGTGACGCCACCGGCTGCGGCGGCCCTGGTGCCGCTCTCGTAGTCGTCCGCGGACACCAGCGAGCCGTCCGGGCTCGGGGTGTCGAAGTGGGTGTGCGGGTCGATGCCACCGGGTGCGAGCACCTTGCCGGTGGCGTCGATCTCGGTGGCGCCGGTGCGGTCGACCCGGTCGGCGACCTCGGCGATGCGTCCGTCCACAATAGCCACATCGCCGACCGTGCTGCCCCAGGCGTTGCCGATCGTGGCACCCCGGATGACGCAGTCGTAGTCCACGCTCACTCCGTTCTCATGACCGCGAGCGCCGGGCCCGCACCGCGTGCGACAGCACGACGGCGACGATCAGCGCCGCACCGTAGAACAGGTCCTGGACGAACGTCTGCGCGCCCAACTGCTGCAAGCCGGTGATGCCGGTGACCAGGAACAACACGGCGAGCAGGCAGCCCCACGCGCTGAACCGGCCGGGCAGGATCGTGGTCGCGCCGAGGAACGCGGCCGCGAACGCGGGCAGCAACAGCAGCGGCGCGGACGTGGGGTCGGCGGCGCCGGTGGTGCCCGCCAACAGCACACCACCGACCCCGCCGAGGCCTGCGGACGTGACCAGCGCGCCACCACGCATCAGCTTGACCCGGATACCGGTCAGCCGAGCGACTTCCCGGCCCCGGCCGACGATCAGCAACCGCCGCCCGACCGGGGTGTACTCCATGAAGTAGAACAGGATCAGGCACAGGACGACGCCGTACCAGAACTCGACCGGGATACCGAGGAACTGCGCCCGCACGATGAACCGGACCAGGTCGGTGGAGATGCCGCTGACCGTGGTCGAGTTGCCGATCCAGCTCACGATGCCTTCCAGCAGCGTGCCCATACCCAGCGTGATGATGAGTGTGTCGACCCCGACCGCGATGGACAGCACCGCGTTGACGACGCCGACCAGCAGCGACACGAGCAGGGCCACCAGCACCGCCCAGCCGATCGGCACGCCGAGGTTCACGTTGAGCACCGCGATCACCATCGCGGACAGCCCGGCGACCGACGCGACGGACAGGTCGTAGTCACCCGCCGTGAGCGGCACGATCAACGCCAGCGCGATCACCAGCAGACTGGTCTGCGAGGAGAACATCGCGGAGAAGTTGCCGACGGTCAGGAAGCTGGCCGGCTTCAGCACGCCGAACAGCACGATGATCGCCACCCACACCACGGGCAGCGCCAGCGGCTCGGCGTACCGGCCGAAGCCGCCGCCTCGACGGCGGACCGGGGTACTCAGATCGTCGACGGGGGTCACGATGGTGTCCTCTCTCGACCGCCGCGCAGGCACTCCTCGGTGATCCGCGACTTGGTCAGTTCATCCCCGCTGATCTGCGCGGCGATCCGACCGCGCCGCAGGATCAGCACCCGATCACACAACGCGGCCAGTTGGTCATGGTCGGAGCTGGCGCACAGCACCACCCGGCCCGCTGCGGCGGCCCGGACGGTGGCGAAGATCTGCTGCCGGGCGCCGATGTCCACGCCCTGGGTCGGTTCGTGCAGCAGCAACACCTGTGGCGGATGCTGCAACCACTTGGCCAGCACGACCTTCTGCTGGTTGCCACCGGACAGCTCGCCGAACAGCAGCCGTGGGTCACGTGGCCGCACGTCGTAGGTGTCGGCCAGCTCGCGGGCCCGGTCGGTCATCAGGCCACGGCGCAGCAGCCCACCGTGCATGTACTCGGCAAGGTCGGGCATGGTCACGTTGTCGGTGACCGGGAGATCGGCGATCGCGCCTTCGCGCAGCCGATCGGCCGGGACGAGGACGACACCGTGCGCGGTGGCCCGCCGAGGGGTCCACGACGACAGCTCGATCGTCTCCTCCCCCAGCCGCAGCCGGCCCGCCGTGGCGTCGATGGCGCCGGCGACGGCCCGCACGACATCCTCGTAACCGGAACCGAGCAGCCCGGTCAGGCCGATGATCTCGCCGGGCCGGGCGGTGAAGTCGATGTCCGCGACCAGGCCGGCCGCCAGGCCGGTCACCCGCAGCACGTGGTCGGCCGCGGCCGGGTCCGGCCTGCGGTAGGACACGGCGGTGTTCACGCGGGCACCGACGATGGCCTCGACGAGTTCGTCCTCGGACAGCCTGCTGGTCGTGCCGGTCAACGCGACCCTGCCGCTGCGCAGCACCGTGACCCGGTCGGTGATCTCGCGGACCTCGTCCAGGTCGTGCGACACGAACAACACGCTGGAGCCGCTGTCCGCGACCCGGCGCACCAGTTGGAACAGCCGGGTGACCTCCTCGCGGGGCAGGAACACGGTCGGCTCGTCCAGCACGACCAGCCGGTGCGCGGCCCGCAGTTCGGTGCCGGGGCCGTCCAGTGCGCGCACCACGGCCAGCAGTGCCCGATCGACCGGCCGCAGGTCACCGACCGGCATCCTCGGGTCCAGGTCCAGGTCGTAGCGGGCCAGGATCTCCCGCATCATGGTGCGCTCCCGCCGCCACGACATGGACCACCGGCGGCGGGACGTCGCGATCCGGTCGACGAGGAAGTTCTCCAGCACGCTCAGGCTGGGCACCAGGCCGAGGTCCTGGTGCACGAAGTTCAGGCCGAGCGCCCTGGGCAGGCCCGGTGCCAGCGGCAACGCCACATCCTCACCCCGGACGGCGACCGAGCCGCCGTCCGGGGTGTGGTAGCCGGCCAGGATCTTGATCAGCGTGGACTTGCCGGAGCCGTTCGCGCCGAGCAGGCCGTGCACCTCACCCGGTGCCACGTCGAACGTGACACCGGCCAGCGCCTGCGCTCCGCCGAAGGACTTCGCCAGCTCGACGACCTCCAACAGCGGGGCGGCAGGCTCGGTCATCCCATGCCCCACAGCTGCTTGAACCCGTTGACGTAGGCGTCGCCGTAGCCTTCGGTCAGCGACGGCGGGGTCCCGGCCTCTGCGGCGTTGGTCGAGTCGAACACCCGGACCGGCGCGGACTCCGACACCGTCGGCTTGCCGAGCAGCACGCGGAACGCCTGGTCCATGGTCGCGTACCCGATCCACGGAGCCGATTCGCCGACGTCCATCACCATCGGGGAGCTGCCGCCCTGCACGTCCTTGATGGCGAACGTCGACCCGTTGTAGCCGACCACGTTGATCTTGCCGTTGCGGCCCGCCGTGTTGATCGTGGTCAGTGTCGCGGGTTCCATCGAGTCGAGCTGGTCGATGATCCAGTTGACCTTCGGGTCACCGCTGACACTGGCCTGGATGTCGTTGCCCAGCTTGCCGGACGCGAAGTCGGACAGCGGGATGTTGATGAACTTGTAAGTACACTTGGGACAGTACTGCTTGAACTCGCCCTGGATCGCGCTCTGCATCCCGGGTGTCGGGATCACGCCGCCGACGATCGGGATCAACGCGTCCACGTTGCCCTTCGCCTGGAGGATCACCCAGTCCGCGAGCAGTTCGGCAGCGGTGTTGAACGGCGCGGTCTCCAGCGCCGTGACACCGGCGGCGCAACCCTCGCAGGTCGGCGGCTTGGGCGCCGAGTCGTCGTAGAAGTGTGTCACCACAACGGGAATCCCGGCTGCCTTGGCGGCGGCCAACTGCGGTTGCAGCGCACGGGGGTCAGGCGCGTTGGCCAGGATGATCAGGCTGACGTGCTGCGAGATCGCCGTCTGGATGCCCTGCACCCACTGGGCGCTGGTGCCCTGGTTGTCGTAGACCGTCGCGGTGATGCCCGCCGCGGTCGCGATGGTCTTCATCTGCGCGACGTTGACGTTGTTGAAGACGTTGTTGGTCTCCGGCACGATGAAGATGCTCTTACCGCGCAACGACGACAGGTCGATCGACGGGCCGGGCGCCGTAAACGAGGGCACCGCGCGGAACTTGTCGACCTTGGCCTGCAGCGCGGCCGTCGCCGACGCGGTCAGCCCACCCGGGTCGGCACCGCCGGAACTGCCGGACGGCGTCGTCGACCCGCCGGACGCTCCCGTGCTGCACGCCGAGGCGGCGAGCAGGACGGACGTCGCCAGCGCGAGTATCGGCGCCACAATGCGCACTCGCATGACTACTCCCTCGTTCGGTCAGGACACCCAGGACCCGCCGACCAGGGTGCGTCCCAGGTCGGTGAGGTGAGCCAGCATCGCCGCAGCGGCGGCTTCCGGCTCGTGGTCCTTGATGTGCTTGAGGATCTTGGCGTGCTCGGTCACCTGATCGAGGCGTTGCGCCTGCGTGCGCAGCGCCTGCTGATTGAGCAGCGCCCACAACGGGTGCTCCTCGACCGACATGAGGTGCCGGTTGATGTCGGCCAGGATGGGATTGCCACACCCGTCGACCAGTCGCATGTGGAAGTCGATCTGTATCTCGGTGAAGGCGATGTACTCGCCTTTGCCCTTCACCACCCGTCGTGCGGTCGTGACCGAATCGGACAACCCCTTGATCTCGGCTTTGCTCATGCGCAGCGCGCACAGCCGGGCGATCTTCGGTTCCACCGCCGTCCGCGCTTCGAACAGCGCGGTGGTGGACGGGGTGATCCAGTCCTTGTCGGCCAGTTCGGACCGCACGCTCGCGTCCACGACGTAGACACCCGATCCGTGCCTGATCTCGACGACGCCGAGCAGTTCCAACGCGAGCAGGGCCTCCCGCACGGTCGCCCTGCTGATCTCGAAGTCGGCCGCCATCGTGCGGTCGGGTGGCAGCCGGTCGCCAGGCTTGTACTGGCCACTCTGGATCGACTCAAGCAGGCGCTGCGCCACCATGACGAAGCGCCGCTTGGCCGCCGACGAGCCACCGCCCGTCAACTGGCCGCCAGAAAATTGGCCTGACCTCATGGTCGGAGAGGTTAGATCTCTTGGTCGGTACAGGTCAACAGTGGAGCACTGTGGACACACAGGACTGTTCCAGGAAGTGGACGCGCAGGATCGCCGACGGCGGCCTTGCTCGGCTACCGCGATTGTTCGAACGGGCGCAGGTATCCGGTCGGCTGGTACGGCACGAACCGTGCGGTGTGCGCCGGGTCCAGCCGATCAGCGGTCGCGTTCAGCGCGGCTGGTGACATCGCGGGCCAGCGACCGGTCCGCACCCGGTTGACGACGGCCTGGATGCCGGCCAGCTCCTCGCCGACGGTGAAGACGCAGTGCCCCGGCGCGTTCACGTAGGCGTCCCGGAGCAGCGCGGACCGGCCGGCACGGGACACGAGCTGCTGGTAGGCCTGCTCGCCCTGGACAGGCACGAGACCGTCACCGGTGGTGTGGATGTCGAACTGCGGCTTGGTCAGGTGACCGTCGAAGGACACGTAGCGGGACATGTACCCCACCGCTCGCGGGTCGGCGGTGATGCCCGCCGCGTGGTCCAGCCTGCGCAGGTCGGCCGACAGGGACAGGCCGGCCGCCCGGTAGAGCGCACGCACCTCGCGGGCCGACGAGGAACGGCTGAGCAGCGCGCCGTAGTCGACGCCCACGTTCCAGGACATGTTGCCGCCTGCGTGGTGCTCACCGCTGGCGCGGAACAGGTAGTTCCCCTTGATGATGTTGGCCAGGAAACCCTGGTACTGGTTGACCTCCTGGGTCACCCAGTCACCTGCCGCCGGAACGGTCTGGCCGAGCGTGTTGTAGGTGGGCTCGTCGTACAGCGCAGCGGCCAGCGCGATGCGCGCGCGTCCCTCGGGCGAGGACTGGGCATACGTGACCGCCCGGCCGAGCGTGTCGCCGTCCGCCAGCGCGTCGCGCACCGAGCCCACGTCGACCAGCGGCACCGACGACGCGGGCGCCAGCAGGGTCTTGGCCGCGAAGGCGCTGTCCAGCAATGCGTTCCACTCACTGATCCCGCCCGCCACCAGACCACACATCGCGAACGACCCGTCGATGGCCTCGGCGTGGTGCTCGGCGAGATCGGTGGTGATCATGCCGCCCATCGACTCGCCCCAGGCGATGGTCACCAGCGGCGTGCCGATGTGGCGTCGGAACTCTTCGAGGGCGGCGAGCTGGTCATCGACGGCGGACTGGACCGCCCAGCCGACGCCTGCGTAGTTCGACGCGACCAGCCCGTAGCCCTCGGCGAGCAGGTCGGGTTTGATGTTCTGGCCGTCGGCGACCGGCGGGTTCGGCAGATTCGGCCGGACCAGGCCGTGGCTGTAGAGCAGCGCTACGCCGTTCCAGTCCGTGGGGACGTCGATCTCCCAGTGCGCCCCGTCGGTGAACACGCCGCTCAGGTGTGTCCCGGCCGCCGAGGTCGACGACGTCGCGATCCCAGGGAGGACCGTGCCGGCAACCAGCCCTGCGATGGCGATGGCGATGCCGACCAGGGCCAGACGCGCAGGCGTACGCACAGCGTGCCCTCCCCCCACCGTCGTACCTGCATCTCCGCAGTTCGAGCACCGCCACGTCAAGACGCAGATTGAAGTCAGGCCACCGGGGCAGCGGCGGTCAGGCGGGCAGGGTGCAGGCGTGCCACCCCTCCACATCCACCGCGAGGTGCCGTTTGCGGCTGTTGATCTTGTTACCGGCGTCGAACCCGCGTGAGGCGGCGCCGACGGTGTCGGCGGCCTTGACCGACTGGGAGTCCACGCTCGCCGCGCCGGGCTGGGCGTCGCGGCGAGCACGCACCCGCAGCCGGTGCCGTAACCGGTGCATCAACTGTTGTGGTAGCTCGCGGGCGTTCCAGCGCTGGTAGAAGGCGTAGACCATGGTCCAGGGCGGGAAGTCGATCCCAGAGCACCGCTACACCCCTTTGCCAACAGGCTCTTAGGCTTTGTAAAGCTCCTTAACTATGGCCGGGAGAGCTACTACCGCCGAGTGCGACGGTCAACACGTGTCAGCGGTCCGGGTCGTCGGGTACGTCCGGATACGCGCTGGTGCCGTCCGGCAAGTAGGCAGCCGCGGGCGAACCACCGGGCACGAACACGGCAACCTCGCGGACCGGGATGTCGCCGATGTTCTCGATCTGGTGCAGCACGCGGGCGGGCAACAGCACGCAAGTGCCTGCGCGCAGCGGATTGTGCTCGCCCTCGATGTGCAGCACAGCTTCACCCTCGATGACGTAGATGACCTCGTCGTAGCGGTGGTAGTGCACCGGAGCGGCCGCGCCGGTCGGGATGTAGCCGACGAAATGAGTGCCGGACCGGAAACCGGTCTCCGGACCGGCCAGAATACGGTACTCACGGCCGGCAGTGGCCTGGCCGACATCCAGCTCATCGAGCCGGGAGATCACCCGCCGTGGTCCCGCGGCGACGTCGTCACCGGCCGGGCGCAGCACCCGCACCGCGACGATCTCGGTCGCGCTGTCGGCCCGCAGCCGATAGGTCTCGCCAGGGACGATGAGAATCCCGCTCTCCGGGGCGAAGTCGATCTCCTGTCCCCCCAGCAGCAGCGCGCCGGTGCCGGTGAGGACGAACAGCACCTCCTCGTTGTCACCGGACGCGTACGGGCCCGCGGTCGAGCCGGCATCGAGGGCACGGACGGTCTGGGTGAGGAACGCCGAACCGAACTCCTCCGTGAGCACCGGCAACTCGGTCGCTCCCGCCACGGGTCGGTCGGCGATCTGGTTCCGGTGCACCACGAAGCGACTGGCCATCGATCTCTCCCGTTGCCGAAGAGTCACTGCGGACAACACGATCGAAGCACACCGGCAGCAGGTCTGTGCCTTGTGTGACGGAGCCGGGTCTCCTACATTGACGCGCGCTGTCGATGCGCTTCGATTGCCGGCCCGACCGTCGAAAGGAACCCGATGATCCGCAGGGATGGGCATGCCGTCGAGGTCACCGTGCGGCACGAGGTGCTGCGTATCGAGCCGTGGGGCCGGGACAGTCCGCAGGTCCGGTCGGCGCCCCATCGCATCCTGGACGACGTGCCGGGCACGCTGCTGGCGGCGAAGCCGACCGAGGCGGATATCGCCGTCACCGCCGACACGGCCAGGATCACCAACGGCACATGGTGACACTCGCCGACGTGGCCAGACACGCGGGCGTATCAGCCAGCACGGTCAGCTACGCGCTCAGCGGCAAGTGCCACGATACGTGAGTTGCCAGCCGGCGGCTGTGCGGTGCTGCGAAAGGACTTGAGTGACGTGTCGGTCGCGAATCCCGTGATTCCCGGGCTGCATCCGGATCCCACCGTCTGCCGGGTGGGCGATGACTACTACCTCGCGTGCTCCAGCTTCGAGTACTTCCCCGGTGTGCCCATCTTCCACAGCCGCGACCTGGTGCACTGGACCCAACTCGGCAACGTCCTGGACCGGCCGAGCCAGTTACGCCTGCCGATCGCGACGACACCGTCCTCCGGCGGGATCTACGCGCCGACGCTGCGCCACCATGACGGCCGGTTCTGGCTGATCGTCACGAACGTCAGCGACGGCGGCAACCTGCTGTGCACCGCGACCGACCCGGCAGGCCCATGGTCGGACCCGGTCCGGCTGCCCGGCGTCACCGGTATCGACCCTGATCTGGCCTGGGACGAGCAGGGCAATTGCTGGTGCACCTTTGCGGGCGTCGAGCAGGTCCGCATCGATCCGGCGACCGGGGAGGTGTTCGGCCCGCCGCGTCGCCTCTGGTCCGGCAGCCCCGGCGCCCGATATCCGGAAGCGCCGCACCTGTATCGGATCGGTGCTCTCTGGTACCTGCTGATCGCCGAGGGCGGCACCGAGCGTGGCCACGCCGTCGCGATCGCCCGTGGCAGCGCGCCGACTGGTCCGTTCGAGCCGTGCCCTGCCAATCCGATACTGACCCATCGCGGCACGATCAGTCCGATCCAGAACACCGGCCACTCCGACCTGGTACAGGCCGTGGACGGTTCGTGGTGGCTGGTGCTGCTCGGGGTACGACCGGGTGGCGGCAGTCCCGGTTGGCACGTGCTCGGTCGGGAGACCTTCCTGGCGCCGGTGCGTTGGGAGGACGGCTGGCCGGTCGTCGGCGAGCTGACACTGGCGATGCCGGCGCCACCGTGGCCGCTGCGGCCGGGCCCGATTGAACCGATCCGCGACGATTTCGACGTCGACGAACTCAGGCCATGCTGGATCTCGCCACGCCGACGGGTCGGCACGACGACGGACCGGCCGGGTTGGCTGACCCTGCACGCACGGGGCGGTTCGCTGGACGACCCTGATGCGGTGTTCGTCGGCCGCCGTCAGCAGCACCTGTCCTGTCGGGTGCGCGCCCTGCTCGACGCCGGTGTCGGCAGGGGTGGCCTCGCGGTCCGGCTCGACGAACGGCACCACTACGAGATCGAAGCGGGTGACGGACAGGTTCGAGTGCTCGCCCGCATCGGCCCGCTGCGCACCGAGGTGGCAGCCCGGTCGGTGCCGGCCGGGCCGCTGGTGCTGGGCATTCAGGCCACTCCCCCGGCCGACGAGCACACCGGCCCGGACACGCTGGAGTTCGGCGTCGTGGCGCCGGACGGCGGGTTCACCGTGCTGGCCGCCCTGCCGGGCCGGTACCTGTCCACCGAGGTGGCAGGCGGGTTCACCGGTCGGGTCATCGGCATGTACGCGTCCAGCGGAACCGTCCACTTCGACTGGTTCGACTACACGGCAGGCTGAAATTCCGGAGGGGGTGTCGAACCTGGCCGCCGCCGTTCGTGGACAGGGTGGAGAGTGTCCGCAAGCAGCCAGGAGGAGACATGGCCGAATACATCATCGCCTTCAACGGCGAATGGGTGCCCGACCACACGGTCGAGGAGTTGCGCGAGAAGTCCAGGGCACTCCGGCCGTTGTTGGCGGAGATGAAGGCTGCCGGGGTCCTCATCTTCACCGGCGGCCTTGACGACGCGTCGCCGGTGTTCGGTGTCGACGCGTCCAGCGGCACACCGGTGTTCACGGACGGTCCGTTCGCGGAGACCAAGGAGCACCTGGGCGGCTTGGCAGTCGTGGACGTGGCCGACGAGGCGGCGGCGCGGCTGTGGGCCGGGAAGATCGCGGTGGCCTGCGGCTGGCCCCAGGAGGTCCGGCGCTTCATGGCGCCCCTGAGCCTGTCGGACCCGGAATAACCCAGGGCGGCCGGGGCGGCTGATCAGGCGCGGTCGTGCAGGGTGACGTGGTAGCCGTCGGGGTCGGCGAAGGTGAACGTCCGGCCGAAGGGGCCGTCGATCGGTGCGGCGACGATGGTGTGACCGTCGGCGACGAGAGCGTCGTGAATGGCCTGGACATCGGTGGCGTGCAGCCAGATCGCGGCACCGATGCCGGGCTGGGCCACGGATGCGAGATCGGTCCCGGGCACGATGTCGCGGAGTGCGAACGGGATCGGCTTCGTCTCGAAGACGACGGCGTGCGGAGGTCCGGCCGGCGAGCGGACGAGACCGAGGTACCGCTCGTAGAACGCCCGCGCAGCGCCGAGGTCGCGCGCTTGGAGCGAGATGAAGTCGGGGCCGGTGACGGGCATGGTGCTGCTCCTTCGTTCGTGTCAGGTTCCTGACACGAACCAATGTATGTCAGAATACTGACATGAGTCAAGACGGTGTCGAACTCGGGACCTCACTGGGCTACCTGCTCAAAGAGGCGTCGAGCGCACTCCGCGCGGCCATGGAGGAGGTGCTGCGGCCACTCGGCATGAGCGTGACGCACTACGCCTGCCTCGAACTGCTGGCCCAACGGCCCGGCTTGTCGAACTCCGACCTCGCGCGGGGTGCGTTCGTGACACGGCAGTCGATGAACGTGCTGCTCCAGACGCTGGAGCGAGATGGCTACGTGACCAGGCCGGCGGCGGCGCCCGTCGGAAAGATCCTGCCCACGCGGCTCACGGCCAGCGGCCGACGCAGCCTGGAGAAGGCAACGGTGGCGGTCCGGTCCGTCGAGGTCAGAATGCTGGCCGGCCTGACTGAGGCTGAACAGTCGAACGCGTCCCGCATCCTGCACAGCATGATCAACTCCCTGCGCCACGGCGGTTGATCAGGCGTACGCCGCCGCGTGACGTCTGGCCTGTGTGGTGGACGCCCCATGATGGCCCCGATGTGTCGGCCACCCTCCACTGGATTGTGCTGGAAGCACTCACCAACATCCGCCGGCACGCAGGCGAGGCACGCAGCATCCAGGTGTCGGCCCGGCTGAGCGGCAACGACGAGCTCTCCCCGGACATCGCCAACGACGGCGTGACGGCGCCGGAACACGCCGATTCCGCACAGCACCACGGCCTGGTCGGCATGCGGGAACGTCTGGCCGCCTTGGGTGGCACCCCGCGCCGACGCGGGTTGGCGGGTAGCGAACGGTCGGCTTGTGGTTGAAGGAGCCGCTGTCGGGGAAACCTGATCTGACGACGATGAGGAGTTGACATGTCCGATTCGGTGAGCACGGCCTCGACCGAGAAGCAGGTGCTGGCCGATCGGTACGAGCTGAACGAGTTGATCAGGCAAGGTGGGACGGCCGAGGTCCATCGCGCTCACGATCAACTGCTGGACCGCACTGTCGCCGTGAAGATCTTCCGACGGCGCGACGACGATCCGACCGCGCAGCAACGATTTGACGACGAAGCATGCGCGCTGGCACGGATGGCGCATCCCGGGCTGGTGGCCATCTTCGATGTCGGAACCGTGGCGGATCGTCCTTTCCTGGTGATGGAGTTCGTCGAGGGAACGAACCTACGGTCACGACTGCTCGCCGGGCCGTTGTCACTCC
This sequence comes from Pseudonocardiaceae bacterium, assembly GCA_036279295.1. Lineage (GTDB taxonomy): Bacteria > Actinomycetota > Actinomycetes > Mycobacteriales > Pseudonocardiaceae > DATEPR01. The sequence goes on along the minus strand of DASUJK010000050.1, from coordinate 8,161 downwards.
CGCAGGTGCTGCGGATCGGCGGCTCGCTTGCCGACGCGCTCGCGCACGCACACCAGCACGGCGTCGTGCACCAGGACGTGAACCCCACGAACATCATGCTCGATCAGGAGGACATGCCGCACCTCACCGATTTCGGCGACGCACAACTGGCACCAGAACAGCTGTCGGACAACGGTTCCCCCGCGGACGTGTACGCACTGGGACTGGTACTGCTGGAATGCCTGTCCGGTGAGGCGGCACCCCCCGATCTCACCGACCTGCTGACGGCGATGACCGCGACCGAGCCCCGCCAACGGCCGACCGCCGAAACATGCGCGCTGCGACTCCGGGCGGCGCTGGACGACACCGGGTCCGATGTGGAGCCACCGCGACCGGCTCCGATGTTCCTGGTCACCGACGAACCGGTCGCCTGGGCGGGCGACGAGGACAGCACCGCACTGGTCCCGCTCGGACCGGCCAGTTCTCCTCGCCGGAGGTACCGGTCCGGGCCGGTGGTCGCTTCGGTTGCCGGGATCGCCGCAGCGGTCGCCGCGCTGGTGTTCCTGCTGGACACGCCACCGACGCTGGCAGGTCGACCGCCGACCGCGGTAACTGGCAGCGCGCACAGCGGGTCTGGTGGCGGGGGCAGCTCCGACCAGGAGGCAGCGGCCGGTGGTGGAACCGGGAGCAACGGCTCCGGAGCACCCGGCGTCGGGCGGCACGGCGCTGGGCGGCACGGCTCCGCGCCAGTAGCGAAAATGCTTGTCGCGAAAGAACATCCGGCCCCAGCCAACGCACCCGCCGCTCCACCGACGTTGGCATCGTCCGCCCCCGGGCCGGTCAGGAAGGCGCCGGCCACCACGTCGCCTGCGGCCCCACCTCCGCCCCCGCCCACGGTTTCGGCGGCACCGCCGACCACGGCGTCGGCTGAGCCGACGACCACGGTGTCGACCCCGACGGAACCGCCGAACACGGGCGCTCCTCCCGGCAACGGGCTTGGCGGCAAGCCTTAACCGGCGATGACGGAGCCCGACGACCTGCGCGATCCCGTTGCTGCACGGGGGCCGCGCCGGCCTTGGTGCCCGGTGGCGGCTGACAGGTGCCCGGTGGCGGTTGACAGCTACGGCCGGCAGACCCGCTCCACCAGGTCCTGCCACGCCTGCCCGATCCGCTTTTCCAGTTCGTCGGCGGGATCGTCGGACGACAGGTGGAGCAGTACGGGGCCGTCCAGCGCGGCCGCGACCTGGACAGTGAGCATGTCCAGGTCGACCTCTACTACGCCGAGTATCAGAAGAGGACCACCAGGACGATGCCGATCTTCGTCCGCACGCCGGTAACGGCGTAGCGACAGGCGCGGTCGACTCGCCCGACGCGGCGGTCGACACAGCCGGCCCAACAGGCAACTCGCCCGCCCAACAGTCGACACGCCCGCCGGGAGGGTCGACACGCGGGCCGGCTACCGGCTTTCGGCGAGCGCTGTCCCCGTGTGCCAACCGGCTACCCGGCTACCCGGCTTTCCGTGGTTCCGGTCGCCGCAGCAGGCGACCGAGCACCAGCAGCACCAGCACCGCCGCGACGACAACGACCGGCCACGCGCCGGTGACGACCTGCCACTCACCACCAACCGCGGGCCCCCATCGCCGCGTCGCCGCCCTCCGCACCCTGGTCGGCACGTCCAGCTTGCCGACCAGCGCGGCGACCGTCCGCGCCGCGTCCTGGCCCGCGCTGTCGATCTCGTCGATCAGCGGGCCGAGATGTGGTGGCAGTTCCGACCTCGGAGCCGCACGCTCGTCCGTCATCGGTGTGCCGCCCGCCTGAGCAGGTCGATGTCCTCCCGGACGCTGATCGCGGCCCACTCCGGTGCGAGCGGCCCGACGCGGCGCAGTTGGAACCGCGCGGCGAGTGCCAGCAGACCCGCCAGCAGCACGGCGGCCATGCCGACCAGCAGGGCCGCCAGCCACGCCGACATGACCGTGGCCAGTCCCAGCACGGCGCACGCCATCAGCGTCGCGACACCGAACAGGCCCAGCATTCCGGCGAAACCGAGCGTGCCACCGCCGCGCCTGGCCCGCTTGGCCTTGTACTGGACTTCCATCATGGCCAACCGGATCTCCGCCCGCGCCAGCCTGCTGAGGTTGCCGGACAGTTCCGTGAGCAGTTCGGAGATCGAGCGGTCCGTAGTCACATGGGCCGAGTACCCAACCTGCGCAAAACCAATCCGCCGCATCTGTCGGCCACCGCCGCCAGACCGCCACATGCAGGATCACCGCGAGGCTCAGCGCGTTCAGCGTCGCATCGGTGACCCAGCCGTTGACCTGTGCGGCAGGCACACCGGTGGCCCGCGCCAGCAGTGGCGACATCCACGTCAGCACAGCCGTGAGCGCGACGACGATCACCAGCGCGACACCGCGGCCGGGCAGCGGGGTCAGGCGGACCGCTGTTGCTTCAAGCTTGAAGCGTACCCCCGGTCACGTCACTTCAAACCTGAAGCGAGCCATAGACTGGCGCCATGTCCGAGCGCTGGCTGACCGATTCCGAGCAGCAGATGTGGGCGCGCTGGCGGGCATGATGATGAAGCTCCCCGCCGCGTTGGACACCCAACTACAGCGGGACGCCCAACTGACCCTGTTCGAGTCCTCCGTCTTGTCCGCGCTCGCCATGGCCGAGCAGCACACCCTGACGATGAGCCATCTCGCCGCCATCGTGAACGGCTCCCAATCGCGGCTGTCGAACGTCGTCAAGCAACTGGCGAAGCACGGTTGGGTGCGCCGGGAGCCCTGCCCCGGGAACCGCCGATACACCAACGCGGTCCTCACCGACACGGGCAGCGAGAAGGTCGCCGCGGCAGCCCCGGAACACGTCAGCGCCGTCCGGCGCCTGGTCTTCGATCCGCTCACCGACCAGCAGATCGCGGCACTACGGGAAATCGGCGACCGCATCGTCAACCGCGTCGACCCTGACTCACAGTGGCCATGACGAACCGGCCATGACGAACCGGCCGGTCCTGGGCCGGCCGCGGCACGCGCCACGACCGGCCCAGGGGCTCCATCGGATCAGGACACGTCGGACTGCTGTGCGGCCTTGATCGTCGACGCCACGTCCAGCGGCAGCAGCCAGCCCTGCTTGGCCAGCCGGTGGGCGTCCCGCGTCACCTTGCGCACGTAGTCGGCGTGCGTCGGGTACAGCGCCTTGAGCTGCGCCTTCGTGAACGGCACGACGTGCCCGACCGTGGTGTTGCCGCAGAATCCACGGTCACCGGGCAGCGGCACGTTGGTGTCGAAGTAGGTAGCCGTCGGCACGTCCACCGCGGGCGACCGGACACCGCCCAGGTCGTTGCCGAACCTGTCCTTCGCGATCGTGCCGTCCGCGTTGACCACGATGCGTGCCGCGTGTGGCGGATTCCACGTGTGGCCGCGACCGCTGGCCGGCTCCGACGCCCAGCGTTCGATCGTGTTGATCGCCAGGTTCCACTGGTTCTCGAACGGGAAGTCGTTCATCGCGAACTCGCACGTGAACGGGTAGAGGTTGGTCTGCGCCCACGGTGTTCCCGATTCCTGGATGAAGGTCGGGAAGCTGAACGGGTTGGTGTAGTTGTCGGTGTGCGACGCTCCCGCTGTCTCGTAGGTGCGGTAGCGGTCGGCCGCCGTGTCGCTGTCCGGCCGGCGCTGGTTGGCAGGCTCCGGCCTGCTGTGCAACTTGACCACCGGGACACCCGGCGGGATGACGGCCTGACGTGGGTCGTTCGCCGCGATCGGCGGCGACTGTGAGTTGATCAACGGGTAGCCGCTTGGCTCGCCGACGACGTAGCCGTCCATGAGGGACTGTCCGTTGGCCTGACGCAGGATCCGCGACATGTCGTTGATCCAGAACAGCACGATCGCGCCCGCGCCGGAGAAGCCTTCCATGAAGATCTGGTTGACATGGAATCCGGTCAGCGGGCTGTGGTTGGCGTTGGACCGCAGCAGTTCGGCGACCTGGCCGATGATGTCCCAGTTGAGCCCGTCCTCCGGCACGTTGAGCGACGCGTACCGGGTCGGGTTGTACTGCTGGGCCACACCGATACTGGATCCGGTCGGGCCACCACGGCTGGTCGTCACCCGGACCCAGGCGTCGCCGTCGGCCATGAACATCTTGTAGTTGTGCGCCCAGACCTGTGTGGTGACACCGAACTGGGGATGCGACATCTCCAACTGGACGCGGCCGCTGAACTTGCGGGGGTCGATCGGGTGGCGCACCAGGATCACCGTCGTGTACGGCACGTTCGGGGTCTTGATCTCCACTTTCTTCCCGGACGCGTCGTACTGGTAGACGTTCGCGGTGCCGGACAGGAAGTACTCGTCCTCGACGTAGCCGTAGTCGGCCAGGTTGATCGATCCGGACGCACCGGGGAAGTACGCCGTGCCGATCGGGATGGACGTCTCGGTCCTCGGTATCGGGCCGGTGACGGTGGGGATGTTGGGCACGGTGAACGTTCCCGGCGCCGCGCTGGGGCCGGCCTGGCTGATCGCTTGCCGGACGATCTGTGCGACGGGCACGCCGTTCGCGCTCGGCGTCGCGGCAGTGCTGACGCCAACGCCGAGCGTGGTGGCGATGAGCGCCGCCGACGCGGTCAGCAACACGAGATGTCGTCGTCGTGGCAGATGTGGGTAGGGCATGGACATCCTTCCTTCGCTGGGACGGCGGGGATTCGGCTGTTACGGCACGTTGGTCATCGCGGGGATCGCCGATCCCGCCGCCTGTGCCCTCAGGACGTCGGCGTCATAGGGCTCGATGAAGCCCTGCGCGACCGAGCGCGCGGTCGCCGCGTCGAACTTCGACACGTAGACCTGGTGGTTCGGGTACAGCGAGGTGAGCTGGGCCTGGCTGAACGGCACGTACTCACCGGCCAACGTGCAGGTGCCGGTACCGGTGTTGCCGAGTCCGGACACGACTCCGGTGGGCACGGCGACCTGCGGTAGTTGGATGCCGCCGACCGTCAGCCCCAGGGAGTTCTTGACGTACGCGGTGCCGTCCGGTGTCACGCCGACCAGGCCGGGCGATGGCGGCCGGTAGCCGTTGTCCACGGTCCAGTGCGCCAGGTCGTGGAACGCGGCGTCCACGACGTCGCCGAAGCTGAGGTTGTTCATGGCTTCCGGGCAGCTGTTGAACTGCAGCGGCGGGTTGGCGAACGGCGACTCGCGGAACGCCTGGATCCGCATCGTCGCCTCCTCCGCGGCGTTGAAGTGCGACGAGCCCGCGACCTCCCACAGGCGGAAGTTGTTCGAGTTCGGCTGGGTTGCCGGCAGGAACCCGTTGGAGCCGCGGATGATGTCCGTCTCGGTCTCCAGGGTGAGCACCTTGGCCTTGACGTCGGGACGGATCACCGTCCCGGTGGGCGGGGTCGCGCCGGTGTTGAGCGCGGCACCGTTGCCGAAGCGGCTGTTCAGCAGGATGCCGTCGAAGACCTGGTCGCGGTTCTGCAACGCGTCGGCGTAGGTCACCAGCCGGAAGGCGGACTGCGAGTCGCCGTAGGCGATGACCGAGCGGATCTTCGCCCCGCTGATCGGGTTGACACCCCTGGGGTGGCGCAGGGCCTGGGCCACCTGGGCGAAGATGTCGTACGAGTACTGGTCACCGGGGTGGACCAGCGAGCCGTAGCGCGCCGGATCCCACGCCTGCAAGCTCTGCGCGGGGCCACTGATCGGCAGGGCCTGCGCGGAGACGCCGACGTAGATGTCGTTGTCGTGCAACAGCCCGTTGCTGCCGAAGACCCAGCCCACGCCCAGGTCTCGGCCGACGGTTGCGTTCATCCACTCGACGACCACGTTGCCGCTGAACGTCTTCAAGTTGATCGGCTTGCGGACGATGATGCGAGTCTTGTACGCGGCGGTGCTGGCCACCTGCACGTTCCACCGGCCGTCCGCCGTCAGCGTGCCGACCGGTTGGTATGCGCGAGCCGTGCCGGACACGAAGTACTCCTGTTCGGAGTAGCCGTGCGAAGCCAGGTCGACCGCCGAGGACGTGTAGGGAATCCCGTGTGTCCCGTCCAGATCGGGTCGGGTCACCACGGGCCCGGCGAGGGTCGGATCCGGCACCGGGACCGCCGTGGAGTGCGGTGTGGATGGTGCCGAGGAGTGCTGCGCCAGCGCAGGCGTGGTCATCCCGAGCAGCGCGACCAACGCGCAGCCCGTTGCGGTGAGTCCAATGCGGACAGGGCGGCCGATGGGCCGCAGGCGATGGAGCACGTGACTTTCCCTTCGAGTTTGCAGGTAACAGCGAGGGAGAGCTCTCATAGGACGCGCGTCGGCGTTGGCCTCCACTGAACGGTGTTTTGTGTAGGCGAACACACGGAAAGATAGGGCGCCACCCATCGCGCGTCAATGAGGTCGCCCAAATGCAGGAATCGCGGACAGCCGCCCCGGAGCTTCGGAATCGTGAAACCCACCATTGTCAACGACTCCAGGGCGCTGACCACGAGTCACGGTCCGCAGTCGCTGCCGCCGACCCCGCATGTCGCACCGTTGACACCCCGAGAGGCACCGTATAGTTTGCATAGCGAACGTTCACAAACACTGAACAACAGTGTCCAGCAGTACACGACGCCGCCGCTTGTTCTCCCGTTGACCGGTTCCGAGAACCCGAAGACACGTCGCCTGCCGTGCCTGCCGCACATCCTTGCGCCGCAATCATTTCGCCCTACTGAATCGTGCCCTGCCGTGGAAGCACGTGCCGACCGAAGGGACCAGCAGAGATGACCGACCGACCACGCGAATCGGAGCCCGCCTCGTGAGCATCATGTCGGCGAAGGCGGGCATCGCCGGGATCGCCGCAGCACTCGTCGTCGCCGGTGGCCTGGCAGCGGATCACTCGACTCCCGGCCCCGGCGCGGCGAGTGGCTGGCCCTACTGGACACCGCAGGGATTCAGCGGTCAGATCGCGTTGACCGACATCAGCGGCAACACGCCGATGTTCAGTTCGGTCTTCCCCCAGGTCGCGGTCGACCCGGCCGACCCGGACGTCGTCGCCGTCGCCTGGCGGCAGTACGGCCTCCCGGTCGACGTCACCGCCGACAAGGGCCAGACCGCGGACTGCCACGTGTCGGTCTCCACCGACGGCGGCAAGACCTACACCGGCACCGACCTCATGCCGGGCTTCCGCACCAGCCCGGCAGCCGAGTCGCTGGACCTCTGGTACTGCAACGCACCGTGGGCGACCTTCGGTCCGGACGGGACACTATACGCGGGTGGTTCGGTGTACACGCCGGGTCCGAACGACCTGCCCAAGCAGGGCCGGGTCATGCTCACGGCTTCCCATGACAACGGCAAGACCTGGAGCCCCGGCACCTGGGGGATCGACCTTTCTCGATTCGCCCCCGGCGAGACCGGCCTGAACGGCGGTACCGCTCCCGAGGACACCCCGTGGGACGGGGCAAACGGATTCGTCGACCAGCAGACCGGCACCCTGTACACCGAGTCGACCAGCAACGGGTCCTACATCGTCGGCTCGGCCGACCACGGCGCCACGTTCGGCACCGTGCACCAGCCATCCGTGCCCGGTTGGGTCGCTCCGACGCACCAGGCGGTCGGCACTCCTTCATCGGCGTTCGGTGTGCTGGCCGTCCCGGTGGCGGCGAGTTCCACGCCACTGCCGAACCGGACCTGCCCGTGCCTGTCGCTGTTCACCAGCCCCGACCAGGGCGCGAGCTACGCGGCGCACTTCGTCGCGCCGGCAAGCGACTTCAACGCGACCGGCACTGTGCGGTTCCCGATCTCGGCGGCCGATCCCCGGCACCGGGGCCACTACGCGATCGCCGTCTACACGCCTGATCACCTGCTGCCCAAGATCTACCACACCGAGGACGCCGGCCGGACCTGGCACTCGGCCGTGCCCGCGCAACCGAAGACCGGTGGGACTGTCGTCCAGGCGAGCCAGGTCGGCATCGGCTACTCAACCACCGGCCGACTGCTGGTCACGTGGCGCGGTTTCTACCGCCAGGCGGGTTCGTTCGACACGTTCGCGGCAATGCTCGGCGACGGCGGACGGTTCGGCAACTCGGTCGTCGTGAGCCCGGAGCCGTCGGTGTACCCGGCACTGACGTACCTGGGCAACTACGGCGTCGGCAACGGCGTCGGCGACTTCACGACATGGATCAGCGCGAACTCGAAGGACGCGTTCGTCGCGTTCCCGTACGCGCCCGACGGCC
>DASUJK010000049.1:0-21350 GCA_036279295.1 Pseudonocardiaceae bacterium | reverse complement strand
CCGCAACCCCGTCGAATCCAGGGACGCACTGGTGCTCCGGATCGCGTTGACCGTTGGCCGGCTGGCCAGGGCCCGCGGGCTGTGGTAGTGGAGTTATACAACGTCAGCGTGGCTTGACCGACAAGAAAATCAGGTTACTGTTGGTTACCCGGTTGGCATAATTGTAGGATTCCTCCAAAACCGGCGGGCTGTCTTGGTTGGCGCCAACACCCCCTAACCGGACCACAACCGTGTTCCCTTGGAAAGGTGATGGCACTCCTCGCGCCCGGCCAGGGCGCCCAGAAGCCAGGCATGTTCGGCCCGTGGCTCGAACTGGACGGTGTCGCCGCGCAAGTGGCGGCGTGGTCCGAGTCGACGGGACTGGACCTGGCCCGGCTGGGCACCACAGCGTCCGCCGAGGAGATCCAGGACACGTCGATCACCCAGCCGCTGGTCGTGGCGTTGAGCCTGATCGCGTTCGGTGAACTGCGCAGGCGCTACGAAGTGCCGGCCGGCACCCCGGTCGCCGGGCACTCCGTCGGTGAGCTGGCGGCCGCGGCGATGGCAGGCGTGTTCAGCGCCGACGACGCTGTCGCGCTGGCCGCGGTGCGCGGCAAGGCGATGGCCGAGGCGTGTGCGCTGGAGCCCACCGGGATGGCCGCCGTGATGGGCGGCGACCCGGACGAGGTCATCGCGTGGCTCGGCGAGTTCGACCTGGTCGGCGCGAACATCAACGGCGCGGGCCAGATCGTCGCGGCTGGTTCGCTGACCGCGCTGGAGAAGCTGTCCGCTGCCGGTCGGCCGGGCACCAAGGTGATCACGCTCAAGGTCGCGGGTGCCTTCCACACCAAGTACATGGCGCCGGCTGAGGCCGCGCTGCGCGAGCGGGCCGGTGACATCACCGTCGCCGATCCCGCTTTCCCGTTGCTGTCCAACGCGGACGGTACCGTGATCACATCGGGCACCGAGGAGTTGACCAGGCTGATCGCCCAGGTCACCAAGCCCGTCCGGTGGGACCGCTGCATGGCCACGCTGGCCGGCCTCGGTGTCACAGCCACTGTCGAACTGCCGCCGGCTGGCGCGCTGTCCGGCCTCGTGAAACGCGAGTTGAAGGGAACGGCGACCGTGCCGCTCAAGACCCCCGACGACCTGGCGAAGGTCGCGGATCTGCTGGCGGAGAGCTCGACCGGAGGTGCGAGGTGACCGGCTTGACGGCGTTGACCACAGCGACCGGCCCGGCAGCCACCGGCATCCTCGGTACCGGCAGCTACCAGCCGGACAAGATCGTCACCAACGACGATCTCGCCCAGGTGATCGACACCAACGACCAGTGGATCCGCGAGCGCGTCGGCATCATCGAACGCCGGGCGGCGGGCCCGGAGGAGCGTGTCGTCGACATGGCGGCGAAGGCGGGCGCGAAGGCGATCGCCGACGCCGGTCTCACGCCGTCCGACCTGGACACTGTGATCGTCGCCACCTGCACGATGCCCACCCAGATCCCGAACGCGTCGGCCCGCGTGGCCGACATGCTCGGCATCAAGGGTGCCGGCGCCTTCGACGTGAACGCGGCCTGCGCCGGATTCTGCTACGCCATCGGCACCGCGTCCGACCTGGTCCGGGCCGGCTCGGCGCGGCGGGTGCTGGTGGTCGGCGCCGAGAAGTTCACCGGCTGGGTCGACCCGACCGACCGGGCGAACGCGATCATCTTCGCCGACGGGGCCGGTGCCGTGGTCGTCGGCGCCGCCGACGAGCCGGCCATCGGCCCGGTGGCGTGGGGCAGCGCGGGCGACCTGGCCGACATGATCTACATGCGTGACGAGAAGTGGATCTACCAGGAGGGCCAGTCGGTCTTCCGGTGGGCGACCACGCAGGTCGCGCCGATCGCGTTGCGTGCGCTGGAACTGACCGGGCTCAAGCCGTCCGATGTGGACGTGCTGATCCCGCACCAGGCCAACCTGCGCATCGTCGGCGCGATCGCCAAGAAACTGCGCCACGAGGGCGCACGCGAGGACATGGTGGTCGCCGACGACATCATGTACTCGGGCAACACCTCATCGGCGTCCATCCCGATGGCACTGGACCACATGCGTGCCGCGGGACGGGTGCACAGTGGTGACGTACTGCTGCTCGTCGGCTTCGGCGCTGGGCTGTCCTATGCCTCCCAGGTCGTCATCAGTCCATGATCCAAACCCATGACTCCGGTGGTCGAGTGGCCAGCCGGTACCGCGCTCAAGGAAGGAACCGTTAGGTGGCCAACGAGGAAATCGAGAAGGAACTCGCCGCTATCGTCGAGGAGATCGCCGGTGTCGCGGCGGCCGACGTCACGCCGGAGAAGTCCTTTGTGGATGACCTGGACATCGACTCGCTGTCGATGGTCGAGATCGCGGTGCAGGCGGAGGACAAGTTCGGCGTCAAGATCCCGGACGACGAACTGGCCAACCTGAAGACCGTCGGCGACGCGGTGAACTACATCTCGGGCAAGCAGACCAAGTAGTAAGTAGCTCGCATTCAGTTGCGGAGACGACATGAGCGGTAACGACGTCGTCGTCACCGGGATGGGCGCGACGACCCCGCTGGGCGGGGACGTCGCCTCCACCTGGGGGGGACTACTGGCCGGACGCAGTGGCGCACGGAAGCTGGACTACGAGTGGGTTGAGCGGTTGAACCTGCCCGTCACCTTCGCAGCGCCACTTGCCGTCGAACCGACCGAGATCCTGCCCAGGGTGGAAGCCCGCAGGTTGGACCGGTCCGAGCAGGTCGCGCTCGTCGCGGCCCACCAGGCATGGGAGGACGCCAAGCTGGAGGGCGCTGTCGACCCCGACCGGCTGGCGGTGATCGTCGGTACCGGAATCGGCGGCGTTGGGACCCTGATCAACCAGAACACCCTGCTGGACCAGCAAGGGATGCGCAAGGTGTCCCCGCTGACCGTGCCGATGCTGATGCCCAACGGCCCGGCGGCACACGTCGGTCTCGCGTTCAAGGCCAGGGCTGGCGTGCACGCGCCGGTCTCGGCGTGCGCGTCGGGTGCCGAGGCGATCGGCTGGGGCTGGCGGATGATCCGCACCGGTGAGGCGGACGTAGTGGTGGCCGGTGGCGCCGAGGCGGCCATCGTGGCGATCACCATGGCCGGTTTCGCCCAGGCCCGCACCATGAGTACCCGCAACGACGATCCGGAACGCGCTTCCCGGCCGTGGGACATGGCCAGGGACGGCTTCGTGCTCGGTGAGGGCGCCGGCATCGTCGTGCTGGAGCGTGCCGAGCACGCCGCGGCCCGTGGCGCCCGTGTCTACGCGCGACTGGCCGGCGTCGGCACGTCGTCGGACGCGTACCACATCACGGCACCCGATCCGGAGGCCGGCGGCCAGGCCAGGGCGATCGCGGCCGCCGTCCGGACCAGCGGTATCGACCCCGCCGACATCGGGCACGTCAACGCGCACGCCACGTCCACACCGGTCGGTGACGTGCCGGAGACGATGGCCGTGCGCAAGTCGGTCGGTGACCACCCGATCCTGACCGCGCCCAAGGGCTCGCTGGGGCACCTGCTCGGCGCGTCGGGCGCTGTCGAGTCCATCGCGACCATCATGTCGCTGTACGAAGGCGTGATCCCGCCGACCGCGAACCTGGAGAACCTCGACCCCGGGGTGACGCTGGACGTCGTGGCCGGTGAACCGCGCAAGGTGCAGCTGACCGCCGCGATCAACGACTCGTTCGGTTTCGGTGGCCACAACGTGGCACTGGCGTTCGCCGCGGTCTGACTCGGCGCGGGAGGACCGGCTGTCGCTTCGCTCCTGGCCCTCCCGCGCCGCTGGCGCGCCGGGGCCTCAGCACGCTTCGCGCTGGGGCGAATCCGTTGTCGTACCGGCGTCGATCTTCCACCGGCCGTCGTTGTTGTCGAAGCTCAGCGGCCACACCACCTGCCAGGCGAGGCACGGGAACGGCGACCCGGCCGGCGTGTCGGCGACCTCCTGGACACTGTGGAACGTGACCAGGACGCGTAGGCCCGCGCCGGGTGTGCCGTCCACCCGGTACACCACGATCGAACCATCGTGAGTGGACTCGTAGCCCTTGAGGAACGCCGACTGCGACTTGGTCTTCGCCACGGCCCGCGTCACGACGGACCGCCACTCGTCGTACTTCTTGGCGTTGATGGCGTCGAAGTAGGTCTGCGCCAGCTGCAGGACCTGCGGATACAGCGTTGTCCGCTGCACTTCCGGCGTCACCGACACGTTGGGCGGCCCTGGCTCCGCGCTACCGGGCATTGAGGACGACCCGGTGGCCACCACGACGGAGGGCGCCGAGACGGCGACCGGCCGCCGGTAGAGGCTGTGCGCGACGAGGGCAGCGACCGCGGTGGCCACCACGACCACGGCGAGGACAGGCGCGACCCACCACCTGGTCGGGCGACTCGCATCGGACGGCACACACCGAGAGTGCCACACACCGGGCTGTGCCCGGTGCTCAACCCACCCGGTGCAACCAGGTCACGGGGGCACCGTCGCCCGCCCTGCGGAACGGCTCCAGGGCGTCGTCCCACGGCTTGCCCAGGAGCTTGTCCACATGGTGCGCGAAGGATTCGCCGCCTCGGCTGTTGGCCGCCAGGGTGCGCAACTGGTCCTCACCGACCATGATGTCGCCGTTCGCGCCGGTCCTGGTGTGCCACAGGCCAAGTCCGGGCGCGAAACAGAAACGCTCGCCGTCGAGGCCTTGGCTCGGATCTTCGGTGATCTCGAACCGCAGCATCGGCCACGCGCGCAACGCCGTGACCAGGGTGCTCGCGGTGCCGGGGTCACCGGTCCACGAACACTCGGCCCGCAGGTGGCCCGGCGCGGCTGGTTGCGCGGTCCACTGCAGAGCCACCCGGACACCGAGGGTGCCGGCGAGCGCCCACTCGACGTGCGGACAGACCGCAGACGGCGACGAGTGGACGTACACCACGCCACTAGTGCTCACTGCTGACCTCCGCTGCTCGACGAGGGACGTCTTCCCCTACGCCCTCCGACAGCGGTTCCCGTCAACTTCGCGATCACTGCGGCTGTTGCTGCGCCATTCTGCCCCTACTCCGGCCGCTCCCGCCACCTGAACCGGAAAGATCCTTGACCGTGATCACAGTTGAATCCCCGACATATCGCCGGTAGGGGCCACCGACCACCCGTCGGTGCGGCTACGGCGATACGGTGTCCCACCGAGGGTGACGGCTCGATGACCGGTGACGACGGGAGGTGTGCCGTGCGGCTGGTCCGGTTCGGTGCGGAGACCTCGCAGGTCGGCGTGGATGTCCGGGCCGCGCTCTCGTCCTGGGGACCGGCGGACACCGTGCTCGGTGGAATCGCCCTGCTGGGTGTCACCCCCTTGGGGTGCCCCCGGCCGGTGGAGGCCGTCATCGTGGTGCCCAGAGGCGTCATGGTCGTGGTGGGCGTGGACCTGCCGGACCCGGCGGTCCGGCTGGAGGCCCCGCTCACCGACATGTGGAAGGCCGACGGCTGGCCACTGGTCCGCGAGGACGGCGCCGTGAACCCGGCTCAGGAGGCGCTGGCCGCGGCCAAGGCGGTCACCACGGCCCTGGAGGCGCGGGCGCTGGCTCCGATCCCGGTCAGCACGATCGTGGCCGTCGGGCCGTACGTCGGACAGGTCGTGCAGTCGACCGGCGACCTGCACCAGGGCGTCCGGGTGCTGCACCCGGATCCGAGGTCGATGCTCACCGCCACCAGGGAACTGGCCGTCGCCGCCCGACCGTGCTCCGTCGAGCAGGTCCGCGCGCTGCTGGCCGAACTGGTCGGCGACCAGGTGCCGATGCTGATCGGCGAGGTCGCGGCCGAGGGCTTCGCGGATGCGGTCACCCCGGACCTGGCCAGCGCCAGCACCACGCTCATCCCCCGGATCACCGAGCGGACGCACCCCCGGCGCCCGAGGACACCAGGTCGGCTCGTCCGGTGGTGGGACTCCCCCGCCCGGCGTCGGCGCACCAGGAGGATCCGCGCGCGGGCACGCCGGGTCCGGATGCTGGGCAAGGCGGGACAGGAGCGGCTGGCCAACCGGGCGAGATGGCTGCCGGTGGCCGTGCTCGGCGTGCTGGCCGCGCTGGTGGTCGCCGGAGTGGCCGTGCTGGTCAGCAGTACCGGCGGTGGTGCGCCGGTAGCTCGGGCTGCCGGTCAGCCGCCACCGGCACCGGCACCGCCGCAGGTCCGGGTCTCGGGCGTGGCGTTCAGCCCGAAGGGCTCCGCCGAGGCCACCGACTGCGCGAGCCTCGCGTACGGCGACATCCAGGTCTGGCTGGCCCAGCACGCCTGCGTCGACGTGGTCCGGTCGGTGTACCAGACCGCGACCGACAACCGGGCCGCCGCCGTGGCGCTGGCCGTGGTGACGTTCGCCGACCCTGCGACGGCGACGGCGTTCGGCACCGAGGCGAACACCCCGGGCAGCGGCGGGATCACCGATCTGGTCACCGATGGCGCAGGCTGGCCGGGCGGCCCGACGTCGTTCGACAACGCGGCCTACACGGTGACCGTGCGGGACACGTCGGTCCGCGTGACCGAGGTGGTGTGGAGCGACGGCCCGTCCAGCCCGACCGATCCGGCGCTCAACCGGCTGGCGGCGACGTCGGCGGGATTGCCGGTCAGCCAGTAACCAGGACCTATGTGACCGCGCTGGTCACCGCGTAGCCGATCAGCACGGCACCCAACCCGGCGAACACGCTGACCAGCACGTTCGCCACGGCGTAGAAGTAGGCCCGCTCCTGGGCCAGCCGGACCGTCTCGTAGCTGAACGTGCTGTACGTGGTCAGCGTCCCGCAGAAGCCGGTGCCCAGCAGGATGGCCAGCGGGCTGGCCGCGGCCACACCCGAGCCGGTCAGCGCGCCGAGCACCAGACAGCCGACGATGTTCACGGTGAGCGTGCCCCACGGGAACACCGAATCGTGCCTGGACTGCACGAACCGGTCGGTCAGATAGCGCAGCGGAGCGCCGACGACCGCGCCGACGAGGACCAGCACGGCGCTCACGCGGCCACCCTGACCTTCTTGGGCAGCAGGGCTCTGGTCGCCGCCATCGCGATCAGCACCGCGAGCAGCGCGCACACCACCGTGCCGGCCAGGTACACGAACGCGACCGGCAGCGCACCCGGCCGCAGCAGTCCGCGCACCTCGTTGGTGTAGGTGGAGAACGAGGTGAAACCACCGAGCACACCGACCCCGACGAACGGCCGGAGCAGCGGGCGGCCGGTGAACACGTCGTTGACCAGCACCATCAGCACCCCGATCAGGGCGCAGCCGCTCACGTTGATCAGAAACGTGGTCCACGGAAACCCACCGGGTGCCACCGGCAGCAGCGTCTCGATCCCGTATCTGGCCAGGGCCCCGATCCCACCGCCGGCCGCGATGACCCCCAGCACCCGCAGGTGCGCGCCGGTCAGTTCGCGACGTTGGGTCGGAATGTGCAGATCCACATCGGGATCGACCGCCGACTCCGCATCGTTCGACACACGGCCTCCTACTCAGAATGTGTCGACCTACCGAGCAGGGACCGTTGGCGGCGCCGATGCCGCGGTTCGAATCGGCGAGCCCCACCGCCGTACGGCCCAGCGTAGTTGGCCGCGAACGCACATTAATGTGGACCGCAAGGTGCGGGGTGCGGGGTGCGGAGAGAGGACTGGCGCGTGAGTGAGATCAGGCGGATTGGTGTCGTCGGCTCGGGGCTGATGGGCTCGGGCATCGCGGAGGTCTGTGCGCGGGCCGGGCTGGACGTGCTGGTCAGCGAGATCAACGCGGACGCGCTCGACGCGGGCCAGGCCCGGATCACCGCGTCCCTGGCGCGTGGCGTCCGGTCGGGCAAGCTGTCCGAGGCCGACCGGGACACGGCACTGGGCCACCTGCGGTTCACCACCGACCTCGGCGACTTCGCCGACCGGGAACTCGTGGTGGAGGCCGTCGCCGAGCACGAGCCGACCAAGATCGACGTCTTCACCACCCTGGACAAGGTCGTGACCAGCCGCGAGGCCATCTTCGCCTCCAACACGTCGTCCATCCCGATCATGAAGCTGGCGATGGCCACCCAGCGGCCGGAGCAGGTCGTCGGCGTGCACTTCTTCAACCCGGTACCGGTGCTCAAGTTGGTCGAACTCATCCCGTCGCTGCTGTCCAGCACCGAGACGCAGACCAGAGCTGAGACATTCGCCACCGAGGTGCTGGGCAAGACCGTGGTCCGGTCACCCGACCGCGCCGGATTCGTCGTCAACGCGCTGCTCATCCCGTACCTGTTGTCCGCGATCCGGATGTTCGAGTCGGGTTTCGCGTCCGCCGAGGACATCGACAACGGCATGGTGCTCGGCTGCGCACACCCGATGGGCCCGCTGCGGCTGGCCGACCTGATCGGCCTGGACACCACGAAAGCGGTCGCCGAGTCGATGTACGCCGAGTTCAAGGAGCCGCTGTACTCCGCGCCGCCGCTGCTGCTGCGGATGGTGGACGCCGGTCTGCTCGGCAAGAAGACCGGCCGAGGGTTCTACGACTACTCGCACTGACCTGCTCGATCGGCCGTGTGCGGGATTTGTCGGCACATATGGTGGTGCCGTGCGAACAGCTGAATGATTGTTCTCGTATCCTGCCTCTGCGCACGCCGAAACGCGTCCGGCAGTCGAGGACGTGGAACACGGCTACCATCAGGCATCGGGACGCAAGGGGAACCGTGGCAAGCAAGACCGTTGTCGAATTGTTCGACGACCTGGACGGTGGTCGCGCGGACGAGACGGTGGGTTTCGCGCTCGACGGGGTCGACTACGAAATAGACCTTTCCGCTGCGAACGCCGCCGCACTCCGGGGTGCCCTGGCTGAGTTCATCAGCCATGCCCACCGGGTGCCGGCCCGACGCGCCGCCAAGCCGAAGCAGGCGGCGGCCAAGGGCACGCCAGGCGCAGGTCCCAGCGCGAGCATGACCGCCGAGATCCGCAGGCTGGCCAGTGAGTCGGCGAAGAAGGTGTCCGAGGCGCAGCAGCCGGTGACACCGGAGGCGATGCCGATACCGGCCGTCGCCGCCGTGCCGGCGCTGCCGGCCCAGCCGTCGGACAACCACACCAACTCGAACTCGGACCAGCCGCCGCTGCTGGTCATCCCGTTCCAGGAAGCCGGGCTGTGATCAGCTGCTGATCGACGCCACGCGCTACATGGCGTTGTCGTCGATCAGCAGCTTGCCGCCCTCCTGGACCACCCGCATCGTCTTCTGCACCGTGCTCTTGGCCCCCGCCGTGGTGGTGTACGAGACCTGGATCGGCACCTCGACGGAGCCGTCCGCGTTCGTCGTGACACCGATCGCGTGCGCCGAGCTGACGTCGGAGAACTTGCCCCAGTACTGCTCGAAGCCGCTCAGGCCGCCGAACGCCGCCTGCGCACCCGGGGTGAGCAGCGCGTACCGGCCTGCCGTGTTGCTGATGTCGTCGAAGTAGTTGACCACCAACTGGCCCGCGGGCTGGAAGGCGATCGTGCCGCTGCTGACCGCGTGCCCGACCGGCACCACGGCCGTGGTGGCGGCAGGCGTGGTGGTGGCAGGCGTCGTCGTGGGGGGTGCCGACGTGGTGGTCGTGGCACCGCCGCCGCCTGCGTTGTTCGTCGGTGTGCTGCCGTTGTTCAGCAGCAGGACGACACCCAGTACGACGAGCACCACCACCACGAGCAGCACGGCGATCAACACGAGCCTGCGATCCACCGGCTGCCGCTGCGCGGTGGCCACGGACGACGCCGTTGGCCGGTAGGCGGCCGGCCGGTCGGACAGCACGGGTCTGGACGCGACCGGCACCGGCGGCCCGTAGACCGGGGCCGCGGGTGTGGGCACCCCCTGCTCGGCCAACGGCCGGATGTCGGGCTGGGTCGGCTGCGCGCGCGGGATCGGTGGCGCGGCCAGTGGCACCGAGCGGCCCTCCGCCAGGTCGGCGAGCATGCGGCTGGCCTCACCCATCGTCGGCCGCTCGTCGGCCTCCGGCCGCAGCAGCTGCATCAGCAGCGCGGTGAGCATGCCGGCCTGCCGGGGCGGCTGCACCTTGCCCTCGGCCACCAGCCGCAACAGTGCCAACTGGTTCTGCCGCTCCGGGAACGGCGGACCGCCCTCCACCGCGTCGTAGAGGCTCGCACCGAAGGAGAACACGTCCGACGCCGTGGTCGGGTCCTGTCCCCTGGCCACCTCGGGCGCCAGGTAGGCGGGTGTGCCGGCGAACATGCCGGTCTTGGTCACCTGGACGTCACCGGCCGCCCTCGCGATACCGAAGTCGGTGATCTTGGCTACACCCTCGTCGGTGATCAGGATGTTGGCCGGCTTCACATCCCGGTGCACGATGCCGGACGCGTGCGCCGCGGCCAGCGCGGACGCGATCTGACCGCCGACGGCGGCCACGTCGGCGGCTGGCATGCTGCCCCGCTCGGCCAGCATCGCCGCCATGCTCCTGGCCGGCAGGTACTCCATCACCAGGCACGGATCACCGTCGTGCTCGGCCACGTCGAACACCACGATGGCGTTCGGATGGTGCAGGCGTGCCGCGATCCGCGCCTCCCGCAGGGCACGCCGCCGGGCGTCCTGCTTCTGCTCGTCGGTGAGACCGGGCTGTGGCAGCAGCTGCTTGACGGCGACCACCCGCTCCAGGCGCTCGTCACGAGCCCGCCACACCACCCCCATCGACCCGCTGCCGATGCGCTCCAACAACCGGTAGTGCCCGGCGATCAGCTGACCTTCGTCGATGACCGATTGCTCCCTGTGTGCACAGTCGCGTGAGCGCGGCGTTATCCGTGTGGGGACGGCTCACCCTATCGAATCCACTTCCGGTGGTCGCCGGGGCGACAACTACTGCACTAGCGGTCCTGAGACCGACGATCTAGGTTGGGCACTCTCAACTGGGTGATCGAGCCGCTGGAGGCAGCCATGGCGGAGCAGACCAAGTACCTGCTGAACGAATCGGACATCCCGACCCAGTGGTACAACGTCATCCCCGACCTGCCGGCACCTCCACCACCGCCGCTGCACCCGGGCACCGGCGAGCCAGTCGGCCCGGACGATCTGGCGCCACTCTTCCCGATGGCGCTGATCGCCCAGGAGGTCACCGGCGAGAGCTACGTCGACATTCCCGGTGAGGTGATCGACGTCTACCGGCTGTGGCGGCCGTCGCCGCTGTTCCGGGCCCGCAGGCTGGAGAAGGCCCTGGGCACGCCGGCCAAGATCTACTACAAGTACGAGGGTGTCAGCCCGGTCGGCTCGCACAAGACGAACACCGCCGTGCCGCAGGCGTTCTACAACGCCGCCGAGGGCGTCACCAAGCTGACCACGGAGACCGGCGCGGGCCAGTGGGGCAGCGCGCTCGCCTTCGCCAGCGCCGTGTTCGGGCTGGAGTGCGAGGTGTGGCAGGTCCGCGCCTCCTACGACCAGAAGCCCTACCGCCGCCTGATGATGGAGACCTACGGGGCCTCGGTGCACCCGAGCCCGTCCGAGCTGACGGCGTCCGGCCGCGCCGTGCTCGCCGAGCACCCCGACTCCACCGGCAGCCTCGGCATCGCGATCAGCGAGGCCGTCGAGATGGCCGCCATCGACCCGAACACCCGGTACGCGCTGGGCAGCGTGCTCAACCACGTGCTGCTGCACCAGACGATCATCGGCGAGGAGGCGATCAAGCAGCTGGCGATGGCGGGCGACGTGCCGGACGTGATCGTCGGCTGCACCGGCGGCGGGTCGAACTTCGCCGGCCTGACCTTCCCGTTCCTGCGGGAGAAGCTGGCCGGCCGGATGTCCCCGGTGATCCGGGCGGTCGAGCCGGCCGCCTGCCCGTCGCTGACCAGGGGTGTCTACGCGTACGACTTCGGCGACACGGCCGGGTTGACCCCGCTGCTGAAGATGCACACGCTGGGCCACAACTTCATCCCGGACCCGATCCACGCCGGTGGCCTGCGCTACCACGGCATGTCGCCGCTGCTGTCGCACATCTACGACCTCGGCCTGATCGAGGCGATCGCGGTGCCGCAGCAGGAATGCTTCGCAGCAGGCGTGCAGTTCGCCCGCAACGAAGGCATCGTCCCGGCGCCGGAGCCGACCCACGCGCTGGCGGCGACCGTCCGGGAAGCACTGGCGTGCAAGGAGAGCGGCGAGGAGAAGGTGATCCTGACCGCGCTGTGCGGGCACGCGCACCTCGACCTGCCTGCCTACGGGACGTACCTGGCAGGCGGGATCGTGGACCACGAACTGCCGCAGGCCGAACTGGACAAGGCGCTCGCCGAACTGCCGACACTCGCTCGCTGAACTGCCCCGCTCACCCGCGCGGACGCAAGCTGTGCCACCGTGCTCGGCAATCTTGTCGTGCCGAAACAGGCCGTGTTTGGATGCTCGGCATGGCGAGCGAGGCGCAGTTCCCCGGCTGGAACTGGGAGGACCCGGACGCGCTCGCGGCGCGGATGGACGAGTTCACGGCGGCCATCGCCCGGTGCGACACGCTGGACGTGGTGGCCGACAAGCTGCCCACCACCCGGACCGAACTGACCGATCTCGGCATCACCGGCATCGAGTTCGCCGCGTTCACCACGGCCCACCAGGCCGGTCTCGGCACCGACCTGGTGGGGCTGACCGCGCCCGACTCGGTGACCGAGCCCGGCCCGCTGTACCGGGTGGACGGCCGCAGCTACTTCACCCAGCTCGACATCAGCGAGGCGCTGCCGTTCGAGGACGGGGCCGTGGACTGGGTGTACGCCGAGCACCTCATCGAGCACGTGCCGCTGCCGGTCGCGGTCGGCTGGCTGACCGAGGTGCGGCGGGTGCTCGCGCCCGGTGGCCTGCTCCGGCTGACCACACCGGACCTGCGCCGCTACGCCGATGGCTACGTCAAGCAGGACGGCTTCTTCAGCAAGCACCGCAGGCGGCTGAGGGTGATGCGGGTCGGGCCGCCGATGCCGGACCGCACGGCCTTCATGTTCAACCAGATCTTCTACCACTACGGGCACAAGTGGATCTACGACGAGGCCGAGCTGCGCTACGTGCTCGCGCAGGCCGGATTCGACCCGGACGCCATGCGGATCGCCGTGTTCGGCGAGGGTGAGCGGCCCGACCTGGCCGAACTGGACACGACGATGCGCAGCGACGAGACGATCTACGTGGAGATCCACGCCTGACTTGCACCTGACACAGTGTCAGGCGGTAGACCTGACAGCATCATGTTCAGTATCGGAGACTTCGCACGGCACGGCCGCGTGTCGATCCGCATGTTGCGGCACTACGACGCGATCGGCCTGCTGCGGCCCGCCCAGGTCGACCCGGTGAGCGGCTACCGCTCGTACGAGGCGAACCAGCTGTCGCAGCTCAACCGGATCGTTGCGCTGAAGGACCTCGGATTCACCCTGCACCAGGTCCAGGACATGCTCAACGACCGGGTCGACATCGACGAGCTGCGCGGCATGTTGAAGCTGCGCCGCGCCCAGTTGCAAGCGCAGATCGTCACCGACACGGCCCGCCTGACGCAGGTGGAGGCCAGGCTGCGGACCATCGAGAGAGAAGGACAGATGTCAGTCGACGAGGTGATCATCAAGCAGGTGCCGGCGGTCCGGGTGGCCGAGTTGACGGCGGTCGCCGCCAGCTACGCCCCCGAACACATCGGCCCGGCCAGCCAGCCCCTCTACCAGGAGCTGATGGCCAGGCTGGCACACGCCGGGGTGACCATCGTGGGGGCGCCCATCTCGTACTACGAGGACGCGGCCGACGGCGCCGTTTTGGTGCATGCGAGCGCGCCGGTGGCCGCCGACGCCGACGCCAAGTACGACTTCCAGATCGTCGACCTGCCGGGCATCGACACCGCGGCCGCGATCCTGCACCACGGTTCGATGGACAACGTGGTGCCGACCGGGCAGGAACTGTCCATGTGGGTGGACACCAACGGGTACCGCTCCACCGGCTACGCACGCGAGGTCTACCTGGACTGCCCACCGGACATGGCCAACTGGGTCACGGAGTTGCAGGCTCCCGTCGAGTTGATCTAGAGCCCGATCGCCGCGGTCAGCCGGTCCGCCGACTCACGGAGCGGCACCAGCCAGGTCTCCGGGTCGAGCTGTTTTCCTTGCTGGTCAAGGAGAACGCCATGGCGCTTGCGCCACCGGCCGGCCACCATCACCGAGTCGACGTTGGCCAGGCCTGCCTGCAACACGACGGCGTTCACCGGATCGTGCACCGGCTGCATGTTGGGCTGGCGGGCGTCGATGACCACCAGGTCGGCCTGCTTGCCTGGCGTGATCGACCCGATCCGGTCGGTCTGGCCGAGCATCCTGGCACCCTCCACGGTGATCCAGCGCAACGCGTCCATCGTGGTCAGCGAAGGGATGTCGGCGATCGGCGGCTCGCCAGGCTTGGCCTGTTGCCGGTACACGGCGTTGTCCAGCGCGCGTTGGTGCGCCAGCGCGGTCCGGGCCGCGGTGAGCAGGTCACCGGACAGGCAGGACTCCAGGTCAACGCCGATCGACGGTGCAACGCCGTGATCACGCAGCCTGCCGATCAGCGGATGGCCGTGGCCCATCGTCATCTCGATCTCGGGGGTCACCGAGAAGGTGACACCCAGATCGGTGAATCGGCGCAACTGGTCGTCGGTCAGGTCGTGGCCGTGCACGACGTTGACGTGTGGCCCCAACAGGTTCCGGTCGAGCAGCGCCTGCCAGCCCTCCGGTGCCCTCGGCAGGCCGCCACCCTGGTGCATCGACGTGACCAGGCCGATCTCGTCGGCCAGTTCGCCGTCCGCGACGACGACGTCGACGGTCGCGTACTGCGGGCCGAGCACCGCGAGCCCGAGCCTGAGCAGACCACCGTCGAACCGCGACTGCCCGGCCAGCCGCTCGATCTCGGCACGCGGATGCGGCACCTCCCAGTAGGGCGGCTCGCCCGGCTTCGGATCGGGTTTCGGGCTGCCGTGCAGGAATGTCGCGCGGATACCGCTGCGGTCCAGGGCGTCGACGGCCGCGTCGGTGTGCTGTGGCGTCGGGTTGTTGTGGCACCAGTCGGCCAGGGTGGTGGTGCCGCAGTTGAGTTGGTTCAGCGCGCCGGCCAGGGTGCCGTGGTGGATGTCGTCCGGCGTGAAGTGGGTGGCCAGGCCAGCGTGCGTCCAGCGTAGGTACTCCAGGAGGGTCCAGTTGCCCGCGATGCCGCGTAAGGCCGTCTGCCAGGTGTGCAGGTGGGCGTTGACGAAACCGGGCACGACGATGCGGCCGCTCTCTGGACCCGGACCGGTCCTCGGCTCGACAGCGTGGATCCGGTCACCCTCGATGACGACGTCGGCGTTGTCCAGCACCCCGATCGAGTCATCCATGGTCACGACCGTGGCACCCGAGATGACGGTGTGCTCCGGATCAGGCATGACTGGCGGTGTGAACGCGCAGCGACCTGAGTGCTCCGGCCAGCGCGCCGAGTTCGGACGCGTGGCAGACCTGCACCAAGGGTTGGGGCACTCCAGGAACTCCCATCCGCGCGCGACCAGGACAAGGTCATCGTGCCATGTCCGCGCAGCGCGGAACGGTTCATGTGCGCGGGCACGCACATCCTCGGGTCAGCGCTTTGGCCACGGTGATCGTGCAGAAGCGCGTGCTGATGGCGTCGTGGGCCGCCCATGGGTGGGCGCAGGCGGCACATGCTTCCTCGGTGTGCCGGGCTTCGTCGATCGTGGTGTCGGCTGTGCCTGGCACCGTGTCGGTAGTAGCCATGTCTCCGCTTCCTGAAAGTAGGCTGGTGGTGAGCGAGAGCGGGGTGGTGACGATGCAGCGTGACGTCCGGGCCTCGAACGCCGAGCGCGAGAAGACGGTCCAGACACTCCAACACGCTGTCGGCGAGGGCCGGATCACCATGGCCGAGTTCGAGGAGCGGGTCGCCGTCGCGTACACCGCGAAGACCCGGGGTGAGCTGGACGACCTGACGACCGACCTGCCCCGGAGCCTGTGGTAGGTCCGAGGCGGATCGGCCGGTCGTTGGTCAGACGGCCTCGGCCACCCCGTTGACGCTGGGCAGCTCGGCGGGGGTGGGCGCCGGCTCGACGGCCGTGGGCTCGACGGCCTTGGTCTCGGCTGTGGGCGCGGGTGCCGCGGTGCGCTCGAAGAACCTCAGCAACTCGACGGGGAACGGCATCACCAGCGTGCTGTTCTTCTCCGCCGCCACGTCGACAACGGTCTGCAGCAGCCGCAGTTGCAGCGCGCCGGGCGTGTCACTCATTGCCGCCGCGGCCTGGGCCAGCTTGCCGGACGCCTGGAACTCGCCGTCCGCGGCGATGACCCTGGCACGACGGTCCCGCTCGGCCTCGGCCTGCCGGGACATCGAACGCTTCATGCCCTCGGGTAGTGCGACGTCCTTGACCTCGACCCGTTCGATGTGCAGACCCCACGGTCCCTCGGTCGGGGCGTCGATGACGGCCTGCAGTTCGGCGTTGATCTGGTCCCGGTCGGAGAGCAGGGTGTCCAGGTCGGCGCGGCCGATGATCGACCGGAGCGACGTCTGGGCAACCTGGGAGACGGCCGTCGGGTAGTGCTGGACGTTGATGACGGCCTTGATTGGGTCGATGACGCGGTAGTAGACGACCGCGTCGACGGTCAGCGTCACGTTGTCCCGGGTGATGGCCCCTTGCGCCGGGATGCCCATCACGACGGTCTGCATGGACACCTTCCGCATCCGGTCGACGAACGGGATGATCAGCCGCAGACCGGGCTGGCGGATGTCGGGCAGCAGTCTGCCGAAGCGCAACACGATGCCCTGTTCGTATTGCTGCACGAGACGAACGCTCGTGCCCAACACGACGAGTAAGAGGAGAATGATGGGAATGATGATCGCAGCGATCATGATGGTGTCCCTGACAGTCAGTGAATCGCGGGCGCCGAACTAAGCGACCAGAGTCGCAGCAGGACAGTCGACAATGGACCGCTACGTTACTCCGTCCACAGTGACCTGTCGTGGAGGATTCCGGCGTATCGCGCGCCGAGGACGTCGTCGGCTTGGCTGCCAACGGGCGAGGTGCTCTCGGTACTACCGACGGTACACCACAACGATCGGATGACCGGGTTGACGGTTCGGTGAAGTACCGTTCGGTCATTACCACGCTCCAGTAGAAAGGACACCTCCATGGCCCCTGATCGATCGATCGTCCTTGCGGGCTACGAACTGCGACTGAAAATGGTCGCCGACGCGATACAAGCGCACTCCAAGCTGGGCGACAAAGCGGCGAACGACGTCGCGGCGCACGTGCTGCACTCGCTGGACACCATCCCGGAAAAGGTCCGCTGACCGCTGCCCGTCAACACCCGCCCGCTGTGCTCACCGGGTCAGCGCTGCGGGTGCGGGTACTCGGCCGCGCGGTGCTGGAAGGCCAGGATCGCCGGGTTCTGGATCACTCCGTCGCGGATCTCGATGGCGCGCCGGATGCTGTCGTGCGCGTCCCAGGCGTCGGCCCCGGCCAGCACCGCCGACAGATGCGGCAGCAGTGGTTCGCTGATCTCCCACGTGGCCGAGTCCCACAACAGCGATGGGCTGTGGTCGACGCCGTAGTAGGTGACACCGTCGCCGATGAGGAACGTCGGCTCGGTGAACGACGTCGGCCGCGCCCAGCTGAAGCCCATGCCCTCGTCACAGGACACGTCGACGAGCAGACTGCCCGACGCGAACGCGGGCAGATCGCCCTCGACGAGGAACATCATCGGCGCCGAGGGGTCCTGCAGTACGCAGTTCACGACGATGTCGTGTTCGGCCAGGAATTCGGCGAGCGGCACCTGCTCGTCGTCGATGACGGCGTGGCTGATCCGCTCGCCGCGGTCCTCGGGGTCGAAGTGGACGATGCGCGCGGAGTGGATCGGCGACGCGACAGCGGTGACGCCGCGCTGGGTCAGGATGTCGACGTCGTGCACACCGAGCGCGTTGAGGGCCGTCACAGCACCGCGAGCGGTCGCGCCGAAGCCGATCACCACCGCGCGCAGCCTGCGGCCGTAGTCCCCGGTCGAGCCGATGGTCTGCAGCGCGTGCACCACGGAGCAGTAGCCGGCCAGCTCGTTGTTCTTGTGGAAGACGTGCAAGTTGAACGTGCCGTCGTCGTTCCAGTGGTTCATCGCCTCGAAGGCGATCAACGTGAGCTTCTTGTCGATGGCCAACTGGGTGATCGGCTCGTTCTGCACGCAGTGCGGCCAGCCCCACAGGATCTGCCCGTCCCGCAGTTCGGCGAGATCGGCGGCTTCCGGTTTGGGCAGCAGGATCACGTCGCACTCAGCGATCAGCCGCTCCCGATCACGCACCCCGCCCACCAGTTCGGCCAGCTGATCATCGGACATGCCGAAACCGTCGCCGTAGCCGTGTTCGAGGAAGACGCGCGCCCGTAGATCCGGCTCGATCCGGTCCAGGTGCCGAGGATGGATCGGCAAACGCCGCTCGTTCTCCTTGCGCGACTTCGCCATGACACCGATCGTGAGCTGGTCCACGTGGCTCCTTCGGTTCTTCGCCGAGTTGGTCCCTCAGCGTACGGTTCGCCGCCTAGTTCATCCGGCTTCACCCGCAGGATCGAACCGCAGTCGTCCGATCCTCGCCAGATGCATGAACATCACCGGCATCGGCGCACCGGAGTCGCAGGTGCCACCCGGCCACACCATCGAATGGAAGCAGGGCATGTCCGTGCCGAAGTCAGCCGACGACCTCGCGCTCGCACGCGATCCGTTTACAGACCTGTATACTGGGTCATATGACGGCGATGCTGCGGGTGAGCGAGCGGACC
Organism: Pseudonocardiaceae bacterium; assembly: GCA_036279295.1. Lineage (GTDB taxonomy): Bacteria > Actinomycetota > Actinomycetes > Mycobacteriales > Pseudonocardiaceae > DATEPR01. Next base: position 2,648 of record DASUJK010000049.1, on the reverse strand, counting down.
CGAGACCGGGTGATGCAAGTAGCCGCCGACGACTTCGGTGGCGCCACCGCAGAAGAGACACTGAATCGGCTCCTGGACGAGCACTGGGAAGCCCAGGCCGTCGCGGCGATGGATCGTTTCCGTGCCAGCGACCCGGAAGGCTGGTCGGAGTACCTCGCCGAGGCCGACCAATGGGACAGGGCACAGACACACGTCACTGACACGTGGGACGAGCACGGTACCGCGTGAGGGTTCGGATCGAGCCCTGGCAGGTGTGGTGGGTCGCTCTCGAACCTGTCGCAGGCCGCGAGCAGGGCAAGTCCCGTCCGGCGCTCGTCGTGTCGTCGGCGTTTCACCTGAAACTGGTGCGAGGCGAACTGCTGAGCGTGCTACCGCTGACCACGGTCGCGCGCGTCGGCTGGCTGCACCGCGTCGAGGTCTCCCTGCCTGGGCAGAAAACCGGATGGGCCATTACCGAGCAGATTCGTACGATCTCTGCCACTCGGTTGACCGGCACCAACCCGATCGGCCAACTCGACGAACACCAGATCGCCGCCATTCGCACAGTGCTCAGCAAAATGCTCGACCTGTAGCGCAGCAGCCAAGTCTATAGGGTCGGGTGTGTGCCGAACTGATTGAGGCCATCTTCCCGAATCGACAGATCACTCGCGCCAGCACCGCCTCAGCAACTGCACCCACAGCGCAGCCACCTTCTCGCGCTTGGAGGTCCGACGTCCCGTGACGGATCTATCCCAGCATGGACGATCACCTGGAGGGCGCCCCCTCTCTGTTCGATGCGGCCTCGCACGGGTGTCAGGAGCGCGTACCAGCCATGAGGTCAGGCACCTCGCACTCAAGCGACACCCATTGATCAACTAGGGCGATCTTGGAGGCTGCTCCGCTGCTAATCAGACTGGGTAGGGCGGGTGGGACTTGAACCCACGGCCAAGGGATTATGAGTCCTGGTTGACTTACCGCAGTGCTGACCAGCATAAATCATGACCTAGGCCGACTGTTCACGCCGAATCCCTTGGACTTTCCTCTAGCTGCTCAATCGCTTGAGACAGCCCGTGAGGACCCCAATGGCCAGATCACCCCAGCCGACGCGCCAGACCGACAGCGTCGCCCTGATCCACCAGCACGCCACCCGCATCGAGATCGTCGTCGCCGTCGGCCTCGCCACCATCATGGGCGCGCTCGCCACCCTCGGCCACCTCGACGTCCGCCGCATCATCGGCATACCCACCACCGGCGCCCTGATCGCCGCCATCGGCGTGGTCGCCATCATCGTCGGCGTCATCATCACCATGGCCGCCGCCAATGACCAGGTGACCCGATGACGCACACCCTCGCGGACCGCGCCACCACCGCAGCCACCGACCTGCGCTGGTTCTCCTTCGGTGTCACCCTCGGCTCATGCGCTGCGCTGGCCGCGTGCGCCGCCGCGCAGGCCCCCGCCGCAACCACCGGAATGTTCGCCATGCTCGCCGCGCTCGGCTCAGCCCTGTTCGTGATCATCGGACCGACGCCCAACGGGCGGTGCTGACCATGACCACAACCAGCGACCACCTCGCCGACGTCAGCGAGCAGCTGGCCGCCCTGGCCGCTGCCATGGAGGTGTGGGCCACCCGCGACGTCTCCAAGCCGCAACCGCAGGTGCGGCAGGCAGCAAACGACGCGATGACCGCCCTGGACACCGCACTGGACGACCTGCACGAGCTGCGCCGCACCCTGGACGCCGAGATGTTCGAGGCAGACCGCATCCAGGACGCCCGCGTCAACCGGATATTGGCGCAGATTGCCGCGTTCCACAGCTACCAGCCGAACATCTTGGCCGCGATTCCACAGGCCGACCACAAGACGGGCATGTGCATCATCGGCGGCTGCCACGACCACGTGCCCTTCCCGGCTTCAGCGTGACCGGCCGGATCCGGCGAGCCTGGACGCCGCTCTATCGATCTGATCGTGACGATCGGCGTTCACCTCGGAATCTGCCAGATAGATGACAAATAGGAGACAGCACGTCACGGCCGCTAACCCGTGACGTCACCTCCGCGATGCACCAGCGACGATCCCCGAAAGGACCCACACCCGTGCGCATCATCCTCGCCGCGGCCGCCGCGCTCGCCCTCCTCGGGCTGGCCGGCTGTTCTGCCACCACAACTGGTGCCGCGACCACGAGCCAGCTGGCCACCACGGCCGCCGCGACTCCTGCTCACGTAGCCCCCGCAGCATCCACGCCCGACGGCTCAGCCAGCCGCCCATACCCCTTCGGCGCCACCCACCACGGACAGAGCCTGGATCTGACGGTGTCCAAGCCGAAGTCATTCGTTCCGAGCGACACCGCATTCGCCGACGGAGCCAAGGGCTCAGCCGTCGAATTCACCATCACGATGTCCAATCACGCCAACCAGGCCTTCAACCCGCTGCAGGAACTCACGGTCAAGGCCACGGCTGGCGACTCCGAGGCCTCCGAGATCGACGACAGCGCCAACCACATCGGCGAACCCGACGCCGATCTGCTACCCGGCCACACGCTCACCTGGCAGCACGCGGTGATCGTGCCCAGCGCGGCGCGGGATCTGACCGTCGCGATCGGCACCATCGCTGGCGACGGCGCGATCTACTACTCGGTGCCACTGGCCTGACGTTCTCGGCTCCCCACCGTC
>DASUJK010000048.1:0-6501 GCA_036279295.1 Pseudonocardiaceae bacterium | reverse complement strand
CCTCCTCGGCGACCAGGAGTCCCTTCACATAGATGCGCGCCGGCCCCGAACCCGAGCGGGCCAGCACCCCACCGTGGCGGGTGGTCTCCAAGAGCCGGTCATCGCTGTAGTGGAGGAAGAAGTGTTTGGCCGTCGCCACGTCTTCGTCACTGATGCCCCGCAGCACTACATCCGTGCCGACTTGGTCCTGTCGGGTCGGCGGGTGAATGATCGCGTGCAGTGTCCGCACGTCCGCGAAGTCGCCCTTTGTCCGCTGCTCGGTCGTGATGTCACCGAACCGGGAGCGGATCTCGACCCGCACCTGCCGGCGATCGAACACTGCCAGCGCGTCCTTCAAGCCGATGCCGAACTGCCCGATCACCTTCGGATGACGACGCTTCTCATCGTTCTCCTTCTGTGTGAGGTGCTCATAACGCAGACCCCGTCCGAAGTCAGTGACATGCCATGCGCCATCCCCGTCCTTGACGATGACGGGTTCCGCCGTGTCGGTGATCGCATGTTCGTCCAGCGCGTTGGCAATCAGCTCTCGGATCGCGAACGCCACCGGCCAGTGTTCCAGGACCCGTTCGATGTTCAGATCGAAGTACCGGTCCCATGCCTGAGCATCGTCATCCATGTCAGCGCACCTCCATGACCTTCATCGCCGCAACAGGCCGCCGCATTTCAAGGCCACCGAGCGAAAAGAACAAACGGGATCATTGAACTGCCGATAGCAGGACCTCCGGCAGCAAGTCGGCAGGAGCTCAACCTCATGCGCCACCTCAGATCGATCGGCGCAAAGCATGACCAGTCGGCGACACGACGGACCCATCTTTGTCGACCCCCGCAGTCCGGTTGTGAGCGATTCGCCCCGTGTTCGTCCAGCGCCGCAGCAACCGGCGGCCGTAGTTGTTGGTCCCGGCTATCCGGTCCAGTTCCGCGCCGGTCGGTATGTGCCCCTTCGAACGCTCGGTCACGTAGTACGCCCACATCCGTTGCTCGGCGGTCGACTCGGAAGGTGGGCGGGGCTGCTCCGAAACCGTAGCGAGGCGCACCACACACCCGGTCTCGACTGGCTCGCCGGTCTCGGTGGCTATCCTGCTTGCGGTCTCGGCTCGGTGCCGTTTGAGCGCGCGGTTGAGCAGTTCGACCGCCAGCAGCAGGGCCAGTGGTGGGCAGGCTGCGACCGCGACGGCGAACACGTTCAACTCCGGGGCCGCCGCCACGTTGGCGCACAGCGACAGGCAGATGCCGAACACGAACGCCAGCCACGGCGCCCACCGGCCACCGCCCTGGCGCTGCCCGGTCTTCCACAGCTCGACCGTGGCGGTGGTCAACAGGCCGTCCACGATCAGTGGCCAGATCGCCGCCGTGGCCTGGTCCGCGCCGAACCGTGACGCGAACTCCTGGCCGTGCCGGTAAGAGGCATACGCCGCGCCGAGCGCGACCAGCGCCGTGCAGGCGCACTGCACCCACAACGAGCGATCCCGCCGAGCCGGATTCGTAGTGGCGCTCACCGCAGCACACCTCCCGGCCCGGCCGGCTGGTCGTCCGGGAGGCAACCCACGAAGACGAAGACCTGCGAACCGGTCACCGACCGGCCCATCGGAACATGCGTGACGCGCACGCGAAGGTAGTCAGTTCCGCACGCCACGCAGGCCAGCCCGTCGGCCTGCGACGGAATCAACTCGGTGACGATCTCCTCGGCGTTCACGAGGCACCACCGCCCGCACGGCGGCGACGCACGATCTCCACGGTGGCCGAAACCAGCAGTTCGCGGCGGGCACGGTTTCGTGTAGATGCTGTACGAGCCGCGCCGGGGGCACACGCTCTGACCAGCACGAACAACCGAATAGAGATCGACTTAGTTGATCTATGGGTGCGGCCTTGGGTGCGAGTATGCTCAAGGCCATGAGTGTTGCGCGCCCGGAAGGCCGCCAACGCGGCAGGATCGAGAAACGCGGGGACTCCCTCCGCGTAGTCGTGTACGCAGGTACCGACCCTGTGACCAACAGGCGGTCCTACCTGCGGGAGACCATCAAAGGCACCGACAAGGCCGCTCACCGACGCGCCGAGAGCGCGATGAACAAGCTCCTGACGCAGGTAGACGGGCAGCGGGCCGTGCAATCGTCGGTCAGCCTTGGCTACGCGCTCGATGAGTGGATGCGCAACACCGAACTGGCCGACAGCACCAGGCACACGTACGAGGGATACATAAGGCGCACCATCCGGCCGACGCTCGGCGACGAGCCAGCCAGGAAGATCAGCCCTCGGGTGTTGGAGAAGTTCTACACAGAGCTTCGCCGCTGCGGGGCGGTGTGTGATGGCAAGCCGTTCATCGAACACAAGAAGTCCAACGAACACGACTGCAAGAAGGAGAAGTGCAAGCCGCACGCATGTAAGGCGTTCGGCTCGTCAACAATCCGGCAGATTCACGCCATCATCAGCGGCGCTCTCGACGCTGCCGCCCGCTGGGACTGGATCGACTCTAATCCGGCGAAGTTGGCGCGTAAGCCGAAGCAGAAGCGGCCAGAACCAGACCCACCGACCTCCACGGAAGCTGCCAAGCTCAGCGAGGCAGCATTCGAGATGGACGACGATTGGGGAACGCTGGTCTGGCTCGCCATGACAACCGGAATGCGGCGTGGCGAACTGGTAGCGCTCCGCTTCAAGCGCCTCGACCTGGACGGCGAGGTAATCGACCTCCGACGTAACTGGGTGCTGGGCAAAGAGAAGCAGACCAAGACGCACCAGAACCGCAGGATCGCGCTGGACAGCGAAACGGTCGTGCTGCTCAAAGAGCACAAGGCGCGGGTCAAGGAGCGAGTAGAAAACCTCGGCCTGGAGTTCAGCGAGGAAATGTTCGTGTTCAGCAGTGGGAAGACTCCGGATCACTCGGAACCCTACTCGCCCAACGCGGTAACCCAGCGATACAAGGACATGGCGACACGCCTCAAAATCGACACCCACCTGCACGCCCTACGCCACTATTCAGCCACCGAGCTTCTAACGGCTGGCATTGACCTACCGACGGTGTCCGGTCGACTCGGTCACGGCGGCGGAGGGGCAACCACATTGCGCGTATACGCCGCATGGGTTGCCGCCTCCAATCGAAAAGCCGCCGAGATCCTCGGAGCAAGATTGCCGAAACGTGCCAGACGATCGAAGACTACAAGCGATCAGGAGTCAAAATAGGGCACTAAAATCACCAATTGACGAGAGGACAGGGCTCACAGCCCGAGCAACTGCTTTTTCTTTGTCTCGAATTCGACATCGGTAATTATGCCATCGCGATGCAGTTCTGCTAGTTTACGAACTTCGTCAGCAGGACTGACACTTGGCGCGATCGGGCCGCCCGAAACCCCATTCTGGTGTGCCGCCGCCATTTGACCACGAATAGCTTTCGCGATACGTTCGACATCAATCTTCGGAATTTGTGACACATGTGTGCGATCACCCGAAGCCGCGAGTGTGAGGTTCCCAAACATCACACCCTTTTTATAGTCGAGAGCCGTGAGCAAACCAAACACATGGTCGTTCATCTCGTAGCCGCCGACTTTCTTCGTGTAAAGAATAACACGCCGGTCCGTAACGAGGATGGCACCGTTGCGCTGTGTAGACTGGCCAAGTCTCCGAACCTCGATCATTCCCGTCGTCACATCAAGAACACGCTCATCCTGTTGTAGGACATCCTTTGCTCGCTCGATCTGCTTTAGTTGCTTTTCGTTGAACTCCACCGGCGTGCATCTCCCTTACTCAATGCCGAAGAGTTGCCTCGCGGTGCCTCTAGCGGCCGACAACACGGGCCGGACCGACAAGTCGGCCCGGCATCAATCCCCTTTGATGTCGCTCCGCGCTGGAGGTCGTTACAACATGGGAGGTACTCCACCCGTCCAAGGGGCGACGAACTGCGCCCGGACGCACGACGCGCACCCCTAGCTAGCGAGGAGCATGTTGATGACGTGGCAGGATTCGAGTTCCTGGTCCGGGAGGAACGGATCGGTCGCCGCCGGGTTCTGCGGGCGGCTGACACAGACTTCCTCAAGGGTGTGACCGCCCGGTACGCACGGGCTGTACGGACCGGTTCCGGAGACGATGCGCTGTACATGTTGGGACGGGAGCTGTTCGCCTGGCTGGACGCAGACCGGGGCCAGCTGCGTGACGTGATCAACCAGGCGCCCCGACCGTTCTGGTTGGCATGATCGCTCCTTGGTGGCATCACGTTCGTCCGCGCGGCAGGAATTCTACAGCGAGCCCGACAATCCGCCACCGAATTTTCCGGTCCACCCTGTGCGCTTGTGAACATGGTCGGAAGCTTCACCGGTTTGTAGTACGGTGACGTGGTCGGCTACGCAGACTCGCGGAATACTCGACGGGCGATCTCCTCGACCTGCTCGATAGTCAGCGCGGTAGCAGGTGGCTCCTGAACCGCCTGTGTGAGAAGTCTGCGGACCAGAGCCGATGTCGGAATATGTTCGCTTGCCGCCTTGGCCTTGAGTGCTTCGGCCAGTGACGCCGGGACACGCACCGAGACGACGGCCTGCTCATTTTCGACCGCCTCGGCTTCGGCGGACTCAGCCTCCTCTGCGACGTACTCGGCGCGGATGGCATCTCGCCGGGCTCGACTTGTTCGATCGGTCATGATTCATCCTTCCCTTCCAAGTAGTCACGCAGATCGGTCCCACGGATCTTCCATGCCGTGATACCAGCCACGTCGACTGCGTCGATGATCACGGTGAGAACGAATCCAGCGGTGGGCGAGTACCCGATGAGCCGGATAGCCCCGATCCGACTCTTGGGATCAGGATCTCTGACGATCCGCCGAGGATCAACAGCGGCTTCGAGCGTCCAGGACGGCTCGATGTTCGCCGCTCCGGGGTACCGCTCGGAACGGGCACGGATGCACGCAGCATCCGCATCGTCCCACCAGAGCCCGTCGACCATGACTACATTGTCACACATCTACTCACATGCCGCCAAGTGGAGGTGCGACCGGGTCTGGAGGTTGCCATGACGACCACCGAACTGCGCATCCCACCCGCCCTGCCGCCGGACCTCGTCGCCGACCTGGTGGCCACCGGCAGCGCGATCAACCCCTACCCGACCTACCACCGGCTGCGCCGCGACTTCCCAGTTGCCGATTTCCTGGACACGGTGAGCCTGTTCCGCTACGACGACGTCGCCACCGTGCTGCGCCACCCGAAGGTCAGCACCGACGACCGCAACTCGGCCCTGCACCGCTCCCAGGTGGCCGACGACAAGCTCGGGTCGGCCTATCTGTCCCAGTTGGACGATCATTCCTTCCTGCATCGCGACCCGTCCGAGCACACCCGACTACGCAAGCTGGTCACCAAGGGATTCACCTCGCACCGGATCGCCGCCCTGCGACCGTTCGTCCAGCACACCATCGATGACGCGATCACCACGGCCGCTCGCACCGGCCGACAGGAACTCGTCGACGCTCTGGTGTATCCGCTGCCGATCGAGGTGATCTGCGAACTGCTGGGCGTCCCCGCCGAAGATCGCCCGTTCGTGGCCAGTTGGCCGCGTACCCAGTTGTGCTGCTCGTTCGAGTCCGGCAGCCTGGCCGCGCGAACAAGACCGAGGCCGACAACCGGCAGGTCGAAACCGACCGGATCCAGCAACAGCTCACCGACTACTTCGGCATGCTGGTCGAACGCCGCCGCGCCACCCCCGGTGACGACCTGATTTCCGCGCTGCTCGCCGCCCAGGAGCACGGTGACCGGCTCTCGGTCGAGGAGATCAACGCGACGCTGCGGCTGTTGTTCGTCGCAGGCTATGAGAACGCCGTCAACCTCCTCGGCCACGGCGTGCTGGCACTGCTGCGTCACGCCGGTCAGTGGGCGGCGCTGCGCGAGGACCCTACGCTCGCCCCCGGCGCGGTCGACGAGGTGCTGTGCTATGACGCGCCGTTCCAGTTCACCCGTCGGATCGCGCTGGCCGACCTGGATATCGGTGGCTACCGCATCCGGCGCGGGCAGCACGTGATCGTCTGGTTGGCCGCGGCCAACCGCGATCCGGCCCAGTTCACCGACCCGGACCGGTTCGACATCCGCCGCGGTGACAGGCATCCTGACCGCCACCACCTCGCGTTCGGGTCGGGCATCCACGCCTGCCTCGGTGGCCCGCTGGCCCGGACGCAGGCCGAGATCGTGTTCACCGCCCTGGCCCACCGCCTGGTCGAACCGCGCCTGACAGCCGATCAGCCGCGCTACCGCACCGACGTCTTTCGCTCCCTGGACGAACTGCCCATCACCGTGGATGGTGTACGCGAGGCAGCCTGACCGACCACCGTCCTGCCGGGGGACGGTCGCGTGCGATCGTCCCCCGGCAGGGTCGCATCGGATACGGGAGGCGCACCAGAAGGATTCCCGGGGAGGGAGTGGCCATGTCGGCGCGGAACGGCCGATCCGCTGTGATGACGATCGGAGCGCTGGCCCGACGGACCGGAGTCCCGGTCAAGGCATTACGCGAATACGAGGATGCCGGGCTGATCTACAC
>DASUJK010000047.1:0-17175 GCA_036279295.1 Pseudonocardiaceae bacterium | reverse complement strand
TCCTACTTGCCGCGCGGGTGAATCCGTCAATTGTCGCAGGCCGTCAGTCCCGCCGTACGGCGACACCTGTGATGACCAGTCCGATGCCGACCAGGTCGATCGGCGTCGGCACCTGCCGGAGCACGGTCAGGCCCAGCACGGTGGCCGCGGCCGGCAGCAGCGCCAGCATCAGGGCGAACGTGGCGCGGGACAGCCGGGCCATGGCCAGTTGGTCGGCGACGTAGGGCACCACCGACGAGCACACGCCCACCCCGACACCCCAGGCCAGCCATGCCGGATGGGTGAACGCGGGCAGTGCCTGACCCAGCCCGAACGGCGTCGCTACGACGGCGGCGACCAGCATCGCGGCGGCCAACTGGTCGATCCCGCTGACCGAACCGCCAGCACGGGCGATCCGATGCCCGAGCACGACGTAGAGCATGAACAGCACGCAGTTGCCGAACGCGAGGACGAACCCGATGGCCTCGCCACCCAGCCGCACCTCGGTCAGCGTGACGACACCGCCGACCGTGATCAGCAGCGCCAGCAGGTTGCGTGGCGTGCGAGTGCCGGCAGCGGCCAGGACGATCGTGCCGAGGAACTCGACGGCACCCACCGTGGCCAGCGGCAACCGGTCCACGGCGAGGTAGAACAACGCGTTCATCGCGGCCAGCACCACGCCGAGACCGAGCAGCAGCCGCGGCTCGACGTGCCGCACCAGGCGCCACGGGCGACGCCACAACCCGAGCACCACGGCCGCGCCGGCGATCCGCAGCCACGCGACTCCCAACACGTCGACGTGCGCGAACAGCAGCACGGCCAGCGACGGGCCCAGGTAGTGGAACACCGCGCTGGCCCCGAAGTACGACGCGGGTGGCAGCCGGTTGAGCATGCCATCATTCAACGAAGGTCGGCGCCGGATGTGAATGGCGGATCGAAGGCGAATAAGGTGAGTTACCTGTGGAACAACGGCCGAACAACCGATCTACCTACAGTGACCTGCTGGACGGGGTGAACGTCCGGCTGCTCACCGAGTTGCACGCCGACCCGAGGATCGCCATGTCCGCGCTGGGCAGGCGGGTCGGCATGTCCGCCCCGGCCGTCACCGAGCGGGTGCAGCGGCTGGAGCGGGCCGGCGTCATCACCGGCTACCAGGTCGTGGTCGACCCGGCCGCACTCGGCCTGCCGGTGACCGCGTTCAGCCGCATCCGCCCGGCACCGGGACAGCTACCGAAGATCGCCGAACTGGCCGCCGCGATGCCCCAGGTGAGCGAGTGCCACCGGATCACCGGCGAGGACTGCTTCCTGGTCAAGATCCACGCGGAAAGCGTGCCGCAACTGGAGACCGTGTTGGACCGGTTCCTGATGTACGGGCAGACGACCACGTCGATCGTCGTGGCCACCCCGGTGCCGCCGCGCCCGCTGCCACCCGAGCTCGCTACTCCGTTGGAGTGACGTCAGGCACTCGTCGACGACGAGCCGCTTGGCCGCTCGGTCGGCGGTCGCGTGTCCAGCGGCACCGCCGCCGACCGCACCAGGCCCAGCTGGGTCGACTGCCGGCCGAGCACCGCGTCGAAGAACCAGTCGGCTGCCGTCCGAATCCGGTTGCCCGGCATGGCCGCGAGGTGGTAACCGCGGGTGACCACCTTCGCGATCAGCCCGGACAGCGGAATGTGCAGCGGGTCGGCGGTCGCCTGCATGCCGCCGAGGTCGACCACGAAGCCGAGATCGTGGTGCTTGTAGTCGTGTGACTCGCCGTGGCCCAGTGATGCGGCGACGTTGCGGCCGGCCAGTGTGCCCTGGCGCATGGCGTGTTGCGCGGTCATCGCCGTGATCTCGCCGGGCCGGGTCAGGTCGGGCACGGCGGCCGCGTCACCGCAGGCGAACACCTCGGGGTGGCCGGGCACCGTGAGATTCGCGTCCACGACGAGCCTGCCCTGCTTGGTCGGGGTGCCCGCCGTCTCGACCAGGGGATCGGGACGCACGCCGACACACCACGCGAGGGTCCGGGTCGGCACGAAGTCGCCGGTGCTCAGCCGGACGCCCTCCATCGTCGCTTCCTGCACGGACGTGCCGGTCAGCACCTCGACACCCCGGTTGCGCAGCACACGATCGGCGGCTCCGGACAGGCGCTGTTGCAGCTCCGGCAACACCCTCGGTGCCAGGTCGAGCAGCAGCCAGCGCATCCGCTGCCCCTGGAGTTCCTGGTGCCGCCTGAGGATCGCGTTGGTGAACAGCGGCCCCTGTGCCGCCACCTCGGTACCGGTATAACCGGCGCCCACCACGACGAACGTGCACCGCGCGTCCCGCTCGGCCGGATCGTCGCTGGCCGCGGCGAGTTCGACCTGCCGGATGATGTGGTCCCGCAGGTACAGCGCCTCGGCCACACCACGGAAGCCGTGCGCGTGCTCGGCCACGCCGGGAATCGGCAACAGCTTGTTCACGCTGCCCGAGGCCAGCACCAACCGGTCGTAGTCCAGTGCGTGTGTCGCACCTTCCGGGTCGACGTAGGAGATCTTGTGGTCCGCCAGCGACACGGACGTCACGTCGCCGAGTGCCAGCCGCACACCGGGCAGTGTGGCCGGCAGGGACACGGTGATCCGCCTCGGATCGATCACCGCGGCCGCCACTTCGGGCAGCAACGGCAGGTACAGGAAGTAGTCGGTGCGGTTGACCAGCACCACCTCGACGCCGGATTCCCTCGGCAGTGCCCGGATCAGCGCGCGAGCGGCATGGAAGCCTGCGAACCCGCCGCCTACGATCACGACTCGACTGGTCTGCGCCATGCACGCCATTGTGTCAGGGTTCGTCGCCGCCGGACACTCCAGCGACCCAGGTGTCCACATCGGACCACGCCGCGGTGAGCCAGGTGGCGAGCGCGTCCTGCGCCCTGGGCACGGTCGAACCGGGCACCAGCGTGGTCCGCGTCAACAGCGTCCGGTGCACCGGCAACCGCCACCATGGCCGGTCGCGGCCGTCGGGTGCGAAACCGCTGTGGCTCAACAACAACACATCAGCTGTTGGCGCACCGGCCAGTGCCGCACCGGCGCCGCCCCGATGCGGTGGCAGCGTGTGCGTGTGGCGCAGCGCGGCCCACGCGGCCCGGTAGTTGCCGGCGGCGAACAGCGACCGCACGGCTTTCCGCCAACGTTGCCAACTGAAATTACCGCCCTCGGGAAACAACAGCAGCGCATGACCACCGGACATCGACGCCGCCAGTTCGCCGACCCTGGCCCGCGCACCCGGCTCGTGCCGGCCGACGAAACACAGCGGCAGGTGGTCGCCGGCCAGGTCCACCACCGGCTCCCAGCGCAGCGCCGCGGTCAGCACCACACCCAGCCGCAGCCGGTAGTGCTCGGCGAGCACCCACGCGATGAACAGCGAGTCGCCCGGCCCGCAGTGCCTGGCCAGCACGACCAGTGGCTTGCCGGTGGCCGTCACCTGCGCCTTCGTCGCCGATCCCGGCTCCAACCGGACGTGCACGTCCAGCAGGGTGCGCAGGATCGCGTACGCCTTGCCCAGCACCTCGCGCACGAGCGCGTCCCAGTCCCGGTGCGGGCGCAGCAGCACCCTGGGAATCAGCGACAGCCCGACGGCGGCATACGCGCCGACCAGCAGCGAACTGCGGATCGGTCGGCTGGACCTGGCCACGGCGGCCACCACGAGACAGACCAGCAGCACGACCGGGGTCAGCGCCAGGACCAGCAGTTCAGCGAGGGCCACCATGGGCACCGAGACGATTCTGCGCGCGACGAACCGCGCCGGCGTCACGGCAGCGCTGCCAGATAGTCGCTCGTGGCCCGGTAGGCCTGTTCGGCGCGGCGGCCGATCCGCCTGCCATCCCGGTAGCGCAGGTTCGACCAGGTGGCGGGCTTGGTCTGCCCCTGCCCGGTCGGCAGCAGGTGCACCCTGACACCTTCGGGCACCTGGCCGAGGTCGGTGTGGAACCGGTGCCGGCGCGCGATCTCGAACGCGACGAAGCCGACCTCCCACGGGTAGCGCGGCACGGTCAGCCGCTCCTCGACACGTCCGACGTGCAGCACCCACACGGTGTCCGCGCCGCGCCGCACAGCCCGGCCCAGCGGGATGCTGTTCACCAGACCGCCGTCCATGAAGTGCTCGTCGCCGATCCGCATCGGGGGAAACACGCCAGGCAGCGCACACGACGCGAGCACGGCGTCCACCAGGTCACCGCTGCCGAACCAGTGTTCCTGGGCGCGCTCGACGCTGGCCGCGACACATTCGAACGGCACGGCCAGTTCCTCGAAAGTGCTGACCGGCAGCCGCTTGTCCAGCATCCGCCGCAAGTTCTCGTTGCCGTGCAGGGCGGTGCCGCTGCGCACCAACTCGACCATCCTGCCGATCATCGAGCCGCCGAGCACGTCGTCGGCGGCCAGTTCCTCCCAGGTGGCCAGCAGTTCGCGAGCGCCGTGCGGAGTCGGGTCGGCGGCGATGGCGGCACCGTTGATCGCGCCGATCGACGTGCCACAGATCAGGTCCGGCACGATGCCCGCCTCGGCCAACGCCTGGGCCATGCCGGCTTCGGCGGCGCCGAGCACGCCACCGCCACCCAGCACGAACGCATTGCGGGTCATAGTCGACAGCTATACCCGAAAACCAAGTGCGCTGCCGAGATCATTCGGCGTTCGTCGGTGTGGGTGTCGGTGTCGGTTGCGCGTGGTTTGGGGTTGGTCTGCCTTCGCTCCCTCGCCCTGGAGTGTTCGACGCCGGGGTGGGACGAGGCAGCAATCGACGGCACGGGGCGACACGCGCCAAACCTCCCCCGCTTCCTCGCACCAGGCCGCACTGAACGCTGAAGGCGAGGGAGCGGGGCAGACCAACCCCCAACCTCAAACCGGACCGGCCGCACTAACCTGAGCAAGTGGCAATCACGGCACCAGCCCGCCCGTACCGGCTGACCCACGCACTGATCACCGGATTGGTGTCATGAAGGCGATCGTCTACACCGAGTACGGCGCCACGCCGGCGTTGACCGAGGTCGCCGAGCCGATCTGCCCCGACGGTGGCGTGGTCATCGCCGTGCGCGCGACGGGTGTGTGTCGGTCGGACTGGCACGCGTGGCAGGGCCACGACCCGGTCACGCTGCCGCACATCCCTGGCCACGAACTGGCCGGCGAGATCGCTGAAGTGGGCTCCGGTGTGAGCCGCTGGCGGGTGGGCGACCGAGTCACAGTGCCGTTCGTCTGCGGCTGCGGAGTGTGCGAGTACTGCGTGGCAGGCGAGGCGCAGGTCTGTCCACAACAGACCCAACCGGGGTTCACCTGCTTCGGTTCGTTCGCCGAGCTGGTGGCGATCCACGCCGCTGATGCCAACCTCGTCCGGCTGCCGGACTCGCTCGGCTTCGTCACGGCGGCGTCGTTGGGCTGCCGGTTCGCCACCGCGTACCGGGCGATCACCGTGCACGGCAGGATCGGGCGCGGCGACTGGCTGGCCGTGCACGGCTGCGGCGGTGTCGGGCTCTCCGCGGTCCTGATCGGGGCGGCGCTGGGCGCACGTGTCGTCGCCGTGGACGTGGCTCCGGCCGCCCTGGATCTGGCCCACGAGTTGGGGGCCACGGCGGTCATCGACGCGACGGACAAAGACACAGCAGCGGCCGTGGCCGAGATCACCGGCGGCGGTGCCCACGTGTCGGTCGACGCACTCGGCTCGCCTGCCACCGCGGTCGCCTCCGTGCGCGGGCTGCGCCGACGCGGCCGGCACGTGCAGGTCGGTCTACTCCTCGGCAAGCAGGCCGCCCCACCGCTGCCGATGAACCTGGTCCTCGCCCACGAACTGGAGATCTACGGGTCCCACGGCATGGCCGCACACGAGTACCCGGCGATGCTGGCTCTCGTCGCGGACGGCACGCTGCGGCTGGACCGGCTGGTCGGTTCCGTGATCGAACTGGCGGACGCGGGCGCGGCGCTGGTAACGATGGGTGAGCTACCGTCGATGGCAGGGATGACCGTCGCCGAACTGCCGTGACTCACTCGGACGGGTGAGGTTACCCAGCCCCTACACGTTGTAGGGATACAGTGTTTCGACTACCCGAACCTCCGGAGCGACACGCGTGGACTTCTCGCAGACCATGCGGGCATGTGCCCGCCGGTGGTATGTCGCGATCCCGGGGTTCCTCCTGGTGGTGGCCATCTCGCTGTTCGTCGCCGACCGGATGCCGCACCAGTACGAGTCCACCGGGACCATCGTGCTGACCGAGCCTGACCCGGCATCGGCGGCGAAGGACCACTCGCTCGGTCCGGAAGCGGTCGCCAATCCGCTGCTGTCCTTCGCCGACAGCCTCACCACCAGTTCCGAACTGCTGATCCAGAGCCTGAACAGTCCCATTGTCGCGCAACAGGTGGAGGCCAAGGGGGGCACCGCGACCTACATGGCGTCCGACGGCGCGCTGACCGGTCCGTTCATCGTGGTCACCGCCGACGCGCCGCAGCCGGACAAGGTGCAGGACACCGTGGCGCTGGCCATCGCCTACGTCCGCCAGGAACTCGTCCAGCGGCAGAAGGACCTCGGAGCGCCCGCCGAGTCGTTCATCGTGGTCAAGGACGTGGTCACGCCGACAACCGCGGCACCCAAACTGGGCGGCAAGACCCGGTTCCTTGGCGCGGTGGTGATCCTCGCGCTGGCCGCCAGCCTGTGTGCCACCTACGGCGTCGAGACCTACCGTAGGCGGCGACGCACGCTGCGCCCTGCGCGGTAGTCGACAGGGCCGCTTCTGGCCCGATGACCGAACATCTCCGCCCGGCCACGATGAACACATGTCAGTCCTACCCACAGCGCAATTCAGTCCGTCACGCGATGACAGTGTCCGAAGCGGATTCGCCGTGACAATGACCGCGGTGGCGCTCAGCCTCGGCGTCATGTCCTACCTGCATCTGAGCGGCATCCTGGCCAATGGCGAAGCGCCGTTCCGGCCGAGCGCAGCCGGTACCGCGGAGGCCGTCATCGGTGTGGTGCTGCTCGCCGGAGCCGTTGCCGTGTGGCGAATTCCCGACCGTGCCCGGCCAGCTGCCCTGGCGGCCACCGGTTTCGGCGTTGTCGGTTTCGCCATCGGTATCGGCATCACGATTCCCAGCGGCGCCGTCATCGACATCGCCTATCACGCGACGGTACTGCCCATTCTGGTCGTCACCTTGGTGTTGCTGCTCCGGTCTCGACGGCGAATCACGCACGGGTAGCGTGTGCGTGTGGCGCCCTCACCGCTCCGATACGGCCTGTACCTCCCCCCGTTCGGCCCGCTGGCCGACCCGACCGCACTCGTGGAATTGGCCCGCAGAGCCGAAACAGCCGGCTGGGACGGCGTTTTCCTGTGGGAACACGTGCTCGCCGACGGCCCGGTGGCCGTGTCCGACCCGTGGGTGGTGCTCGGCGCGATGGCGTCGGCGACCTCCACGGTCCGCCTGGGCACGATGGTCAGCCCGGTGCCACGCAGGCGGCCGTGGGTTGTCGCCCGCGAGGCCGGCACGCTGAGCAGGCTGTCCGGCGGCCGGTGTGTGTTGGGCGTCGGCCTCGGTGCCGACGACTACGGCGATCTGAGCCGGTTCGGTGAAGCACTCACCGCTGGTGAGCGGGCCGCCATGGCCGACGAGGCACTGGACGTGATCAGCGCGCTGTGGGCCGGCACCCCCTACACCGGCACCGGCCCGCACTATCCCGTCGACCTGCCCGACGGCGAGCCCGAGCCGTACCGCATCCCGGTGTGGGTCGCCGCCACGCTGCCCGAGCTGCGAGCCGCGCACCGGGCCGCCCGGCGCGACGGCATCGTCCTGCTCGGCGGGGACGGCGCCGCCACGCCGGAGAACGTAACCATGGCGGTAACTGCCTTGCGCGCCAACGGTTTGCCGGAGAGCGAGCCGTTCGACATCGTGGTCACCGGCAACACCAGCGCAGCATGGCTGGACGCACCGACCGTGGACGTCGTCGGCATGGCGGACGCCGGTATGACGTGGTGGTGCGAGTCGCTGATCCACTACGACCCACTCGACCTGACCATGCAGGTCGTGGACGCAGGACCGTCGGCGATCAGGGCCGCCAGTCCGCGACACTGACCACATCGGCCTGCCGGGGGAAGACCTTCTCGGTGAGGACGCGGTGCACCTCGGGATCGGCGTCCAGGCAGCCGTCGGCCAGCACGGTGATGCGGTGGTCCAGGTCGGCGGCCTGACGCACGGTGGACAGTACAACGCCGCTGGTGGCGATGCCCGTGAGCACGAGCGTGTCGATGTCGCCTGCCCGGAGCACCATGTCCAGGTCACTGCCGGCGAACGCGCTCACCCGCCGCTTGGTGACAACGGTGTCGCCGGGCGCCGGCGCGACGTCCGGGTGGATGTCGGCGCCGGGATCACCGGTCACGAACCCGCCGGAACCCGCGATCGCGCCGAAGCTCTTGTTACGCCTGCTGACCTCCGGATGCCCGGCCCGGAAGCCCACGACCACGTAGATCACCGGCGCACCGCCGAGCGCGCGGTGTCGATCGCGCCGCGCAGCCGGGGCAGGTAGTCGGCGTCGGTGGGATAACGCTCCACGATCGACCGTTGGATGTCCATCACGAGCAGCGCGCTGTTCGGCACGTGCGGGTCCTTTCCGATCAGTCAGTCAGATAGCGGTCGGCGACCGCCTTGTTGTACCTGGTCAGTAGGTTGCCGAGCTGCCGAAGGTCCTCGGCGCTCCAGTCGGCGAGCAGCTCGGCGGTGTTCTCGCGGCGCCGGGCGCGGGTGGTCTCCATCCGGCGACGGCCCTCGTCGGTGGGCGCGATGATGCTGCGCCTGCGGTCGGCTGCGGCGGGCTCGCGGTGCACCAGGGACTTGCTCTCCAGCACGGCGACCTGGCGGCCCGCCGTGGACGGATCGAGGCCGACGGCGCTGGCCAGGGTGCCGATGTCGGCCGGGCCCACCCGGTCCAGCGTGCGCAGCAGCAGGTACTCGGCCTTGTCCAACTCCGTGTAGGCGGTACTGCGGCGGCGCAGCAGCTCGAAGTTGCGCATCAGCACGGCGGTGGCCATCTCCAGGACGTCCAACCCGTCTCCGTCGGACGGGTCCGCGATCGTGCTCGTCTCGGACTGTGCGGCCATTGTCACCCCAGAACAGCGGTATGATACCGATAAATGTCGGTACCATACCGCTATCGGAACCGGCGGGCGAAAGGGGTGGTCACGGGTGCCTGGTTGGCTGGTCGAGACAGCGGACCGGGTGATCGGATCAGATCCCGGACTCGCCCGATTACGGATGGCGCTGAGCGCGACGGCGGGCATGGCCAGCGCCCTGGCAGTGGAGTTCGGCTATGCGACGTTGACCCATGCCGGCCCGACCGGCTCACTCATCGCGATGCTGCTCGGTGCCGTCGTGGCGATGATGGGCTCGATGGCGCTGACCGGCGGTGGCCCGTGGGTGAAGGTCCGCACGGCGGTGTTCTTCCCGGTCGCACTCGGCCTCGGCATGGTCGCCGGTGTCGCCGTGGCCGGTCGCACCGACCTGATGCTGGGCATCTTCGTCGCGGTGATGTTCGTCGCCGTCTTCGTGCGGCGGTTCGGGGTGCCGTTCTTCTTCTACGGCTTCATGGGCTGGATGGGGTACTTCTTCGCGTCGTTCCTGCACGCCACGGTGTCGATGCTGCCCAGCCTGCTGGCCGACGTGACAATCGCGTCGGCATGGGTCCTGCTGCTGGCGATCACCGTGCTGCGCACCAACCCGGCCCGCACGCTGCGGCGCACGGTTCGCGCGTTCGGTGCCCGCGCCCGTGCCGTGACCAGGGCGTGTGCCGAACTGCTCGAAGCGTCCACGTCGGCACAGCGGGACCGGGCCCGACGCCGGCTGCGGGCCGGCCAGGCCAAGCTGGCGGAGGCGGCGCTGATCGTCGAGGGCTGGTCGGCCGAGCCGGGCGCCACGGCGGTGGGCACGTCCGCGTCGGCACTGCGTCGGGCACTGATCGACGCCCAGCAGATCCTGGACCGACTGGCCGCCGCGAGTGACGCGCTGGCCGTTGACGGCGCCGAGTTGGCCGCGTCGGCGGCCGCTGTCGCCGACCGGCTGGCCAGGCGGGACGACGTCGCTGCCGAACGCACGGCCAAGGCCATGGCGACGGACACCGACTCGGCAGGCTGGTGGCCGGCTCGGCACTTCGCCGTCGCGGCACTGGAATTCGTGGCGCTGGCCAGGCGGACAGCGGTAGAAACCGACGAGACGGACACCGACGATTTCGAGGCCGTGGTCGGGCTGGCCATGGGTAACCTGCCCGGTTCCCCCGCGCTGGCACAGGACGTCGCGGCCCGGCACGTCCGCTGGAATCCACTCGCCCGGCTCGGCCTGGTCAACCGGCAGGCCATCCAGGTCGCCGTGGCGGGCACGCTGGCCATCCTGGCCGGGCGGGAGTTGTCGCAGACCCGCTACTACTGGGCCGTGATCGCCGCGTTCATCATCTTCACCGGCACCGCCACCAGGACCGAGACCGCGATCAAGGGCGCCAACCGCGTCGTCGGCACGCTGCTCGGCCTGTTCGCGTCGATCTGGGTGGCCGAACTGACATCGGGCAGCACGACGTGGGTGCTGGTCGTGATCATCGCCAGCATGTTCTGCGGCTTCTATCTGATCCGGGTCTCCTATGCCTACATGATCTTCTTCCTGACCATCATGCTCGGCCAGCTCTACAGCGTGCTGCACGAGTTCTCGGCCGGGCTGTTGGTGTTGCGCCTGGAGGAGACCGCGATCGGCGCCACGGTCGGACTCGTCGTCGCGATCGTCGTCACTCCACTGTCCACTCGGGACACCGTGCGGGCGGCGCGGAACAACGTGTTGACCGCACTGGCCGAACTGCTCGGCGCGGTGGCCGAGCAGACGCCGGACATCGACGCGTTGTCCAGGAGCCTCGACAACGACGTGCGACAGTTGGCCATCGTCGCCCGGCCGCTGACCAGGCCGCTGCTGTGGGGCAACAGTCCGCCCCGCACCCGACGCAGGCTGGCCCTCTATGCGGCACTGACCACCCACGCCCGGGCACTGGCGGTCGCCACGAGGCGCCCAGCCGAGTGTCCGTTCGACGACCGGGCCGCCGCCTGCCACGCGCTGGCGATGGCGGCGACCCTGCTCGCCGGGACGTCGGTCGGCCAGCCACAGCCTGCTGCCGCCGAACCGCTGGCCGCCGCTGACACCGCTCTGTTCCGCAACTCCGAAGACATGGCCACCGACCCGGTCCGGCACGCCCTGATCCACATCCAGGACGTGCTGGTCGAACTCACCGGCACGCCTGCCCAGCCGGCCGGCACCAGCCAGCCGGTGGCTCAGTCGGTGACCTCCAGGTCGTAGGCCTCGTCGCCGACCCAGATCCGCAGGCCGTCGGCGTCGTCTGTGATCGCGCCGTCCTCCTCCTCACCGAGCTCGCGGGACGCGCCAAGCGCCTGCTCGCTCAGCTCGATCCAGCCGTCGCCGACATCGTGCGGGCGGTACTCGGACGCGAGGAAGTGGGTACGGCTCTCGGTGGCCAGCGCGGTGGCGTTCGCCGCGCCGACCTGCGCCCGGTAGGTCCTGTTCCGCACGATGCGCCCCCTAGTACGAGCTGGATGACGCCCACAGGTTGATGCCGGCGTCCACGGCGTGCTTGTCGATCTCGGCCAGCTCGTCGTCGGTGAGCGCCAGGTTGTCCAGCGCGCCGATGTTGGCCTCCAGCTGCGCGACACTGCTGGCACCGAGCAGCACCGACGTCACCCGCTCGTCGCGCAGCGCCCAGGCCAGCGCCAACTGGGCGAGACTCTGGCCACGGCCGGCCGCGACCTCGTTGAGCGCCCGCACCCGAGCCAGGTTGTCCTCGCTGAGCATGCCCTCGCTCATCGCGCCACCGGTGGCCACGCGCGAGTCGGCCGGCACCCCGTTGAGGTAACGGTCGGTGAGCAGGCCCTGGGCCAGCGGCGAGAACGCGATGCAGCCGACACCCTCCTGCTCCAGCGTGTCCAGCAGGCCCTGGTCCTCGATCCACCGGTTGACCATCGAGTAGGACGGCTGGTGGATCAGCAGCGGAGTGCCGAGGTCACGCAGGATCGCGGCCGCCTCGGCGGTCTTGGCGGGCGAGTACGACGAGATGCCGGCGTACAGCGCGCGGCCGGAGCGCACGGCGGTGTCCAGCGCACCCATGGTCTCTTCGAGCGGGGTGTCCGGGTCGAACCGGTGCGAGTAGAAGATGTCGACGTAGTCCAGCCCCATCCGGGCCAGTGACTGGTCCAGTGATGCGAGCAGGTACTTGCGGGAGCCGTGGTCGCCGTAGGGACCCGGCCACATGTCGTAACCGGCCTTTGTCGAGATGACGAGTTCGTCGCGCAGCGATCCGAAGTCGTCGACGAGGATGCGGCCGAAGTTCTCCTCGGCACTGCCGTAGGGCGGCCCGTAGTTGTTCGCCAGGTCGAAGTGGGTCACACCGAGGTCGAAAGCGCGGCGGCAGATCGCCCGCTGCGTCGCATGGGGCCGCCCGGTGCCGAAGTTGTGCCACAGTCCGAGCGAGACCAGCGGCAACAGCAGTCCACTGCGGCCGGTCCTGCGATACCGCATGTCGTCGTAGCGGCTGTTCGCCGGCACCCAGGTCATGTGGTCAGCCTAATGTGTAGCCATTCGGGTGGCTGTCCACGACATGGACCCTCCAGCGCCATTCATGGTGTTTCCGGTAACGTCGATACACGAGTCGAGAGGCGCTGCAACGGACGCGAGTCCGCCACGCTCGGCCCGCACCACCGCACCAAGGGCGCCTCCCAACGCACATTGGGAGGTGCCGCGTGGACACACCGGAATCACGGCTGCGGGCAGTGCTCGACCAGCGCATCGCCGTCCTGGACGGTGCCTGGGGCACCATGTTCCAGAACGCGGGCCTGAAGCCTGAGGACTACCTCGGCGACGTGGTCGCCGACCACCCCAAGGACGTCACCGGCGACCCGGACCTGCTCAACCTCACCAGGCCCGACCTCGTACTCGACGTACACCGGCGGTATCTGGCGGCCGGGGCCGACATCACCACGACGAACACGTTCACCGCGACCAGCATCGGCCAGTCCGACTACGCGCTGCAACCACTGGTCCGGGAGATGAACCTACGCGGCGCCCAGTTGGCACGCCAGGCCGCCGACGAGGCGGGCGGCAAGTTCGTCGCGGGTTCGATCGGCCCGCTGAACGTCACCCTGTCGCTGTCGCCGAGGGTCGAGGACCCGGCGTATCGCGCGGTCACGTTCGAGGACGTCCGTGCCTCCTACGCCGAGCAGATCCAGGGGCTCGCCGACGGTGGCGTCGACCTGCTGCTGGTCGAGACGATCTTCGACACGCTGAACGCGAAGGCCGCCATCGCCGCCGCCCGCGATGTCGCGCCGCACCTGCCGCTGTGGATCTCGGTGACGATCGTCGACCTGAGCGGGCGCACACTGTCCGGGCAGACCGTCGAGGCGTTCTGGAACTCGATCGCGCACGCGAACCCGCTGGTCGTCGGCGTGAACTGCTCGCTTGGCGCGCAGGAGATGCGCCCGCACATCACCGAGCTGTCCCGACTGGCCGACACCTACACTGCCTGCCACCCCAATGCCGGCCTGCCCAACGCGTTCGGCGGCTACGACCAGACGCCGTCGGAGACCGGCTGGCTGCTCGGCGAGTTCGCGGGCGCCGGCACGGTCAACATCGTCGGCGGCTGCTGTGGCACGACGCCGGAGCACATCGCCAGGATCGCCACCGCCGTGGCCGACCGCGAGCCGCGCCAGGTGCCGACGCGGACGGCGCGCACCCAGTTCAGCGGCCTGGAGCCGTTCGGCATCGACGCCGACACCGGGTTCGTCATGATCGGCGAGCGGACCAACGTGACCGGTTCGCTGCGGTTCCGTCGGCTCATCGAGTCCGGTGACCACCAGGCCGCCGTGGACGTGGCACTGGAGCAGGTGCGCGGCGGGGCGAACCTGCTCGACGTCAACATGGACGCCGATCTGCTGGACAGCGAGCGGGAGATGACCACGTTCCTGAACCTGGTCGCGACCGAACCGGAGGTCGCCCGCATCCCGATCATGGTGGACAGCTCACGGTGGTCGGTGCTGGAGGCGGGCCTGCGCTGTGTGCAGGGCAAGGGTGTCGTCAACTCCATCAGCCTCAAGGAGGGTGAGGAGTCGTTCCTGCGGCAGGCGCGCACGGTCCGGAACTACGGTGCCGGCGTCGTCGTCATGGCGTTCGACGAGCAGGGCCAGGCCGACACCACCGAACGCAAGGTGGCCATCTGCGGGCGTGCCTACGACCTGCTCACGCAGCAGGTCGGTTTCCCGCCCGAGGACATCATCTTCGACCCGAACGTGCTCGCGGTCGCCACCGGTATCGCCGAGCACAACGGCTACGCCAAGGCGTTCATCGACGCGTTGCCGCTGATCAAACAGCGCTGTCCCGGTGTGCGCACCAGTGGCGGCATCTCCAACCTGTCGTTCTCGTTCCGGGGCAACAACGTCGTGCGTGAGGCGATGCACTCGGCGTTCCTGCTGCACGCGGTCCGGGCCGGCCTGGACATGGGCATCGTCAACGCGGGTCAGCTCGCCGTCTACGCGGACATCCCGGCCGACCTGCTGGAACTGGTCGAGGACGTGCTGTTCGACCGGCGGCCGGACGCCACCGACCGGCTGGTGTCGTTCGCCGAGACGGTCAGCGGGTCGGGCACCAAGCGGGTCGTCGACCTGTCCTGGCGGGAGGCACCGGTGCGCAAGCGGTTGGCGCACGCGCTGGTGCACGGCATCGTCGACTTCGTCGAGGAGGACACCGAAGAGGCGCGGCAGGAGGCGGACCGGCCGCTCGACGTGATCGAGGGTCCGCTGATGGACGGCATGAAGATCGTCGGCGACCTGTTCGGCAGCGGCAAGATGTTCCTGCCGCAGGTGGTGAAGAGTGCGCGGGTGATGAAGCGCTCGGTCGCCTACCTGGAGCCGTTCATGGAGGCCGAGAAGGCGAAGGCCGCCGCCGAGGGCCGCATCGACACCCGGCGTGGTCAGGGCAAGGTCGTGCTGGCCACGGTCAAGGGCGACGTGCACGACATCGGCAAGAACATCGTGGGTGTCGTGCTGGGCTGCAACAACTACGAGGTCGTCGACCTCGGTGTGATGGTGCCGGCCGCGACCGTGCTGGACACCGCGATCGCCGAGAACGCGGACGCGGTCGGCCTGTCCGGGCTGATCACGCCGTCGCTGGACGAGATGGTCGGCGTGGCCACGGAGATGCGGCGGCGTGGGCTGAAGCTGCCGCTGCTGATCGGCGGCGCGACGACGTCCCGCCAGCACACCGCGGTCCGGATCGCGCCGGCGTACGACGGCGCGACCGTGCACGTGCTGGACGCGTCCCGGGTGGTCGGCGTGGTGTCGGATCTGCTGGACCCGAGCCGTGCGGCCGAGTTGGACCAGAACAACCGGGCCGAGCAGGAACGGCTGCGGGAGAAGCACGAGGCGACGCAGCGGCAGCCGCTGCTGACGGTGGCCAAGGCCAGGGCGAACCGGGAAGAGGTCGACTTCACCGACCTGCCGGTGCCCGACTTCACCGGTGTCCGCATCGTCGAGCCGGACATCGCGACGTTGCGCGCGATGATCGACTGGCAGTTCCTGTTCCTGGCGTGGGAGTTGAAGGGCAAGTACCCGGCGATCCTGGACCAGCCGGTGGCCCGGGAGCTGTTCGACGACGCCAACACGATGCTGGACGAGATCATCGAAGACGGCTCGTTCCAGGCGAAGGGCGCGTACGGCTTCTGGCCGGCGCACTCCGAGGGCGACAACATCGTGTTGGACGGCACCGACGACGGCTTCCCGATGCTGCGGCAGCAGACGACGAAGCCGGCGGGCCGGGGCAACCGGTGTCTTGCCGACTACATCGCGCCCGCCGGTGACCACCTCGGCGGTTTCGCGGTCGCCATCCAGGGCGCCGAGGAACTGGCGGCCAGGTACGAGGCCGCCAACGACGACTACAAGTCGATCATGGTCAAGGCCCTGGCCGACCGGCTGGCCGAAGCGTTCGCCGAGTACATCCACCTGGAGGCGCGGCGTGCCTGGTTCGAGCCGGACGCCGAACCGGAGCTGGCCGACCTGCACGCGGAGCGGTTCCGCGGCATCCGGCCCGCACTGGGCTACCCGGCCAGCCCGGACCACACCCAGAAGCGCCTGCTGTTCGACCTGCTGGACGCGTCGAAGCTGGACATCGAGTTGACGGAGTCGTTCGCGATGACACCGGCTGCGGCGGTCAGCGGGCTGATCTTCGCGCATCCGGCGTCGAGGTACTTCACGGTCGGCCGGATCGGCAAGGACCAGGTCCTGGACTACGCCCGCCGACGGGGTGTGCCGATGGCCGAGGTGGAGCGCTGGCTGCGCCCGAACCTGGCCTACGACCCCAAGTAGCTCGAAGTTCCGTGGTCGGGCGAGGTAGCCGGCTGGTCGGTCAGCGTGCGCAGGTAAGCGATCGAAGTGTCGACCGCGACCTCCAGCGGCTTGCTGGTCCTGCGGACCTGGCTGAGCAGCAGGCCGCCCTGCACCGAGGCGAGCATGGCCAACGCCAGGGCGTCGGTGTCGACGTCGGTCCGCAGTTCGCCGCGTGCACACATCGCGGCCAGCCCGGACCGCAGCAGGCCCTCCCACTGCGTGAACGAGTTGGCCAGCCGGGCGCGGGCCACCGGGTCGGTCTCGGCGAGGTCGCTGGCCAGTGAGCCGAGTGGACAGCCGCCGGCACAGTCCGACTCGCGCAGCATGCCGACGATCAGGTCCCGCCACGCCACCAGCGCCTCGAAGCTGTCCAGCCGGTCCAGCCCCTGGTGTTGCACGCCGAGCACCACGTCGGCCTGCCGGTCGATGACGGCCATGACCAGCTCGTTCTTGTCCCCGAAGTAGTGGTAGAGCTGGGAGGCGCTGACCTTGGCCGCGTCCTGGACGTCCTCGGTCGTGGTGCGCGCGACACCCCGGTCCAGCATCAGCGCCGCCGCTGCGTCCACGATCCGCTGCCTGGTGGCGAGCCCTTTCGCCGTCAGGCGTGTCTCCTTCGCCATCTGGCCAGCGTACCGGTTTTGGAGTTGACACTCCATTTTTACCGGGACATTATTGGAGTAATTGATCCAATAGCACTCCACAATGGAGGATCCAGATGCCGTTGCTCGGCCAAGGCGACCGGTTTCCCACCCTGTCCGTCACACTGCCCGGTGGTGGGTCGCTGACCCTGCCGGACG
>DASUJK010000046.1:0-28733 GCA_036279295.1 Pseudonocardiaceae bacterium | reverse complement strand
TCACCGTGCAGCCGGGTGCCGAGGTGGCGCTGGCGGCGGCACTGGGCCAGGTGGCCGACGCGGTCGCCGTGGCCAGTGGCTCGGATGCGGTGGCTGCGCTGGAACTGTTGCGCGGCAACGACTCCGGCCGTGCCGGGCTGTTGGTCGGCGGAGCCGGTGTTGTGTCGTCCCGGCAGGACTGGCCAGCATTGCCGGCTGGTGCGCGGTGGGCGGCCGACCTGGTGCAGGCACCGGAACTGCTGCGGCCGGCGTTGGCGCGGGCACTGGACCGGATGGCCGTGGTGGACGACCTGGCCACGGCGCGGGACCTGGTGGCCGCGCAGCCGTCCGTGCGTGCGGTGACCACCGACGGCGACCTGCTCGGCGCCGACTGGGCGTTCGGCGGTTCGGGCCGCAGTCAGAGCGTCATCGAGGTGCAGGCGGCCGTCGACGAGGCGAACGACAAGTTGTCCGCCGCTGAGCAGGCGTTGGCCAAGGCCACCGGTGCGCTGGCCGGCGCGAAGGCGGAACAGCAAGCCCGGCGGGACGAGGCAGGTGCGGCGAAGGAGCTGCTCACCGAGGCCAAGGTGCGCAAGGCGCGGTCCACGGAGCGGCTGAGCAGGTTCCGTCAGGCGGCCACGTCGGCCACGGCCGAGGTGGATCGGGCGCGGGCGCAGCGGGAGAAGGTCGAGCAGGCCCGTGAGGAGGCCGCGACCAAGCTCGCCGAGTTGGAGGAGCGGCTGGTCGTCGCGCAGGCCGAGTCGGTGGACACCGAGCCGGACACCAGCGAGCGCGACACCGCGGCCGCCGAGCTGGGCACGGCCCGCCAGCACGAGGTCGAGGCAAGGCTGGTGCTGCGCACGTCGGAGGAGCGCGCCAGGTCGTTGCAGGGCAAGGCGGAGTCGCTGCGCAGGGCGGCGCGGGCCGAGCGTGAGGCGCGGGACAGGGCTGCGCGCGCCAGGATCGCCAGGACGCGTGGGGCGGCTGTGGCCGATGCCGTGGTGCGTGGCGGTGAGACGGCGCTGCAGCGCATCGCGGTGTCGCTGCGGTTGGCGGCGCAGCAGCGGGATGTCGCGCAGGCGGCCAAGACCAGCAGGGAAGCCGGATTGACGCAGGTGCGCAACCGGGTCCGCGAACTGGCCGGCGAGTTGGAGAAGCTCGTCGACGCCGTGCACCGCGACGAGGTGTTGCGGGCCGAACAACGGCTGCGTCTTGAGCAGTTGGAAGCCAAGATCGCCGAGGACTTCGGTATCGGGTTGACAGATCTGGTCGCCGAGTACGGCCCGGACTGCCCGGTGCCGCCCAGTGCGTTGGAGATGGCCGAGTACGAGTCGGCGAAGGAACGTGGTGAGCTGGTCAGCGCGCCGCGGCCGTCGCCGTTCGACCGGGATTCGCAGCAGCGCCGGGTCAAGCGGGCGGAACGGGACCTGGCCACGCTGGGCAAGGTGAACCCGCTGGCGTTGGAGGAGTTCGCGGCGCTGGAGGAGCGGTACAAGTTCCTGTCCACGCAGTTGGAGGACTTGAAGGAGACAAGGCGCGGGCTGCTCACGGTCGTGAAGGAGGTGGACGAGAAGATCCTGGAGGTCTTCGCGTCCGCGTACCACGACGTGGCCCGCGAGTTCGAGATCGTGTTCAGCACGCTGTTCCCCGGTGGCGAGGGCCGGATGGTCCTGACCGAGCCGGACGACATGCTGACCACGGGTGTCGATGTGGAGGCTCGGCCGCCGGGCAAGAAGGTGAAGCGGCTGTCGCTGCTGTCCGGTGGCGAGAAGTCACTGGTCGCGGTAGCGATGCTGGTCGCGATCTTCCGCGCGCGCCCGTCACCGTTCTACGTGATGGACGAGGTGGAGGCCGCGCTGGACGACACGAACCTGCACCGGCTGATCGGCTTGCTGGACCAGCTGCGGATGACGTCGCAGCTGATCATCATCACGCACCAGAAGCCGACAATGGAGATCGCGGACGCGCTGTACGGCGTCAGCATGCGCGGCGACGGCATCAGCCAGGTCATCTCGCAGCGCCTGCGCGGCAGGGACGAACCACGCCCAGCCATCCCACAGATGGACGACGTGATGATGCAGACCAAGCCGGTCGGGTCGGTCGCCGTGATCGACTCGCCTGGCGGGTCGGTTGCTGAGGCGACCGAGTCGGCCGCTCCGGTGGCCGAGTCGCCTGTGCCGGCGGGCGAGCCGCCTGCCCTGGTGGGCGAGTTGACTGTTCCCGCGGGTGAGTCGACCCCTCCGGCGGGCGAGTTGACTGTTCCCGCGGGTGAGTCGACCCTTCCGGCGGGCGAGTCGACCGTTGCCGCTGGTGTGTCGACTGTTCGCGCGGGCGAGTCGACCGTTGGCGTTCGCGAGTCGGATGCAGGGATGAGCGAGTCGTCCGTTGCTGTCGGCGGGTCGACCCCTCCTTCGGGCGAGTCGACCGCTGTCGTCGGCGAGTCGACCCTCCCCGCAGGCGAGTCGACTGTTTCGGCGGGCGAGTCGACCGCTGGCGTTGCGGAGTAGGCGTAGGCGCCACTCCATCTGACCCCGGCCGGCCGGCGAGTCGCCCCGTTCCCGTCGGCGAGTCGACTGTTCCCGCGGGTGAGTCGACCCTTCCCGTCGGCGAGTCGACCGGTGGCCGCGCGTGTCGACCCCGCACGCCCGTGAGTCGACCGTTCGACGGCTCAACCACACCGATGGGTGCCGCGGCAAGCCTCCGTGGCTCGTCGCGGCACCCTGGCGCCGGTTGGCTTGATGCGCGCTGCCGCTACTTCTGGTGTCGACTCGGGAAGATCGCATCCGTCACCACGCCGCTGTCGTCGGTCACCAACTTGACCGGCCGCCTCGGCACGTTGACGATCTTGTCGCAGTTCAGGTTGGTCAGTGAAGCGTCCCAGCGCTGCGCCATGAACGTGTACAGGTTGTTCGCCGCGCCCGTGTCCGGTGACGGCGCGCTGAGGAAGAAGCTCTTGTCCTGCTGGATCCGTTTGGCGCCCAGCAACAGTGTGTCCATGCAGTAGGTGGCCGCGGACTCGGTCCGCCGGTTGAACGGACCCATGTTCACGCCCGCCCGGTACAGGTTCGTCTTCGTCGCACTGACCCGATCGCCGTTCAGCGTCATCGGGTCGATCTGGGGCACCAGCGCGATCGGCCTGGCCTGCCGCGCCGCCGCGAACAGCTCGTTCAACGCCAGTGACGACACACGAGCGCCACCGGGGTTCGTCAGGTCCGGCGCCGTGAAGGTCGAGCAGCCGAGCGCCGGGTCGACGAAGCCGTCCAGCAGCAGGTTGTCACTGCCGTTGACCAGCGTTGTCGAGTCCTGCAACGCGGCCTCGTTCGCCACGTTGTCCTGCGCCACCGAACCGTCCGGGCGGACCAGGTACGCGCTGATCACGTTGTCGCTCTGGTCCTGGTCGATCAAGCCGTAGTCCCGCGTGGTCATGCAGGGCAGGCCGTCCTTGCCCTTGGTCAGCGCCGGGATCTTGATCTTGCCGTGTCGGATCGCCGAATTGGCGGCCGTGAAGAACGCGCTCGCGTTGCAGAATGCGAACTGGCCAAAAATGGAACCTGGGGTGCCGTTGTCACAGTTTCCGGAGGTCAGGCTGTTGCTGCGTGACCGCAGTGTCAGATTGTCGCCGTTGAATCCGAACCAGATACCGATGACAGCGTGCGCGGGCAGTGTCGGAACAACCTCGGGGGCGGCCGGCTGCTGGCCTTTGTCCACCACCAACGGGCGATAGACGGACAAGGCGCCGGTCACGGTGTTGACGATGGTGGCCTCGACGAACGCGGACTGGCTGTCGTTGGCCTCGTCGCACGGGCCGTTGGTCGGATCGGTGGCCGTGAGCTGGTACGGAGTGGCAAGACCCTTGGCGCTCAACGGGTTTGCCGGTACCACAATGGAACAGTCGGGATTGGGATCGGCCGCCGCGGTCGCCATCGGCGGCGCGTCCGCTGCTGGCGCGTCCGTGCCGGAGAAGATGGCGAACCCGGCGACGGCCACTGCGACCGCAACTGTCGGGACGAATACGGACAGTCGGAGAAACCTTCTCCGAGGTCTGTGTAAACCGCGGTGCTGGCGCAACCGACGCTCCTTTCGGGCAGGGCGAAAACCGCGCCGTGCTGTAACAATTCAGGGGCCATTGACCAGGGAAAGGGGGGTAGATATCAGCCGTATATCGTCCTGGTCTCCGTTGGATCACGGGAAAGCTAGCGCAACCCGAACGGAGTAGCGACCCGAAAAGCCCGTTACGTCCGAATGGACACGTTCACAGTGTATCGAGAATCTGCTGTCCGTACTTGGCCAGTTTGTTCTCGCCGACACCGCTCACCGTGCCCAGTTCGGCCAACGTCGACGGAGCCTTGCCGGCGATCTGGCGCAGCGTCGCGTCGTGGAAGATCACGTACGCCGGCACGCCCTGCTCACGCGCTGTCGCCGCCCGCCAGGCCCGCAGCCGCTCGAACACCGGTTCCGCCTCCGGCGACAGCTCGACCACCGTCGCCGCCTTGCGGGTCGACCGAGCAGCAGGCGCTGCCGAAAGCTCCCGGCGCATCGGCACATCCCGCCGCCGACCCAACACCTCGGCGCTGCCGTCGGTGAGCACCAGCGTGCCGTGATCGCCCTCCACCGCCAGCAGCCCCTGCGCCAACAGCTGCCGCACCACACTGCGCCACTCGGTGTCCCGCAGGTCCGAGCCGACACCGAAGACAGTGAGCGCGTCATGGTCGTGCTGGATGACCTTGGCCGTCTTCTTGCCCAACAAGATGTCGATCACATGCCCGGCGCCGAACGACTGACGCCGCTCGTTGCGTAGCCGGAACACCGCGGACAGCAGTTTCTGGGCCGGCACCGTGCCGTCCCACGACTCCGGCGGCGTCAGGCAGGTGTCACAGTTTCCGCACGGAGAGCCGGTCTGGCCGAAGTACGCCAGCAGGCGCGCCCGGCGACAGTCCAGCGTCTCGCACAGCGCCAGCATCGCGTCCAGGTGCGCGGCCAGCTTGCGTCGATGCGCACCGTCGCCCTCGGACGTGTCGATCATCTTGCGCTGCTGCACGACGTCCTGCAGCCCGTAGGCCAGCCACGCGGTGGACGGCAGCCCGTCCCGGCCGGCCCGCCCGGTTTCCTGGTAGTAGCCCTCCACCGACTTGGGCAGGTCGAGGTGTGCGACGAACCGCACGTCCGGCTTGTCGATGCCCATCCCGAACGCGATCGTGGCCACCATGACCAACCCGTCGTCACGCAGGAAGCGCGACTGGTGGTTGGCACGGGTCCGCGCGTCCAGCCCGGCGTGATAGGGCAACGCCGTGATCCCGTTGGCGGTCAGGAACTCGGCTGTCTTCTCCACCGACGCCCTGGACAGGCAGTACACGATGCCCGAGTCGCCGGCATGCTCGGTGCGCAGCAGGTTCAACAGCTGCCGCTTCGGCTCGTCCTTGGCCACGATGCGGTACTGGATGTTGGGCCGGTCGAAACTGGCCACCACCTGCCGCGCCTCGGTCAGGTTCAACCGGTTGGCGATCTCGACCCGGGTCGCCTCGGTGGCCGTCGCCGTCAACGCGATACGCGGCACGTCCGGCCACCGCTCGTGCAGCGCGGACAACGCGAGGTAGTCCGGCCGGAAGTCGTGGCCCCACTGGGCAACACAGTGCGCCTCGTCGATGGCGAACAGCGAAATCTTGCCGCGGTCCAGCAACCGCAGGGTCGACTCGCCACGCAGCCGTTCCGGTGCCAGGTAGAGCAGGTCCAGCTCACCGGCGACGAACTCCGCCTCGACCATCCGCTGCTCGTCGAAATCCTGTGTGGAATTCAGGAAACCGGCCCGCACACCGAGCGCCCGCAGCGCGTCCACCTGGTCCTGCATCAGCGCGATCAGCGGCGACACCACGACACCGACACCGCTGCGGACCAGCGCCGGGATCTGGTAACACAGCGACTTGCCCCCACCGGTCGGCATCAGCACCAACGCGTCGCCGCCCGCGAGCACGTGGTCGACGACCTCACGCTGCGGGCCGCGGAACGAGTCGTAGCCGAAGACGCGACGCAACACGTCCAGTGCTTGGTCGCCTGCTTGGTCGTCGCCCGTCACCGCGCCATCCTACGATCGGGCGGCGACAGCGATCCGCGTGCAAGGATGGCCGGGTGTCCACCACGACCGTGATCGTCATCGTTGTCGCTGTTGTCGTCGTCCTGTTGATCGTGCTCGGCGCCGGCCTGCTGCTGCGTCGGAGCAGGCGGATCAGCCTGACGGAGAAGACGGAGCAGCCGACCGATCAGGCCAAGGGCGGCTACCAGACCGGCGGCGGCATCGCCTTCGCCCCCGGCGGCCAGCGCCCGGCAACCAACGGCACGGCGCCCACCGACACAGCACCGACCGTCGACCCCGTCACCGAACCCGTGCCGGTGCAACAGGAACCGGTCACCGAGGAACTACCGGCGCAACCGCAGGCAGCACAGCCAGCACAAACCCAGACCCAGACCCTCCCGGCCACCGACGAGATCGAGCCGGTCAGCGGCCGGATGGAGCGGCTGCGCGGCAGGCTGGCCCGGTCGCAGTCGACGCTGGGCAGCGGCCTGCTCGGGCTGCTCGGCGCCGGCAACCTGGACGAGGACTCCTGGACCGACATCGAGGACAGCCTGCTGCTGGCCGATCTCGGCGCTGCCACCACCACCGAGATCGTGGACCGCCTGCGCTCCGAACTGGTGTCCCGCGGTGTCCGGACGCAGGAGCAGGTCCGGGCGCTGCTGCGCGAGGTGCTGGTCGACGCGCTGCACCCCGACATGGACCGGTCGGTCCGGGCGCTGCCGCACGAGAACGGCCCCGCCGTCCTGCTGGTGGCCGGCGTGAACGGCACCGGCAAGACCACGACCACCGGCAAACTCGCCAGGGTGCTGGTCGCGGACGGCCGCAAGGTGCTGCTCGGTGCGGCTGACACCTTCCGCGCGGCAGCCGCCGACCAGCTGGAGACCTGGGCGAACCGGGTCGGTGCCGAGGTCGTGCGTGGCCGGGAGGGAGCCGACCCGGCCGCCGTCGCGTTCGACTCGGTCAAGCGCGGCATCGAGGCGGAGGTGGACACCGTGGTCATCGACACGGCGGGCCGCCTGCACACCAAGACCGGCCTGATGGACGAGTTGGGCAAGGTCAAGCGGGTGGTGGAGAAGCAGGCCAAGGTGGACGAGGTGCTGCTGGTGCTGGACGCCACCACCGGCCAGAACGGCCTCACCCAGGCCAGGGTGTTCGCCGAGATCGTCGACGTGACCGGCATCGTGCTGACGAAGCTGGACGGCACGGCCAAGGGCGGCATCGTGTTCCAGGTGCAGCGCGAACTCGGCGTGCCGGTCAAGCTCGTCGGCCTCGGCGAGGGCGCGGACGATCTCGCGCCGTTCGAGCCGGGCGCGTTTGTGGACGCCCTGCTGGGATAACACCAACAGGCAGAGGCACAGGTCGACTAGGGAGACGCATGATCATGCACAGGCTGGCGCGGCCACTGCTCGCCGCCGTCTTCGTGTCCAGCGGGGTCGACATCCTGCGGCACCCGGAGAACCGGATCAAGGTGGCGACGCCGTTCATCCAGTCCACCGTGGCGAAGTTCGGTGACTCGCTGCCCGACGAGGTGCCCACGGACCCGGCGACGCTGGTCCGGCTGTCCGCCATCGTCAAGCTCGCGGCCGGTCTCGGTCTCGCGCTCGGCCGGTTCCCCCGGTTGTCCGCGCTGATCCTGGCCGCCGACCTGGTGCCGACGACGATGGCGGCGCACGCGTACTGGGAGCACGAGGACCCGGCCACCAGGGCGGCTCAGCAGACCCACTTCATGAAGAACCTCGGACTGCTCGGCGGTCTGCTCATCGCCGTGTCGGCCGGTAAGCGGACACCGAAAACGACGCCGTGACCTGACGCGGCGGCGCGAACTCGGGGTGCTCCGGCCGGTCGTGGTGGCCGGCCGGACCCATCCCGACCACTCGCCGCACGTCCTGCGCGGTGAGCGTCATCGGGTAGCGCAGGTCCTTCGTGGCCACCGGCTCGAACCCGGCCAGTGTGTCGGCCAGGCGCTCCGCCTTGCGCGGATCGATGCCCAGCAGCCCGCTGTCCCGGCCCAGCTCGGCCAGGTGGCCCTCGCCCGGCGTGACCACCACCAGCAGCCCGTCCGACCGCAGCACCCGCAGGAACTCCAGCCCGTTGCGCGGCGCGAACACGTTCAACAGCACAGCCACGGCACCGTCGCGTACCGGCCACGGCCGCCACACGTCCCACACCGCCGCACCCGCCCGGTCGTGCCCACGCGCTGCCCTGCGCAACGCGGCGGGCGACACGTCCAGTGCGAGCCCGACGGCATCGGGCAACCGGTCCAGCAGCGCGGCCAGGTAGTACCCGGTGCCCGCGCCGGCGTCGGCCACCAGCCCGTCCGGGCAGCCCAACGCGGCCACCTGCTCGGCGACCACGTCGGCCAGCGGCGCGTAGTGGCCGGCACCCAGGAACGCCAGCCGGTCGGCGACCATCTCCGTCGTGTCGGCCGTGCCCGCCCTGGCCGCGCCGGTGCCGGCGAGCAGGTTCACGTAGCCCTGTCGGGCGATGTCGAAGGTGTGCCCGGTCGGGCAGCGCAGCGAGCCTCCCGAGTGCGCAAGGCCGAGCCCGCACACCGGGCACGTCAGGGCCTCCCTCACTCGATCCGGGGGCCCGGTTCGCCTTGTCCTGCCGTCGGTCGTGGTCACGCCGATAATCCTCACTGATCGGACGTTCCGACATCAATTCGGTCGCGCAACGTGGTGGACCGGTCACTGAAACGTGCTCGTAACACGAGTCGGCGCACAGTTCACCCCCCGGAAACCTTTGACGCGTCCGAGTGAAACAGCTCCTCCCGATGCTTGCCGCCAACCCGGTCTGGACAGGAGGACGAAGTGAACCCTGGAGATACCGCCTGGGTGCTGGCCAGCGCCGCGCTGGTCATGCTGATGACCCCCGGGCTCGCCTTCTTCTACGGCGGCATGGTGAGTTCCAAGAGCGTGCTGAACATGCTCATGATGAACTTCATCACGCTGGGTGTGGTGGGCGTGCTGTGGCTGCTGTACGGATACAGCCTCTCGTTCGGCAGCGAGGGCGGCAACGGATTCGTCGCCGGCCTGCACAACGCCTTCCTCGGCAACACCGTCGGCACGCTGGCCGGACCCAAGGGTGACGCGATTCCGACGCTGGCCTTCGTGATGTTCCAGCTGATGTTCGCGGTGATCACCCCCGCGCTGATCTCCGGTGCGATCGCCGACCGGACGAAGTTCTGGTCGTGGGTGCTGTTCGTCGCCGTCTGGGTGACGGTCATCTACTTCCCGGTCGCCCACTGGGTGTTCGACTTCAGCGGTTTCACCGGCCCCCATTCGGTCGGTGGCTGGATCGCCAACCAGCTCAAGGCATTCGACTTCGCTGGCGGTACGGCGGTCCACATCAACGCCGGTGCCGCCGGACTGGCGCTGGCGATCGTGCTGGGCAGGCGCAAGGGCTGGCCGAAGAAGGTCTCCCGCCCGCACAACGTCCCGCACGTGCTGCTGGGCGCTTCGCTGCTGTGGTTCGGCTGGTACGGCTTCAACGCCGGTTCCGCGCTGGCCGCCGGTGACCTGGCCTCGGTCGCGTTCACCACGACCACCGTCGCCACGGCGGCCGCGCTGCTCGGCTGGATCGTGGTGGAACAGTTCCGGGACGGGAAGCCGACAACACTCGGCGCCGCGTCCGGTGCCATCGCGGGCCTGGTGGCCATCACACCCGCGTGTGGCTACGTCGATCCGATGGGCGCCCTGGTGATCGGCATCGTGGCCGGTGTGGTCTGTGCGCTGGCCACCGGCCTCAAGTTCCGGCTCGGCTTCGACGACTCGCTCGACGTGGTCGGCGTGCACCTCGTCGGCGGCATCGTGGGCACCCTGCTGATCGGCTTCTTCGCCACGTCCGGCGTGAACTCGGCCGGCGGCAACGGGTTGTTCCACGGTGGCGGCTGGTCCCAGCTGTGGAAGCAGGCCGCGGCGGCGGGCGCCGTGCTCGGCTACTCCTTCGTCGGCGCACTCGTCATCGGCTGGATCATCAACAAGACGATGGGCTTCCGGGTCAGCGCGGAGGCCGAGATCGCCGGTGTCGACGAGGCGGAACACGCGGAGACCGCCTACGAGTTCACCGCGTCGTCGGCAGGCCAGAGTGTGCTGGACCGCGCGACGCAACCGGCGCCGACAAAGCCGACAGCACCAGTCGCGCCCGCGGCTCCCGCGGCAGTGAAGGAGGGAAGCGCGTCATGAGGCTGCTCACCGCGATCGTCAAGCCGTTCACGTTGGACGACGTGAAGGCTGCCCTGGAACAGCTCGGGCTGCTCGGCATGACGGTGAGTGAGGTCCGGGGCTACGGCCGGCAGAAGGGCCACACCGAGGTCTACCGGGGCGCGGAGTACCAGGTGGACTTCGTGGCCAAGCTGAAGGTCGAGGTGCTGGTCGAGGACGACGTGGCCGAGCGGGCCGTGGAGGCCGTCGTGAAAGCGGCCAGGACCGGCCGGATCGGCGACGGCAAGGTGTGGGTCACCCCGGTCGACATCGTGGTGCGGGTGCGCACCGGCGAGCGGGGTGTCGACGCGCTGTGACAGCGCGGGAGCAACCGCCCGGACAGTCCGCCGAGGACCTGTTGGGGGCGCGTGACCTGCTGATCAGCCCTCGCGGAGGTCGACGCCGACTGGTTGGCGCCGACCTGCGCGAGGCGCTGGTCGACCTGCACGACTTCTGGCTGGCCGGGCACGCCGCCCGCGCCGGTCTGACCGGTTCCGGTGGCTCGGCGCTGGTCGCCGTCGGCGCACTCGGCCGCCGCGAGCTGGTGCCGTACTCCGATCTGGACCTCGTGCTGGCCCACGAGGGCACGGACGGTGTCGGCGACATGGCCGAACGGCTCTGGTACCCGCTGTGGAACGCGGGCATCGGGCTGGACCACTCGGTCCGCACGGTCCGCGAGTCGCTGCGGGTGGCTGCCGACGACCTGCGGGTCGCGCTCGGGCTGCTGGAGGTGCGCCTGATCGCTGGCGACGCCGAGGTGGCGCAACGGCTGGCCAGTTCGGCGCGACAGGCGTGGCGGGTAGCCGCGCGCGGCCGGATCGGCGAGCTGGCGACCGCGGCCGAGGAGCGGTGGGCCCGAGGTGGCGAGGTGGCGCAGCGCGCCGAACCGGACATCAAGCACGGCCGGGGCGGCCTGCGGGACGTGCAGCTGCTGGACGCGCTGGCCGCAGCGCAACTGGTCGACCGA
Organism: Pseudonocardiaceae bacterium; assembly: GCA_036279295.1. Taxonomy (GTDB): domain Bacteria; phylum Actinomycetota; class Actinomycetes; order Mycobacteriales; family Pseudonocardiaceae; genus DATEPR01. The sequence continues at coordinate 17,518 of DASUJK010000046.1, read as the reverse complement.
CCCGGTCCGGACGTGACCGAGGCGCGAGCGCTGCTGCTGGACGTGCGGACCGAGCTGCGCCGGGTGGTCGGCCGACCACGGGATGTCGTGCGTGCCCAGGACGGCGACGAGGTGGCCGTGTCGCTGGGGATGACCGACCGGTTCGAGCTGGCCGGTGCGCTGTCGTCGGCCGGCCGGTCCATCACCTACGCACTGGACGTGGCGATCCGGACCGTCCGGGCCAACGCGCCGCGGCGGGCACTCGGCCTGCGCAGGGGACCGGTACGCACGCCGTTGGCCGAGGGTGTCGTGCTGCACGGCACCGAGGTCGCGCTGGCCAGGGACGCCGATCCGGCCCGTGATCCCGCGCTGCTGCTCCGGCTGGCCGCTGCCGCAGCACGGGCGAACGCCCCGGTGGCCGCCGGCACCATGGCCCGGCTGGCCGAGCGGGCCCCTGAGCTGCGCAAACCGTGGCCACGACCGGCGCTGGACGCCCTGTTCAGCCTGTTGGCCGCCGGGCCCGGCCTGGTCGACGTCGTGGAGGCGTTCGACCGGACCGGCCTGTGGGGCAGGCTGTTCCCGGAGTGGGGCGCGGTGCGCGACCTGCCGCCACGCGACTCCATCCACCTGTGGACCGTGGACCGGCATCTCGTGCAGACCACGGTGCAGGCCGCGGCGCTGGCCACCGCGGTGGACCGGCCGGATCTGTTGCTGCTGGGAGCGTTGCTGCACGACATCGGCAAGGGCAGGGGCACCGACCACTCCGTCGTCGGTGCCGCGCTGGCCGCGCAGATCGGCGCACGGCTCGGCCTGCCCGACGAGGACGTGGCCACGCTGTCCGCCCTGGTCCGCCACCATCTGCTGCTGCCGCACACCGCCACCCGGCGGGACGTGCACGACCCGGCCACCGTGTTACGGGTCGCCGAGACGCTGAACGGCGAGCGGGTGCTGCTGGACCTGCTGTACGCCCTGACCGAGTCGGACAGCAAGGCCACCGGACCCGGCGTGTGGACGCCGTGGCGGGCGTCGTTGGTGGCCGAGCTGGTCGAGTCGTGCCGTGCGGTGCTGGCCGGTGAGCCGCCGCACGCGCCGGAGCCGCTGGCCGACGACCAGCTGGCCCTGGCCGTTTCGGTAGCCAGGTCCGGTAGACCGGGTGTGCTGGTCGCCGGGGCGGCCCAGGCCGCCACCATCACGATGGCCGCCGCCGACCGGGCCGGCCTGCTGGCCAGGGCGGCCGGTGTGCTCGCGCTGAACTCGCTGGACGTGCACGCGGCCACCATGGGCAGCCACGGCGGGGTCGCCGTCGACGTGTTCCGGGTGTCGCCCCGGTTCGGCGCCCTGCCCGACCCGGCCCTGCTGCGCGAACAGCTGGTCAGGGCCGTGGACGGCTCGCTGCCGCTGGCCGCCAAGCTGGCCGCCAAGGAGCGGGACTACGCCGGTTCGCTGGGCGAGCCCGCCCGGCCCAGGGCGCTGTGGTTCGACGACGAGGCCACCGGGGCCGTGGTGCTGGAACTACGGGCCAGCGACCGGATCGGGCTGCTGCACCGGGTGGCCTCGGCCCTGGAGGCCAGTCAGGCCGATGTCCGCTGGGCACGGCTGGCCACCCCGGGCGCGACGGTCGTCGCCTCGTTCTGCCTGACCGCTGGCGACCTGCCCGGCGTGCCGGTTGACCTGCGCGGACGCATCGAGTCCTCGGTGCTCGCGGCGGCCGGCTGAAGTTCTTTCAACTTTCTCGGCGCATCGCGTCATGGACGCGCGTGGCCGTCGTCACCACTGTGAGTTCCCCCGGTAAGCACCACCCGATTTCCGTAGCACTACGCAGTTCCCACCAGGGGCGTTCACGCTGCCCGGGCACCCGCCCGGGCGGCAGGATTTGCCTTGCGACACGAAAGAGGGAAATCACGGCGAAGCCGGTTGGGGCGCCCGTCTGGGGGTCGGGCAACGGTTTCACGGTGAGGGGGTCCCTTGTCGCGGCGTGAGCTGTCCGGGGCGGCCTGAACGAGGGGTAGGCCGCCCCCGGACGGCAATCGTGGGGATCTGGGCGCACATCGGTCCAGGTCGGCGCTGGGGTGGTGCCGGCCACGACCAGCCGGCGGGATGCCTATGCCAGGGGGACAGGCATCCCGCCGGTGGCGTCCGGCCCCACCGAGGGTGTGCAGCGACTAACCTGGTAATCGGATCACCGACCCGACCCGCTGGAGTCCACCCCCGTGTTCGACACCCTTTCCGACCGGCTCACGTCCGTTCTGCAGAACCTGCGCGGCAAGGGCAGGCTGACCGAGGCGGACATCGACGCCACCGCGCGCGAGATTCGCATCGCCCTGCTTGAGGCCGACGTCGCGCTGCCCGTCGTGCGTACGTTCATCGCCGGCATCAAGGAGCGGGCCAAGGGCGCCGAGGTGTCCCAGGCGCTCAACCCCGCCCAGCAGGTCGTCAAGATCGTCAACGAGGAGCTCGTCACCATTCTCGGTGGTGAGACCCGTCGGCTGAACCTGGCCAAGAACCCGCCGACCGTGATCCTGCTGGCCGGTCTGCAGGGCGCCGGCAAGACCACACTGGCCGGCAAGCTGGCCAAGTGGCTGCGTGGCCAGGGCCACACGCCGATCCTGGTGGCCGCCGACCTCCAGCGGCCCAACGCCGTGACCCAGTTGCAGGTCGTCGGCGAGCGCGCCGGAGTGCCGGTGTTCGCGCCCGAGCCGGGCAACGGTGTGGGCGACCCGGTCGACGTGTCCCGGCGTGCCATGGACGAGGCCCGCAGGGCGCAACACGACATCGTGATCGTGGACACGGCGGGCCGGCTGGGCATCGACGAGGTGTTGATGCGCCAGGCAGCCGACATCCGCGACGCCGTCCAGCCCGACGAGGTCCTGTTCGTCGTCGACGCCATGATCGGCCAGGACGCCGTGACCACCGCCCAGGCGTTCCAGGAGGGCGTCGGCTTCACCGGTGTCGTGCTCACCAAGCTGGACGGCGACGCCCGAGGTGGCGCCGCGCTGTCCGTCCGGGAGATCACCGGCCAGCCGATCATGTTCGCCTCCAACGGGGAGAAGCTGGAGGACTTCGACGTCTTCCACCCCGACCGGATGGCCGGCCGGATTCTCGGTATGGGCGATGTGCTCACCCTGATCGAAGCGGCCGAGCAGGCGATGGACGCCAAGCAGGCCGAGGCCACGGCGGCCAAGATCGGTTCCGGCGACCTCACGCTGGAGGACTTCCTGCAGCAGATGCTCGCGGTCCGCAAGATGGGGCCGATCGCGAACATCCTGGGCATGCTGCCCGGCGCCGGCCAGCTCAAGGACCAGCTGGACCAGTTCGACGAGAAGAGTCTGGACCGGGTGCAGGCCATCATCCGGGGCATGACCCCGGCCGAGCGCGCCGATCCCAAGATCATCAACGGCTCCCGCAGGCTGCGGATCGCCAAGGGTTCCGGTGTCGAGATCCGGGAGATCAACGATCTCGTCAACCGGTTCTTCGACGCCCGCAAGATGATGCAGCAGATGGCGGGCCAGTTCGGCCTGCCCGGTCGCGGCGGCGGTCGCTCGGCCACGCGCAAGGGTAAGAAGGGCAAGAAGGGCAAGGGTCGCGGCCCCACGCCGGCCAAGGTCCGCGGTGGCCTGCCGGCCGGGTTCCCGGACCTGTCCGCGATGCCGCCCGGGCTCAACGAGTTGCCGCCCGGGCTCGCCGGGCTGGACCAGCTGCCGGCCGGCTTCGATCCCTCGAAGCTGAAGTTCGGCAACAACAAGAAGAAATGACCGCCCTGCACCTGCGCGGTGTCGTCCTGCCCGACGACGAGCCGCGCGACCTGTGGGTGGTCAACGGCCGGGTGCGCACCTCGCCGGTGCCCAACGCGGAGACCGTCTTCGACGGCGGTTTCCTGGTGCCCGGCCTGGTCGACGCGCACTGCCACATCGGCATCGGCCCCGACGGCCCGGTCGAGCTGGCCGAAGCGGCAGGCCAGGCCGAAACCGACCGGGACGCAGGCACCCTGCTGATCCGGGACTGCGGTTCACCGATCGACACCCGGCCGTTGCAGGAGCGGTTGGACCTGCCCAGGATCGTGCGCGCCGGGCGCCACCTGGCCCGGCCCAAGCGCTACCTGCCGTACGTGGGCATCGACATCGAGGACCCGTCGCTGCTGACCGCGGCCGTCGTCGAACAGGCCGAGTACGGCGACGGCTGGGTCAAGCTGGTCGGTGACTGGATCGACAGGTCGGCAGGCGACCTCGCCCCGCTGTGGTCGGACGACGTGCTGGCGGCGGCGATCGACGCGGCCCACCAGGCGGGCGCCCGGGTCACGGCACACGTGTTCGGCGAGGACGCGCTGCCCGGTCTGGTGAACGCCGGCATCGACTGCATCGAGCACGGCACCGGCCTGTCCACCGACGTGATCGACGAGATGGCCAGGCGTGGCACGGCACTCGTGCCGACCCTGATCAACACCGAGAACTTCCCCGGCATCGCCGACTCCGCCACGAAATACCCGGTGTACGCCAAGCACATGCGGGCTCTGCACGCGCGGTCGGCGGCGACCGTCGGTGCCGCGATCGAAGCGGGCGTGCCGGTCTACGCGGGCACCGACGCGGGTGGCGGTGTCGAGCACGGCCGGATCGCGGCCGAGGTGATCGCACTGGCCGGGGTCGGGCTGGCGCCGGCAGCGGCGATCGGCGCAGCGTCCTGGCAGGCCAGGGCCTGGCTGGGTTGGCAGTCGTTGACCGAGGGCGCACCGGCGGACGTGGTCGGCTACTCGACCGATCCCCGCAGCGACCTCACCGCACTGCACACGCCGAGCCGGATCCTGTTGCGCGGCAGGATAGTTCGATAGGCACGCCGGAGCAACCCCAGCCCGCCGAGCCCGCGACCGAGCCCGGAGAAACAGCCGCGCCGATCGGCCCACCACCCGGCCTGTCGTGGGGCTTCATCGCGTTCTTCGCCGGTTTCGGCGGCTTCTACCTGGTGTCGCTGGTGATCACCGGTGCGGTCGCCACCGTGGCCGTCGCGCCGGACACGGTGTCGTCCAGCCTCCGTGGCCCGGTCGTGTTCCTCGCCCTGCTGCCCAACCTGTTCCTCGGTCTCGGGCCTGCCGTGCTGTCCTGGTGGCGTGGCCTCGGTCCCCGTGTCGACTTCGGCATCCGCTTCACCCGCGAGGACCTGTCCACCGGGTTCGCCTGCGGGGTCATCGCGCTGGCTGTGGGGCTGGTCGTCAACTACGTGCTGGAGACGTTCGTCTTCCGCGACCAGCACCCGGCGAACGCGGCCCAGGAGCTGGGTGAGCTGTCCGGTGGTCGGTCCGTATGGCTCGCCGTGGCGCTGCTGTTCGTGGTGTTCGTCGCGCCGCTGACCGAGGAAATGCTGCTACGCGGCGCATTGTGGGGTGCGCTGGAGCACTATCGGGTGCCCCGGCTGATGATTCTTCCCCTTACTGCCCTTGTTTTCGCATTCCTGCATCAGGAGCCGACCCTTACGCTGGCACTGTTCTGCCAAGGTCTCGCTCTGGGTACGGCCAGGATGCGCACCGGCCGGATCGGGGCCAGCATGATCGCGCACGCCACCAACAACGTCGTGCCGGCCGTGGTGCTCTGGGTGGCCAGTAAACCGTGACCGGCATACGGAACGTGGGCTGACCCCGGAGGCGCCTGTGACACCGCTGCAACAGCCGGACGAGTCGCCGGGGGCGACCGTCACTCCGCCGGAGCTGGCGCCGGTCACCGACCACCCGGATGACGACGCCCCGGCACATCGGTGGGGTTTCGGCGCGTTTCTGCTGGTGGAGGCGGTGCTCCTGCTGTCCGCGGTGTTCCTGGCCGCGATCCTGGACCCGCATCCGAAGGGCGGCCAGATCACTGTCGCCGACGAGATGGTCGGCACGATCGTGCCGACCGCGCTGGCCGCGGCCGTCGCCGTGCTGGTGACCGTGCTGCGTGGCAACGGTCCGGTTCTCGACCTGCGCCTGACGTTCCGGTGGGCGGACATCAAGGTCGGCCTGAAGTTCGGTGCCGCCGGGATCGTGCTGACCATCGTGGCCGCCGTGGTGTGGACCAGGATCGTCGGCGCGAACGACGCCAGCTCGGCCATCAACACCGTGCTGGACGGCGGCCGGCTGCCGGTGACCGCGGCGATCGTGATGTTCCTCTACGTGTGGCTGATCGGGCCGGTCTGTGAGGAGATCATCTTCCGTGGCCTGCTGTGGGGTGCGATCCAGCGCCAGGACTGGGGCCGGTGGGCGGCCTTCGGGTTGAGCACGGCGATCTTCGCGGCCAGCCACCTGGAGCCGATCCGCACGACACTGTTGTTGGTGATCGCGGTTCCGATCGGCCTGGCCCGGTTGTTCACCGGTCGACTGCCGGCGAGCATCATCGCTCACCAGATGAACAACTTCCTGCCCGCGTTGGCGATGCTGCTGGTCGCCTTTGGAGTGATGGCGAATTGATCGAACTGGACCTGAACAGTGACCTCGGCGAGGGTTTCGGCGCCTGGCGGCTCGGTGACGACGAGGCCTTGCTCGGCGTCGTGACCAGCGCGAACGTGGCATGCGGCTTCCACGCGGGCGACCCGGTGACGATGCGCAGGGTGTGTGCGGTGGCCGCGGAGCGCGGTGTGGTGATCGGCGCGCAGGTGTCCTATCGCGACCTGGCCGGGTTCGGCCGCAGGTTCATCGACGTGGCACCGGCCGAACTGGCCGACGACGTGCTGTACCAGATCGGCGCGCTGGACGCGTTCGCCCGCGCGGCCGGCACGCGGGTCGCCTACGTGAAGCCGCACGGCGCGCTCTACAACACCGCGGTGCACCACGAGGCCCAGGCACGCGCCATCGTGGCGGGCGTGCGGGCGTACGGCGGCACGCTGCCGGTTCTCGGGCTGCCCGGGTCGAAGCTGCTCGCCGAGGCCGAGGCGGCCGGGCTGCCGTGTGTGCTGGAGGCGTTCGCCGACCGCGGTTACACGCCGGAGGGCACGCTGGTGCCGCGGTCGGAGCCCAATGCCCTGCTGACCGACACCAAGGACGTCGTCGCCAGGGCGCTGCGGCTGGCCGAGCACGGCGAGATCGTCGCGGTGGACGGCTCGGTGCTGCGTAGTTCGGCCCGGTCGCTGTGTCTGCACGGGGACACCCCGGGTGCCGTCCAGCACGCCACCGAGGTCCGTGCGGCGCTGGCCGCGGCCGGTGTGCCGATCACGCCGTTCGCGTAGGCGTGTGAGCAGGGCTCGCGGCATCTGGCACAATGGGCGACTGTCCGCTGCGGCCGGCCCCTCTCACCAGTCGCGGCACCCTGAACTCCAGGATCTCGTCGCCGGCCCCACTCGGCTGACGGGCGCCTGAATCTCGCGTACACGACTGTTTGAGGAGTACCACGACCCGTGGCCGTCAAGATCAAGCTGCAGCGCCTCGGCAAGATTCGCCAGCCGCACTACCGCGTCGTCATCTCCGACTCGCGGACCCGTCGGTCTGGCCGCGCCATCGAGACGATCGGCAAGTACCACCCGAGGCAGGAGCCGAGCCTCATCGAGATCGACTCCGAGCGTGCGCAGTACTGGCTGGGCGTGGGTGCCCAGCCCACCGACCCGGTGCAGCACCTGCTGGAGATCACCGGTGACTGGCAGAAGTTCAAGGGCCTGCCCGGTGCCGAGGGCACCCTGAAGGTCGCCGAGCCGAAGCCGAACAAGCAGGACCTGTTCAACGCGGCCCTGGCCGCTGCGGGCGACGAGCCGACCGTCGAGGCCACCACGCCCAAGCGGCGCGGCGGCAAGAAGGCCGACGCGGCCGAGGCCAAGCCCGAGGAGTCCGCAGCTCCTGCAGCGGACGCACAGTGAGCGTCTTGGCTGACGCGCTGGAACACCTCGTCCGCGGCATCGTGGACCACCCGGACGACGTCCGGGTCAACCTGCTGACCACCCGGCGCGGCCGCACCCTTGAGGTGCACGTCAACCCGGAGGACCTCGGCAAGGTGATCGGCCGGGGCGGCCGGACCGCGACCGCACTGCGCACCGTGATGACCGGCATCGGTGGTCGCGGCGTGCGGGTGGACGTGGTGGACACCGACCGCTGACCACGATGGCAGACACAGATCTGCGGATGGTCGGGCGGATCGTCAAGCCGCACGGCATCCGGGGCGAGTTGGTGATCACTGTGAGCACCGACTCGGCGGAGCTGCGCTTCGCCGTGGGCTCAGTGTTGTTCGTCACATCTCGCGACGGGTCCGTGGCCCGTTCGCTCACCGTCACAGCCGCCCGGCCGCACACCGGGCGGCTGTTGGTGTGCTTCGAGGGCGTCGAGGGCCGGGACGCCGCCGAGGCACTGCGTGGCGCCGTGCTGACCGCCGACCCGGTCGCGCTGCCCGACATCGAGGACCCGGACGAGTTCTACGACCACCAGCTGGAGGGTCTCGCCGTGGTCACCATGGCGGGTACTGCCGTCGGCACCGTGCGCGAAGTGCTGCACGGCGCGGGTGGCGAACTGCTGGTGGTGGACCGGGACGGCGGCGGTGAGACGTTGGTGCCGTTCGTCCGGCAGATCGTGCCGGAGGTGGACGTGCCCGGCGGCTGGATCCTGCTCGACCCACCGCCCGGCCTGCTCGACGAAGCCGAGTGACCGGTGTACGTCGACGTCGTCACGATCTTCCCCGAGTACCTCGCCCCGCTGCGGTCCGCGCTGCTGGGCAAGGCCATTGACCGTGGGCTGATCAGCGTGGCGCTGCACGACCTGCGGGACTGGACGCACGACGTGCACAAGGCCGTGGACGACAGCCCGTACGGCGGTGGCCCCGGCATGGTGATGAAGCCGCAGGTGTGGGGCGACGCGCTGGACGCGGTGTGCCCGGACGACGCGCTGCTGGTGGTGCCCACGCCGGCCGGTCGGCCGTTCACCCAGGCCGTGGCCAGGGAGTACGCGGCCGAGCCGAGGCTGATGTTCGCGTGTGGCCGGTACGAGGGCATCGACCAGCGGGTGATGACCGATGCGGCCCGGCGGCTGCGGGTGGACGAGGTGTCCATCGGCGACTACGTGCTGGTCGGCGGCGAGGTCGCGGTGCTGGTCATGGTCGAGGCGGTCGCCCGGCTGCTGCCCGGCGTGCTCGGCAACCCGCAGTCGGCCGAGCAGGACTCGTTCTCCGACGGCCTGCTGGAAGGCCCCAGTTACACGCGGCCGGAGGTGTGGCGGGAGCTGGCGGTGCCGGACGTGCTGCGGTCGGGCAACCATGCGGCGATCGCTCGCTGGCGGCGGGACCAGGCGCTGGAACGCACCTATCACCGACGCCCGGACCTGCTGGAACAGCTGCCGGACACGGCGTTGGACCGGCACGACAGGGCAGTGCTGGACAGGTTGCCCACCGCTGAATAGACGCCTGACCCGGGGGCGATTTCCGCTTCCGTGGTCGCGTCTGGCACACTGAATTGGTTGCTGTCGCCGGGCATGCCTCCGGCGCGCGCCACGAACCATCCCCCGGTTGGTCAGTGCTGAGCCGCGTGCTGCGGTGGTCAACGGCCTGCGGGAGTACGCCGAAACACAGTCGAAGGACGGACGGACCAACGATGAACACCCTGGACGCTCTGGACGCCGAATCGCTGCGTTCTGACATCCCGGAATTCCGGCCGGGCGACACGTTGAAGGTTCACGTCCGGGTCATCGAGGGCTCGCGTGAGCGCGTCCAGGTGTTCCAGGGCGTCGCCATCCGTCGCCAGGGCGCAGGCGTTCGCGAGACCTTCACGGTACGGAAGATCTCCTTCGGTGTCGGCGTGGAGCGCACCTTCCCGGTGCACTCGCCGAACATCGCCAAGATCGAGCGGGTCAGCCGAGGCGACGTGCGCAGGGCGAAGCTCTACTACCTGCGTGAGCTGCGTGGCAAGGCCGCGAAGATCAAGGAGAAGCGGGACGCCCCGACCGCCTCCTGACAGCCGGCTAACCCTGCTCTCCCGTAACCTGGCCGGGGGCCTCGGCACCGGCCGGGGGAGGGCGTCCAGCCACCCGGCTATCAGACGAGGACGGCGATGACCGCGTCGGAAGACGAGCGTGCGGATGTCATGGGTGCGCAGTCGCCCCACGAGCAACAAATCTCGGAGCCGGTGAGCGCCGCCGACGACGTGCCGAGCGAGCCGGGCCAGGCTGCTGGCGACGGTCCGACCGATCCGCCGGAGTCCGACAAGGCCGCTCGGCCCGCGCCGAAGCCCCGGAAGAAGAGTTCGTTCTGGAAAGAGCTGCCGATCCTGATCGGCATCGCGCTGCTGCTCACGTTCCTGATCCAGACGTTCGTGGCGCGGGTCTACGTGATCCCGTCCGGCTCGATGGAGCAGACCCTGAACGGCTGTCCCGGCTGCACGGGCGACCGGATCCTGGTGGACAAGCTCACCTACGACTTCACCGACCCCGGGCCGGGCGACGTGATCGTGTTCAAGGGCCCGCCCGGCTGGGCGGAGAGCGAGTTCAACGTCCAGGAGTCCAGCAACGTCGTGGTGCGCTGGCTGCGTCAGTTCGGCTCGTCCATCGGTATCGGTGCGCCGCCGGAGTACGACCTGGTGAAGCGCGTCATCGCGGTCGGCGGACAGACGGTTTCCTGCTGCGACAAGCAGAACCGGGTGCTGGTGGACGGCAAACCGCTGAACGAGCCGTACATCTACTGGATGCCGGGCCTGTCGCCCACCCAGGAGTCGTTCCCGCCGGTGACCATCCCCAAGGGCGACCTGTGGGTGATGGGCGACAACCGGAACAACTCGTTCGACTCCCGATTCCAGGCCGGCGGTGGCCTCAAGGGCGTGGTGCCCTCCGGTGACGTGATCGGCATCGCCCGCACGATCATCTGGCCGCCGGGCCGCTGGCGGGGGATCGGCGAGACCGACCCACAGACGCTGTCGGAGTCGCTCGGTGCGCCCAACTGGCCCGCCACCCTGCCACCGCTGGGTGTCGGCACGCTCGCCGCGTTCCCGACCCTGTGGCTGGGCAAGCGGACCAGGCAGCGGCTGTTGCGCCCCAAGCAGGGCGGGGAACGGCGGTAGTTGGTGGCCGGTCGGACCCGGGCGCGGTGGACGGACGAGTCGCCTCGCCCCCAACGTGCGATCGTGCGTGGTGACACGGGCAACTGGGCGCTGCAGGGCGCCCTGGACCGCCGTGGACTCGGCCCGGTGGCCGGTGTCGACGAAGCAGGCCGGGGTGCGTGCGCGGGCCCGCTGGTGGTGGCGTCGTGTGTGCTGCGGCCGGGGGACGCGCGCAAGCTGGACGGTCTGACCGACTCGAAGCTGCTCACCGAGAAGGCCAGGGACCGGATGTACGACCTGGTGCTGACGCGGGCCGTCGACTACGCGGTGGTGGTGATCCCGCCTGCCGAGGTGGACGGATTCGGTATCCACGTGGTCAACATCGAAGGCATGCGCAGGGCGATCGCCCAGCTCACCACCCATCCTGGATATGTGCTGGTGGACGGGTTCCGGGTGCCGGGGCTGACGGTGCCGAGCATGCCGGTGATCAAGGGCGACCAGGCAGCGGCGTGCGTCGCGGCCGCGTCGGTGCTGGCCAAGGTGACACGTGACCGGATCATGGTCGAGCTGCACGAGCGGTACCCGAAGTACGGATTCGACGTGCACAAGGGCTACTGCACACCGGAGCACACGGCGGCCCTGGACCTGCACGGACCGTGCATCGAGCATCGCTGGTCCTACGTGAACGTGGTCTCGGCCGCGGTTCGACACGGAATGCCCCGGCCGAGGAGGGTGGCGCGCGGCGGGTTGCCCATCGGTGTGGTCCAGAATGGAAGACCAACCGCAGACGAGGCGAATTCGACGCCAGTGCCACGAGGAGGAACGCGGATCCGATGAGCGCAGAGGATCTCGAAAAGTACGAGACCGAGATGGAGCTGCAGCTCTACCGGGAGTACCGCGACATCGTCAGCCAGTTCGCGTACGTGGTGGAGACGGAGCGGCGTTTCTACCTGGCCAATTCCGTCGACGTGCAGGTGCGCAACGCGGACGGCGAGGTGTACTTCGAACTGCGGATGTCGGACGCGTGGGTGTGGGACATGTACCGTCCGGCGCGGTTCGTGAAGAACGTCCGGGTGATCACGTTCAAGGACATCAACGTGGAGGAACTGGACAAGCCGGACCTCCGGCTGCCCGAGTCCGGGCCATTTGGCACCTGAGTTGTCCACATGCACCTGAGTTGTCCACAGGTGAGGGCATGAGTCGCACGGGCTGATCGATTTTTCGGCATCGTCGTGGCCATGACCACCACTGATGTCCACCCGGGCCACGACCTCGGCCGCCGGGGCGAGAACCTGGCAGCCGACTATCTCACCGAGCGCGGCCTCGTCGTGCTGTCCAGAAACTGGCGATGTCGCGAGGGCGAGCTGGACATCGTCGCGACGGACGGCACCACGCTGGTGGTGTGCGAGGTGAAGACCCGGTCCACCGACGAGTACGGCGACCCGGCCGAGTTCGTCACGCCTGCCAAGATGCGTCGCCTGAGACATGCCGCGCAGGCGTGGCTGCGTCGCTACCGCGTCGGTTGGTGCGGTATCCGGTTCGACATCGTGACGGTGCTCTGGCCCGCCGACGGCACGCCCCGCATCCGGCATCTGCGAGGTGTGTGCTGATGGCGCTCGCGACCACGTGGTCCGTCGCGTTGTTCGGCGTGGACGGTGTCCCAGTTGAGATCGAGGCGGACATTTCCGTTGGTGTGCCTGGCATCCGGTTGCTCGGCCTGCCCGATCCGGCGCTGCGTGAAGCCAAGGACCGGGTTCGTGCCGCCGTGCGCAACAGCGGTGAGGAGTGGCCGAGCCGGCAGATCTCGCTGGCCCTGTCGCCCGCCGCGCTGCCCAAGGGCGGGTCCGGCTACGACATCGCGTTGGCGTGCGCCGTGCTGGTCGCGGCCGGCACCGTGCCACCGGATCGGTTGGCCGGCACGGTGTTGCTCGGCGAGTTGGCACTGGACGGACGGCTGCGTTCGGTACGCGGTGTCCTGCCGTCGCTGCTGGCGGCCCGGCGAGCCGGCTTGCGGACCGCCGTGGTGTCGGCCGACGCGTTGGCCGAGGCCGCGTTGGTCAGCGGTATCGACGTGCTCGGTGCCACGACGCTGACGGACGTGCTCGGCTGGCTCCGTGGCCGGGACGACGCCTTGTCCCGGCTGTCCGGCGGACCGCCGGTCGCCACGCCGGATGTCGCCGACCTGAAGGACGTGGTCGGCCAGCCGGAGGCCAGATGGGCGCTGGAGGTCGCGGCCGCCGGTGGCCACCACCTGCTGCTCACCGGGTCGCCGGGCACCGGCAAGACGATGCTGGCGCAGCGGTTGGCCGGCCTGCTGCCCACGCTGACGGTGGACGAATCGCTGGAGGTCACCGCAGTGCACTCGGTGGCCGGTGTGCTGTCGGCGGAGGCGCCACTGGTGGCCACACCACCGTTCGTGGCGCCGCACCACACGACGTCGGTGGCCGCGTTGGTCGGCGGCGGCAGCGGCACGGCTCGGCCCGGCGCGGTCAGCAGAGCGCATCGCGGGGTGCTCTTTCTCGACGAGGCTTGCGATTTCGGTGGCCATCGGCTGGATGCGTTGCGGACCGTCGTCGAGGAGGGCGAGGTGCGCCATGCGAGACGGGACGGGATCGTTCGGTACCCGGCCAGGTTTCAGTTGGTGCTGGCCACCAACCCGTGCCCGTGTGCGCCGCCGAGGGAGATCGACTGTGCCTGCTCACCGAGCGAGCGGCGGCGCTACTTCGGTCGGCTGTCCGGTCCGTTGTTGGACCGGGTCGATCTCCGGGTCCGGATGCGCCCGAGCACGGCCATCGTGACGGCAGGCGTCGACGAACCCGAGTCCACGGCGCAGGTGCGGGCCCGGGTCAGGACGGCCAGGGAGCGGGCAGCCGCGCGGTGGCGGCTGCACGGCTGGCTGACCAACGCCGAAGTGCCGGGTCCGGTGTTGCGCCGGGACTTCCCGTTGCCAAGGGCGGCAACGACGCTGCTGGACCGGGGCCTGGCGGCAGGCGCGGTGACCGCGCGAGGAGCGGATCGGTGCCTGCGGGTGGCGTGGACGCTGTGCGACCTGGCCAGCCGGGACATGCCCAGTGCCGACGACGTGGCGGCGGCGCTGGAGTTCCGTGATCGGAGGTCGGCGGCATGACGGTCAGCGACGATGTCCTGTTGGCCAGGGCGTACCTGTTGCGGGTGGCCGAGCCACCGGCGCCCGCGGTGTCCAGGTTCGTGGCCGAACACGGCCCGGTGGCGGCGGCCGCCCAGATCCGCGCGGGCGAGGTGTCCGGCGCGGTGGCCGAGGAGACCGCCGCGCGCAGGGCCGTCTGGTTGGCCGAGCAGGATGTGGCGGCGGCCGGAGCGGTGGGCGCGAGGTTGCTGGTGCCGGAGGACCCGGGCTGGCCGGAGTGGCCGCTGGTGGCGCTCGACGTGGCACGGGCGAGGGGGGTGCCGTGGGCGGGGCGGCCGGTGGCGCTGTGGGTGCGTGGCACGGCGGTGCTCGGGGAGTGCACCGAGCGGGCGGTGGCGGTCGTCGGGGCCAGATCGGCGACGGCCTACGGCGAGCACGTGGCCGCCGAGTTCGGTCACGGCCTGGCCATGGCGGGCGTCACGGTGGTGTCCGGCGCGGCATACGGGATCGACGGCGCGGCGCACCGAGGCGCGCTGGCCGCCGACGGGCCGACGGTCGCGGTGCTCGGCTGTGGCGTCGACAGGCCCTATCCGGCCGGTCACGCGTCCCTGCTGGACCGGATCGCGGAGTCGGGGCTGGTGGTCAGCGAATACCCACCGGGCACACCACCGGCCCGGCATCGGTTCCTGGTGCGCAACAGGCTGATAGCAGCCTTGGCGGCCGGGGTCGTGGTGGTCGAGGCGGGGCGGCGGTCGGGCACACGCAACACGGCCGCGACGGCGGCCGGACTGGGCAGGCTGGTGATGGCCGTACCGGGCCCGGTCGGCTCGGCGATGTCGGTCGGCTGCCACGAGCTGCTGCGCACCGGCGAGGCGAACCTGGTCACCACGGCGGCCGAGGTAGCCGAGTCCGTCGGCCGGATCGGCATCGACCTGGCGCCGCCAGCGGTCGAGGAACAGGCCCGCGAGACCGACGGCCTGGACGAGCGGGCGCTGCGGGTGCACGAGGCCCTGCACAGGCGGGCGGGCATGTCTGCGGAGCAGGTGGCGGTGCGATCCGGCGTACCGCAGGACCGGGTCCGGGCGGTCCTGCCGGCACTGGAGCTGACCGGCCTGGCCGAGCGGTGCGATTCCGGCTGGCGCCGAAGGGAGGTGATCGGCCGGCGATGATCGGGCGGGGTGTTGGGCGGGGTGATCGGGCGGGCGACGGGTATGCATGGCTGTGTATCGCTATGTATCCCCACGTATCGCCATGTGAAGCGTGGCGATGCTTGACCACGCAACGGAGTCGGCGCAGTGTGTTGATTCGTGGCGCAATCGCGGTCAGCGCGTTCCAGCCTGCTTCGCTCGCGGGCGCGGCTGGCACCAGGCGTCGCAGCGGTGGTCGCGGACTATGAGCGTCACCTGAAGCTGGAACGCGCCCTGTCCGAACACACGGTCCGCGCCTACACCGGCGACGTCGTCTCGCTGCTGACCCAGCTCCCCACGCCACCGGCGGCAGTCGAGCCACCCGCCCGGGAACTGGCCGAGCCGAGCCAGACTGAGCCAAGCGAGGTCGGGTCGAGCCAGATCGGGTCGAGCCGCGCTGCCGGCGACTTGGCCGCTTCGGCCGCCGATGCCTGTCTTGCCGGGCTGGATCTGGCGGCGATGCGGGCCTGGTTGGCGGGGTTGTTGGCCGGCGGGGCGAGTCGTAACACGCTGGCTCGGCGGGCCGCTGCCGCGCGCACGTTCACCGCGTGGGCGAGCCGCCAGGGGCTGCTCGCGGTGGACCCCGGGCCGAGGCTCGCCGCACCGCGTCCTCGGCGGGTGTTGCCTGCGGTGTTGCGTCCGGATCAGGCCGCCGATGCGCTGGCAGCGGCCGAGAGCGGAGCGGCCGAGGGTGATCCGGTGGCGCTGCGTGATCAGGCCGTGTTGGAATTGCTGTATGCGAGCGGCGTGCGGGTGTCCGAATTGTGTGGTCTCGATGTTGACGACGTTGACTACTCCCGGCGCGTGATCCGCGTGCTGGGCAAAGGCCAACGGGAACGGACGGTGCCGTTCGGCGTACCGGCCGAACGTGCGCTGTGGCGTTGGCAGTTCCAAGGCCGGCCACGGTTGCTCGCGCCCAGGTCAACGCCTGCGCTCTTCCTGGGTGCCCGGGGCGGGCGGCTCGATCCGAGGACGGCGCGGCGCGTTGTGCACGACGCCGTGGGCACTGTTCCGGGTGCCGCCGACATGGGCCCGCACGGCCTCCGCCACAGCGCGGCAACCCACCTGCTGGAGGGCGGTGCTGATCTACGGAGCGTCCAAGAACTGCTCGGTCACGCTACGCTCGCCACCACGCAGCTCTATACCCACGTCACTGTCGAGCGGCTGAGGGCGATCCATGACCGAACCCACCCACGGTCCCGATGACCTCGGGGAGGGTGCGACCACGAACTCGATGAACTCGGGACCCACGATGCCACCGGACGACGCGGCAAGCGCCGATCTGGCGGCCGGCCAACCCGACACGAGCCCGCCCGACACCGGCACGCCCGATACCAACAAGAGCCGGCCCGACACCGACGTGGCCGAGTCCGGCAAGCCCGAGCCCGGCACGGCCAACGGCGTCGCTGCCGATGGCGTCGGTGGTCGCGCTGTGAGCAATCACCTCCGGGTCGGTGGTGTCGTGGGCGCGGTGCCCCCTGCCAAGAACGCAACCGCCAAGAACGTGACCGCCGACAACGCAATCGCCGACAAGCCGACTGCTGGGACGAGTGCCGGGACGACTTCGGGTAACGGCGTGGCTCGGCGTCACTCCTTCGGGGCTGGTCAGCCGGATGGCGTGCTGCCCGGCGATCACCGCACGGCGGACGACGTCGAGGCGGGCATCGTCGCCCTGTGGCGGCAGTACGGCGCCCTCCACGACCAGTTCGTGCGCGACCGGCTGATGCTGCACTACGCGCCGCTGGTCAAGTACGTCGCCGGCCGCGTCGGCACCGGCCTGCCCGCCCACGTGGACGTGGCCGACCTCGTGCAGTCCGGCATCTTCGGCCTCGCCGACGCGATCGAGAAGTTCGAACCGGAGCGCGGCCTGAAGTTCGAGACCTACGCGATGCAGCGCATCCGGGGCGCGATCCTGGACGAGCTGCGTTCCCAGGACTGGGTGCCCAGGTCGGTCCGCGGCCGCGCTCGTGACGTCGAGCGGGCCCTGGAACGGCTCGGCAACCAGTTGCAGCGCACCCCGACCGACGCCGAGATCGCCTCCGAACTCCAGATCGGTGTGTCCGAACTCCGCGAGCTGTACGCCCAGTTCCAGCTGACCAGCGTTGTTGCCCTGGACGAGCTGATGGTCGCGGGCCGTGGTGACGCCTCGCTGGCCGAGACGCTGCCCGACGACGACGCCGACGACCCGGTGGCCAGTCTCGTCGACCAGGACAACCGCCGGCAGCTCGCCGACGCCATCGCCCAGCTGGTCGAACGTGACCGGATCGTGGTCACCCTGTACTACTTCGAG
>DASUJK010000045.1:0-40035 GCA_036279295.1 Pseudonocardiaceae bacterium | reverse complement strand
CGCTGGGTCACCAGCGACACCACCTACTTTCACGCGGTCGAGTGAACGTCCACCGCGCACGCCTGCTACCTGCGGTTTCCGGTAAAGTCGAGTTCGTTCGGGTGATAAAGAGGCGACTTGTGGGGGCAGGAAATGGGCACGCCACGCACCGCGAAGAAAGCTATTGTGAAAGCCGCGTCCATTCCTGAATCCGGTGACGTGCGCGTCGGTGTCTATGTGCGTCGGTCCACCGACGAGGGGCACCAGCCCTATTCGATCGAGGCACAGGACACCAGCCTGACCGCCTATATCGCGTCGCAACCGGGATTGCGGCTGGTGAAACGGTTCGCCGATGATGCCTCCGGTGCCACCACCAACCGGCCCGGCCTACAGCAGGCGTTGAAGGCCGCACGGGCCGGTTTGATCGATGTGCTGTTGGTGTATCGGGTGGACCGGTTCTCCCGGCGCCTGCGGGACCTGGTCGACCTGCTGGACCAGCTCACCGACGGGGGTGGCGTTCCGGTCGGCGACCGAGCCGATCGATACCTCCACCCCGATGGGTCGGTTGCTGCTGCAACTGCTGGGCATGTTCGCCGAGTTCGAACGCGAAGTGATCATCGATCGGGTGATCAACGGGATGGAACGCAAAGCCGCAGGTGGACGCTGGGCCGGTGGCTCGCGACCGTCCGGATACACGCCACACTCGGACACCGCCGTGTTGCAGGTCGTGCCCGATGAGGCGCCGATCATCCGCACGATCTTCACCAGCTATGCCGACGATCGGATCGGTTCCCGCGAGATCGCCAACCGGCTCAACGCACGCGGGCATCGGACGGTGGTCGGTGGGCCGTGGTCCGCGCAACAGGTGTTGCGGGTGCTGGTCAATCGCGTCTACATCGGGGAGATCGTCTTCCGCGAGGTAGTCGTCCTCAACGCCCACGAAGCCATCATCGACATGGCTACTTTCGAAGAGGCACAACGGATTCTTGCCGCTCGGGGTGAGAGCTACAGCCACCGCGCGTCCAACGGTTCTGACTACCTGTTCACCGGCAAGATCCGGTGCCCCGACTGCGACAAGGCGATGATCGGCACCTCCGCCAAGGGCCGGTCCAAGACGTACCGCTACTACACGTGCTTCACCCGTGCCCGCTACGGCACCCAGCAGTGCTCCGCGCCCCGGTTGAACGCCGATGACACCGACGGAGCCGTCCTGGCGTCGATGCGCGATTTCTACGCCCACCACACGGATCTGATCGCGCAAGCGGTCGCGGACGCACGCGCGTTCTACACCGCAGGCCACGCCGAACGCATCGCCGAACACGACATAATCAGCAGCGAATTGGCCAAGGCCAACACAGCCGTCGAGCGGTACTTCACCGCGTTCGAGAACGGCACCATGTCCGAGGAGACCGCCGCGCCACGGCTGGACAAGCTCTCCACCAAGATCAGGCAACTCCGGCAACGGCGCGACGAGCTGACCGAAGAACTTGAGGGCGAACCCACCATGCCCGAACCCGCCGAGCTGGCCGACATCGTCGCCCACATAGACCAGGTACTCGGTCGCAACCAGCCCACTCAGACCAAGGCTCTGATTGATGCTCTGGTGGCTCAGGTGAAGATCGTCGGGCCGAACCAGGTTGTGCCCATGTTCCGGGTGCCGCAGCGCGATCAGGGGCACGACGACGAAGACAGCGAAACGGGCACGTCCGGGGCCTCAGTGGCCTCGCTACGTGCCCGTGACCAGGGACAGTCCCCGGTTCGCTCAATGCGTCAGGTGGTGGAGGTGCCGGGAATCGAACCCGGGTCCTCTGTCGCCTCGACAGGACTTCTCCGTGCGCAGTTCACTGTGCCTC
The DNA here is from genome assembly GCA_036279295.1 of Pseudonocardiaceae bacterium. Classification (GTDB taxonomy): domain Bacteria; phylum Actinomycetota; class Actinomycetes; order Mycobacteriales; family Pseudonocardiaceae; genus DATEPR01. The sequence goes on along the minus strand of DASUJK010000045.1, from coordinate 38,203 downwards.
TACTTGACCCCACCAGTCACGTGAACAAGCCGGTGTGACGGGCCCAGTCGCTGTGAGCTTCCCGATCAGCACCCGCGACCGATGCTGACGGTAAGCCTCCTAGCTGATGCCGGCGAACCGGGACGGAGGCACACCCGGGCCGACAGACTCACACTCGCTCAGGCGGCGAGGGCGAAGTCGCGCTGACTATTAGTCGTGGCGCTTATTGGTTTGCGATGACGCTTGAGGTGGTCTCTCGCCTGCACCTGCACGCTTCTCCTGACTCAACGTCCAGAGTCGAAACCGTTCACCCCCGTGTTGTTGGCTGGCCTACCCGACCAGTATATCCGCCTGTCCACCGCTGATCGTCCGGTTAACCCGTCGCCGGCGCACCCGCGATGAGTGCCACCGCCGCCGCGGCCAGTACCAGGCCGATCCGCTGCACCCAGCCGGTGCGTTCCTTCAGCACCAGCCTGGCCAGCAGCACCGTGCCAGCCGGATACAGCGAGGTCAACACACTGACGATGGCCAGAATTCCGGCTCGCAGCGCGTACAGGAACGCCACGTTGGCGACCATGTCCAGCACCGCGGCACCGAGGGCCAACCGCACCGCGCCGTTCGGCCACGGGCGCTGCCCCATCACCAGCCCGGTGACCAGCACCAACACCGATGCCGACGCCCTGGACGCGACCAGCGGCCACAGGCCCGTGCCGGTGTCGACCTTGTCCAGCAGGATGAAATACACCGCGAACGCGACACCGGAACCGAACGTCAGCCATGCCACTTTCGGGGTAAATCGGACGGGTGAGCCCTCGTCGACCGTGGTGTTCTCCTGCCGGCTCACCAACACCACAGCGACCACGGCAAGACCGGCGCCGACGAGCGCCAGCGGCCCGGGATGTTCGCCCTCCGCGATGCCGACGCCGAGTGGCAGGCCGGCCACCAGCAGCGATGTCAACGGCGACACCATGCTCATCGGGCCGGACGCCAGCGCCGCGTAGAACCAGAGGATCGCCAAGCCGCTGACCAGGCCGGCTATCCCGCCGAGCACCAGTGACTGGGTGTTCGGCGCACCACCGGCGAACGGCGCGACGACCAGCAACCCGAGGAAGCCGACCGGGTAGGACAGCATGACGACGCTGAGCACCGCGGTCCGCCGCGCCGCCAGGCCGCCGACGAAGTCGCTCACGCCGTAGCCGAGCGCGGCAAGCAGGGACAGCACCAGTGCGGACACCACGTGATTGTCACTCAGGGTGCGCAACGCCCCTGATCAGGGGGTAGGGACACCCCTACCTGAGATTCGTGGGTAAACCTCATGGCCCAGCTTCCAACAACCCGGCATTCTGATCTGGACACAGCAGGACGAACGGGGGCACGGTGACGCAACACACGATGGACCGTGCCCGGATCAGCAGACCACGACTGGGTGGTTCGCTGGTCTATCTGGTCACCGGGCTGCCGATCTGCCTGCTCACCACGGTGCCGATGCTGGTGCTGTCGATCGCCGGCATCGGTCTGACGATCGTCTGGGTCGGTCTGCTGATCCTCATCGCGGTCACCACATGCTGGCGCGCGTTCGCCAGGATGGAGCGCAGCTGGGTGCGGACCACGCTGGGCGTCGACATCCCGACGCCCTACCGGTCGCTCCCGCCCGGTTCGGTGTTCCGCCGCTGGCGGGCCAAACTCCGGGACCCGGCCACCTGGCGCGACATGGCCTACCTGGTGCTCCGCCTCCCGTTCGCGCTGGCCGACTTCGTGCTGGTCGTGGGACTGTGGGCCGCATCACTGGGGCTGATCTCGCTGCCGATCTGGGTGCCGTTCCTGCCGGCCGACAATCCGTTGAACATGCCGAACGTGTACTTCCAGCCGCACCTGCACTTTCAGATCATCCAGATCCACACCACCGCCCAGGCCGCGCCATACTCGGGCATCGGCGTCGTCGTGCTGGTGCTCGCCATCCTCATCACGCCCCGACTCGCCCGGTTCCAGGCCGTGCTGGCCCGCGCGCTGCTCAGCCCGACGAAGGCCGCCCAACTTGAGGTCACAGCCGAACATCTGCACGCCAGCCGGGCCCGTGGGGTGGACGCCGCCGAGGCCGAGCGCAGGCGCATCGAGCGGGATCTGCACGACGGCGCCCAACAGCGACTCGTCGCCGTCGCGATGACGCTGGGCCGGGCGCGCACGAAGCTGGACAGCGACCCTACGTCCGCCCGCGCACTGATCGACGAGGCCCACACGGACGCCAAGCTGGCCGTCGCCGAGCTACGTGACCTGGCGCGTGGCATCTTCCCGGCCGTGCTCGGCGATCGTGGCCTGGACGCGGCACTGTCCGCACTGGCCGCCAAGAGCCCGGTGCCCGTCGACGTGACGGTCGACGTGCAGCCGCGCCCGCCGACCGCGGTGGAGAGCACCGCGTACTTCATCGTCGCGGAGGCGCTGACCAACATCGCCAAGTACTCGTCGGCGACCGCCGCCGCCGTGTCGGTGCGGCGGGCCGGTGAGGTCGTCTCCGTGGAAGTGGCCGACGACGGTACCGGCGGCGCCGTGCTGAGGCCCGGCGGCGGACTGGCCGGCCTGGCCGATCGCGCCGCCACCATCGATGGTGTGATGACCGTGACCAGTCCACCAGGCGGCCCGACCGTCGTGACCGCGGAGCTGCCATGCGCGTGGTGATCGCCGAGGACTCCGTACTGCTGCGGGCCGGCATCAGCAGGCTGCTGGAGGACGAGGGCATCACCGTCGTGGGCGCGGCGTCCGACGGCACGGAACTGCTGGCGGCCGTGGCGGAACACCGGCCCGATCTGGCCATTGTGGACGTTCGGATGCCACCGACGTTCACCGACGAGGGGTTACGCGCGGCGGTGGCCGCGCGCGAACGCCTGCCCGGGCTGCCGATTCTCGTGCTCTCCCAGTACGTCGAGGAGAGCTACGCGGTGGAACTCGTCGCCGGTGGCGCACAAGGTGTCGGCTACCTGCTGAAGGAGCGGGTGGCCGACGTCGCCGAGTTCGTGGACGCCGTGCGCAGGGTGGCGGGCGGTGGCACGTGCATCGACCAGGACGTCATCACCCAGCTGCTCATGCGTAAGCGACGCAACCCGGTGGACGGGCTGAGCCCACGCGAGCGTGAGGTGCTGGAACTGATGGCGCAGGGCATGACGAACGGCGGGATCGCGGGCCGGCTCGTGGTGTCGGATGGCGCCGTGGAGAAGCACATCGGCAACATCTTCGCCAAGCTCGGGCTGGAGCCACGGCCCGAGGAGCACCGCAGGGTCCGGGCCGTGTTGACCTATCTGGAGCAACGGTAGGGCTGGCCCCACCATCAAGACACCGGCCTGCACCGCTGTGCTCCGGCCGCGTCTTCGGGAGTCTCGATACGACGAAATCGAGACATCCTGGGGGCATCAATGTCCACTGTGCTCAGTCCGAAACGGCTGACCAGGGATCCGTTCATCGACCTGCTGCGCACGTGCGCGATCCTGGTGGTCGCGTGCGGGCACTGGATCATGCCGGTGCTGCAACAGCACGGCGGCACACTCGTCGCCGGCAACTCGCTGGCCACGCCCGGCTGGTGGCTGCTGACCTGGCCGCTGCAGGTGATGCCGGTGTTCTTCTTCGCTGGCGGCGCCGCCAACTACCACTCGTACCGCGGTAAGGACGCGCGCAGTTGGCTGGCCGCCCGGCTGTGCCGGCTCGCGGTGCCGGTGCTGCCGCTGCTCGCGGTGTGGCTGCTGGTGCCGTCGGTCCTGCGTGGCCTCGGTGTGCCGAGCCGGCCGGTCGCGCTGGGCGCTGGCATCGTCGGACAGTTGCTGTGGTTCCTGGCCGTCTACGTGCTGACCGTGGCCGCGGTACCGGTGGCAGTCCTGGCCGCGCGCCGCTGGGGGCCGGCCGTGCCGGTGGCCCTCGGTGTCGCCGCGGTCGGCGTGGACGCGCTGCGGTTCCACGGGGTGCCACTCGTCGGGTACGTCAACGAGATGCTGGTGTGGCTGGCGATCAGCCAACTCGGCATCGCCTACGCGGACGGCCGGTTCGCCCGGCTGACGAAGGCGGGCGCGACCACACTGGGCTGCGCCGGATTCGCCGTCACCATCCTGTTGGTCCTCTTCGGACACTATCCGGCCAGCATGGTCGGCCTGCCCGGCCGGGTGTCGAACATGGCGCCGGCCACCGTCTGCCTGCTGTGCCTCGGTGTCGGCCAGATCGGCGTGCTACTCGCGCTGCGCGAGTCCATCGTCGGCTGGTCGGCGGGCAGCAGGCTGGTGCGGGCGGTCGGCTCCCGCTGCATGACGGTCTACCTGTGGCACATGCCGGCGATGGTGATCGTCACCGGGATCGCGGTGCTCGGTTTCGGCTACGCGACCCCGGCGCCGGGCAGCCCACTGTGGCTGGCCGTGACGCCGCTGTGGATCGGCGCGCTGGCGCTGGTGCTGAGCGGACTGGTCCGCGTGTTCGGCCGGTTCGAGAACGTCCGACCGGCCAACGGCACACCGTCCTGGCGTCGGCTCGCTGCTGCCGTGGTGCTGCTGTGCGTCGGGTTCACCGGGATCGCCGCGTTCGGCTTCGCCAGCACCGCGCTCGCGTTGCCGTGGGTGGCCTCGGTGCTGGTCGGGCTGGTACTCGCGTGGCCGAACCTGTACACGCTGGTCACCCGCTGGCTGGGCGGGCTGCTGGACGCCGTGTTCAGGTGAGACCGAGCAGTCGAGCCGGGGTGTCGTGGAGTACGCGGCGCAGGAACGCGGGACCGAGCCGGTCGTCAGCGGCGGCCCATTCGGCCACGGCCCGCACCTGCGTCGCGTAGTCGTACGGGATGTTCGGGAAGTCGGTGCCCAGCACCACCCGGTCGGCGATGTCGGCCAGCTGCGCGGGCCAGTCGGCGGGCACCGGGCTGAACTTCTCGGTGAACGGCACGCCGACCATCGTGGTGTCCAGGTAGACGGTGTCCCGTTGGTGGACCAGCGCGACGGACTCGGCGAACTGCGGCATCCCGGCGTGCGCGAGGACCGTGATCAGTCCGGGATGCCGGTCCAGCACCCGCGCGAACACCTCGATCCCGGTGTGCGCACCGCGTTTCGGGCCGTGCCCACAGTGCACCACGACCGGCACACCGGCATCCGCGATCATGCCCCACGCCGGGTCCAGCAGCGGGTCGTTCGGGTCGTAGCCACCGACCTGCACGTGTGCCTTGATACACCGGGCGCCGGCCCGCAGTGCGGGTTCCAGGTACTCGGTGACGTCCGGTTCCGGGTACACAGTGGCCGTGGGCACCGCTTCGGGCACTTGCGCCGCGAACTCGGTGACCCAGGACGTCAGCCACGCGGCCATGCCCGGCTTGTGCGGGTACACCAGCGGTGCGAACGCACGCAGGCCCAGCTTGCGCAGCGCGGCGATCCGGTCCGCCTCGGGCAGCCGGTAGTGCACCGGCCACGGCATGCCGTAGTTGGCCTCCGCGTCGTCGAAGTAGCCCCACACCTTGCGCAGCATCGACTCGGGCAGGAAGTGCAGGTGCAGGTCGACGATGCCGGGCAGGCCGAGGCCACGCGCCCAGTCGGCTACCTCGTCGTCGCTGGCCGGCCCGATCACCGGCGGCTGTACTTGCCCTTGGCGGCCCGGCCGGCGGCCCGCTCGATCTCCCGGTTGGCGTCGCGCTTGGCGATCGCCTGCCGCTTGTCGTACTCCTTCTTGCCCTTGCCCAGCCCCAGTTCGACCTTGACCTTGCCGTCGGAGAAGTACATCGCCAGCGGCACCAGCGACAGGCCGGTCTCCTTGGTCTTCCCGATCAGCCGCAGGATTTCCGACTTGTGCAGCAACAGCTTGCGGGTCCGGCGCGGCTCGTGGTTGGTCCAGGTGCCACGGTCGTACTCGGGGATGTGCAGCCCGCGCAGCCACACCTCACCGTCATCCACCGTGGCGAACGCGTCGACCAGCGACGCGCGTCCCAACCGCAGGCTCTTGACCTCGGTACCGAGCAACACCACCCCGGCCTCGTACGTGTCCAGGATGTTGTAGTCGTGCCGGGCCCTGCGGTTGGACGCGATCACCTTGCGACCGACTTCTTTGGGCATGACTCAATTCTACGTTTGCTGACGAACCGATATTCCCAGCTCAGAGCCGGACGTACATCCGCAGCGTGAGATAGCCGGTCAGGGCGGAAACCAGGATCGCAGTCAGCAGCAGCCACGGGGCGGCGAACAGCAGCACGTCGCCCAGCTGGATCTGCGGGATGATCCCGGACTGGAACAGCGAGCCGAACGCCTTGTCCAGGAACGCCGTCTTGGCCAGCACCAGGCCACCGGTGGCGAGCACGGCGCCGACAATGCCGGCGACCACCGCCTCCAGGAGGAACGGCAGCTGTGTGTACCAGCGTGTCGCGCCGACCAGTCGCATGATGCCGACCTCGGTTCGCCGTGTGAACGCGGACACCTGGACGGTGATCGAGATCAGCATCAGGGCAGCCAGGGCGGCGACCAGTGCGATGACGAACGTCAGGTTTCTGGCGCCGTTCAACGCGTCGGTCAACCGGGCCACGAAGACACCCTGGTCGTCGACGTTCTTCACACCCGGCCGACCGCTGAACTGCTTCACGATCGCGCCGGACAGGCTCTGGTCGTTCAGGTCCACCCGCAGCGACGCGGGCAGCGCCTGCGGACGGCCCAGTGCCTGGAGTTCCGGCATGTCCGCGAACTCGGCGCGGAACTGCTGGTAGGCCTGGTTGCGACTGACGAACTGCACGTCCTTGACGCCGGGCGTGCTCTCCAACCGGGCCTTCAGGCCCTGGCACATCGCCTGGACGCAGCTGGTGTCGTTCGCGCTGATGTCGTCGGTCAGGTTCACCGCGACCTGCAGCTGGTTCAGGAAGATGTTCTGCATCTTGTCGATCGTCTTGACGATCAACAGACCACCGCCGAGCAGACCCAGGGAGATCGCGGTGGTCAGGATCATCGCGACGGTCATCGTGATGTTCCGGCGCAGGCCGTTCACGACCTCGCTGAACACGAAACTGGCGCGCATGGGGAGGTGTTCCTCGGGTTGGGGGGCGGAAGTGCTGGGGGTGGCCGGTCAGCGACCGACGCCGTAGACGCCGCGGGCGTCGTCCCGGATGACCTTGCCCAGGCTCAGCTCGACCACCCTGCGGCGCATCGAGTCGACGATGGAATGGTCGTGGGTCGCCATCAGCACCGTCGTGCCGGTGCGGTTGATCCGCTCCAGCAGCAGCATGATGTCCTGGCTGGTGTCGGGGTCGAGGTTTCCGGTCGGCTCATCGGCCAGCAGCACCAGCGGCCGGTTGACGAACGCGCGGGCGATGGCGACCCGCTGCTGCTCACCACCGGAGAGCTCGTTGGGCATGCGGCCTGCCTTGCCGTCCAGGCCGACCAGTTGCAGCACCTCGGGCACCACCTTGCGGATGGTGTGCCGGGGCTTGCCGATGACTTCGAGGGCAAAAGCGACATTGTCGGCGACGGTCTTGTTCGCCAGCAGTCGGAAGTCCTGGAAGACACAGCCGATGGACTGGCGCAGTCGAGGCACCCGGCGGCGGGCCATCTTCGCCACGTCGAAGTTGGAGACGTAGACACGACCCTTGCTGGGCACCTCCTCGCGCAGCAGTAGGCGCAGGAAGGTGGACTTCCCGGAACCAGACGGGCCGATGAGGAACACGAACTCACCACGGTCCACATCGACCGAGATGGCGTCCAAGGCCGGCCTGGTGGAGCGCTTGTATGTCTTGGTGACGTGTTCGAGCCGGATCACGAGCGGCGAGTCTACATCTGTGGGATGTGAAGTCTCGGTCTCCCCCCGTGCAACCGAGTTTCACGGTTGAGACCGAGCCGTGAACGAATCGCGACAACAGCGTTACGTCACTGTAGGCCAACCGAGTGACACGGCCGGTTGACTCAGTTGCTCTGCTGGCGGCGCCAGCGGATGCCGGCCTCCAGGAAGCCGTCGATCTCGCCGTCCAGCACCGCCGACGGGTTGCCCACCTCGAAGTCGGTCCGCAGGTCCTTGACCATCTGGTAGGGGTGCAGCACGTAGGAGCGCATCTGATTGCCCCAACTCGTGCCACCGTCGCCCTTGAGCTGGTCCAGCTTGGCCTGGTCCTCCTGCCGCTGCCGCTCCAGCAGCTTGGCCTGCAGAACCGCCATCGCACTGGCCTTGTTCTGCAGCTGGCTGCGCTCGTTCTGGCAGGTCACGACGATGCCGGTGGGCAGGTGGGTCAGCCGGACCGCCGAGTCGGTCGTGTTCACGCCCTGACCACCGGGACCGGACGAGCGGAACACGTCCACCCGCAGGTCCTTGTCGTCGATCTCGACGTGGTCGGTCTGCTCGACGACCGGCACCACCTCGACGCCCGCGAACGACGTCTGGCGGCGGCCCTGGTTGTCGAACGGCGAGATCCGGACCAGTCGGTGCGTGCCCTGCTCGACGGAGAGCGTGCCGTAGGCGTAGGGGGCGGACACCTTGAACGTGGCCGACTTGATGCCGGCCTCCTCCGCGTAGGAGGTGTCGTAGACCTCGGTCGGGTAGCCGTGCCGCTCCGCCCACCGCAGATACATCCGCATCAGCATCTCGGCGAAGTCCGCGGCGTCCACGCCACCGGCTTCGGACCGGACGGTGACCAACGCGTCCCGGCCGTCGTACTCCCCGGACAGCAGGGTCCGGACCTCCATGGAGTCGATGTCCTTGCGCAGCTTGGCCCGGTCGACCTCGGCCTCGGCCAGGCTGCCCGGATCGTCCTCGTCCTCGGCCAGCTCATAGAGCACGGTCAGGTCATCGAGGCGTTGCCGCAGCTCAGCGACCCTGCGTAGTTCACCCTGCGCGCGTGCGAGCGCACTGGTGACCCGCTGCGCGTTTTCCTGATCGCTCCACAGATCCGGGCGCGCGCTCTCCTCCTCCAGGTCCGCCACCCGCTTGCGCAGGGCGGCGACATCCATCACCGCCTCGATGCTGCCGAGGGTGTTGGACAGTTCCTTGAGGTCCGCTGCTACGTCCGGATTCACGCTGCGAGATTACTGGACGACCGCCGTCACCGTGGCGGCGACGGCGGTCGTCCAGTTGTTGTGCGTTGGTGTGCTGCCCCCAGAACCGTCCAGGTCAGCCGGTCGGTACCGCGTCCAGGAGCTTGAGAACCGCCCTGGTGTGAGCCACCGCGAACTCCGCGACGGCCTTTCCGTAGGGGTCCTCAGCCTCCTTGACGGCGGTCCGCGCGGCGTCCTGCTGTGCCGCGTAGGAGGCCTTGGCCGAGGTGACCAGGTCCGCCCGCTGCTTGGGGGTGAGGGAAGCCGCGTGCACCACGCGAAGGATCAGCGGACTGCGCAGGTGGTCCGGGCCTGGCTGACTGATCAGCCATGCCTTGAACGCCTTCTTGCCAGCCGCCGTGATGACGTACTGCTGACTCGATCGGGGACCTTGCTTGCCCAGTCGGACGAGTCCGGCTTCGGCAAGAACGGGAAGCTCCCGGTAAACCTGGCTGCGGGTGACACTGAAGAACGAACCGAACCGCTCGCGCGCCGTGGTCACCAGGTCGCCACCCGTTCGGGGACCCTCGTGCAGGAGCCCGAGGAGGGCTGCTGCCGTTGCGTTGAGATCTGACACATCCTCCACCGTGCCATGCCGGAGGCTCGCTGTCCACAGTGGCCTGCCGTTCTGTCCATTGTGGCTGATCGCAAGGATGCCGGGACTACGCCGAGTGGAGCAGTGGTCACGCCAACTCCCCTGACACAAAGCATCAGATCAACTCGAACGGCGGTACCGCCACGACCGCCGTTAAGATCCATCCGGCAAGGACAGATCACGGATTAATCATCGGCACGGTAGGTAGCCGATCCTCCGGGCGGGTGACGGAAGACTACTGCGAAACGGTGGAATTCCGGCTGAGAGGGAGCCTTCCGGCGCCGCACACCGCACCATCTTTTTGGTGGGCACTTCGTCCATCAGATCGGTTGCGGAGGTGCGCGATGGGTCTGCTGTGGAACTCCAAGATGGCAGAGCACAAGATGGTCCGGGGTGCGCGGTCCTGGGCCACCGGGGGCCAGCCGGGCTACGACGAATGCCAGGGGTGCGGCAAGAAGCTCCGGCGGCACCGCAAGGTGTTCGGCGACTACCGGGTCTGCTCGCCGAAATGCGCCCAGTTCATGGTGGCGCACTGGAAGTGAAAACGGGAATGACCCGATAGCACTTCTCCGCATCGTCGGTGATCAAGGCACGGCAGCGGTGACCGGACCGTCCGGTGTGGACGGGTCCGATCAGGCCGACACGTCGGTCCAGCCGCCGCTCCGCCGATACACCCCGGCAACGCGGCGCAGCAGGTCCTCGTCGACCAGATACCGGCGCAGGCTCACGTGGTCCACGCCACTGTCCTGCGACCATGCCTTGAGCGCCGCGTTGACCTCGGCCTCCGAGTAGCTGATTCCAGGCTCGAAGGACTGGGCGAGGTGTTCCAGCACGATGATCCGTCTGCGCCGCTGGGCAGGCAGGCTCAACAACCGGCCATCCCGGACGAACGTGCGCAGTACGGCGGCAACGCGTTCGTCGCTGTAGCCAAGGTCTTCCGGCGGTGGCGGGACCGAGGCGGTCTGCCGGGCCAGGTCGCCGAAGACGTGCTCCACCGGCGTGGCATGGCCACTGGCGAGTTCGACCAGGCCGCCGTCGGCCAGTCGGCGCAGACCGACCATCACCTCACGCATGTCCAGACCGGTCGCCGTGGCCACCTCGGCGGGTGTGCCGGCGCCGAGCACCAGCGCCGCGAACACGCGGAGTCGGGCCGGCTCGGCCAACAGTCGGACCACGCTCGACGCATCGAGCTCGCTGCCGTCCTCACTCACAGGCGGACCGTACAACGGTCCATCAAACGGCGGAAATCGATTGGCGGCATGATGGTCGGATGGACGACAAGGACATCCTGCACAACATCGACGGCCTGATCGCCGAGGAGCACGAACTGCGTGCCAAATCGGTCGGCGTGCCGGGGCTCGACGAGGCGGGGCATGCCCGGCTGCGCGAGCTGGAGGTGCGGCTGGACCAGTGCTGGGACCTGCTGCGCCAGCGCCGGGCGAAGGCGGAGTTCGGCCAGGACCCGAACACGGCCAGCACCCGACCTGCCGACGAGGTCGAGCACTACCGCAGCTGAGCACTCGAACAGACGTTCGAATCCGTGCTACACTGAACGTGCGGTCGGGCCTGATGGGGGAAGCATCAGGCCCGACCGTTTCGTACTGCGCCCGATGAACTCGCGTCCCCACGATTGGCGTGGACCACCCACGGTCCGCGTTGCACACCCCGAAAAGTGACCGAGCCCACAACTTGCTGCGTGCTGAATCTGTTCCACGGCAAACGAAACGGCCCGCCGGACAATCTCCGGCGGGCCGTTTCGCAGTGGTAGCGGGGACAGGATTCGAACCTGCGACCTCTGGGTTATGAGCCCAGCGAGCTACCGAGCTGCTCCACCCCGCGTTGGTAATTAGAACCCTACCGGGAGGTGGCGGCTAGATGCAAATCAAGCCGCCACCTGCGGTTTTACCGCCCCGGTGTGGGTGACGCCGGCGCTGTCGGCGTCGTCGGCGTCGTCGAGGAACCCGCACTCGCCGCCTTGTACTCGGCGATGGCGGCACCCAATGCGGTGTAGGCATTGCCGATCGCCGTGAAGTCACCGGACTTCTGCGCCGCGTCGAGCTGCTGCAATGCCTTGTCCAGGTCGCTCACCGACTTGGACAGCCCGGCCGGCGGCGAGTTGCCGGCCGGCGGCGTCGTCGTGGTCGGCGGTGTCGTCGTCGTGGACGTGGACCCAGTGTCCGGCGGGGGTTGCGTCCCACCACCCGATCCGGTGAACAAGTCGTTCAGTGACAGCTTCAGGCTGGTGCCGAAGCCCACTCTGCCGTTGAACCCGGTGAGGACACTGGCCAACTGTGGATAGCCCTGTGTGCCACTGGGTTCGATGTAGATCGGCTCCACGTACAGCAGCCCGCCGAGCAACGGCAGGTTCAACAGGTTGCCGAACAAGGGTTTGACCGCGGCATTGTTGAACAGGGTTCGGCTCGCAGTGAACTGCTGTGTCGATTCGAACTGGTTTTGCATCTGCACAGGACCCTGTGTCTGGGTGTTGATCGGTAGGTTCAATACCGTGAACTGCCCATATGTCGCTGGATCGGACGATACCGAGACCCACGCGGCCATGTTGGGTCGCGCCAGGTTGGTCAGCGGACTGGTCAACTGGAACGTCGGCTTGGTCTGGTTCGGTGCCTGCGTGATCACGTAGTAGGGTGGCTGGTTCAAGGTGCTGTCCTGCGCACCACCCGGACCGTTGGACGTGCCGGCCGTGGTGCCGTCCGCGTTCTTGGTCGGATCGGTGGGCACACTCCAGAAGCCCTTGCTGGAGTAGAAGTCCGTCGGGTTGCTCACGTGGTACGTGGTGAGCAGCTGACGCTGCACCTTGAACAGGTCCTCCGGGTAACGGAAGTGCGCCTTGAGTTGCGCGGGAATCGCGCTGGAGGGCTGTACGACACCGGGGAACACCTGCTCCCACGCCTTCAGCACCGGGTCGTTGTTGTCCACCGAGTACAGCGTGACCCGGCCGGAGTACGCGTCCACAACGGCCTTCACGGAGTTGCGGATGTAGGAGATCTGTGTCTCGGGCTGCTTGGCCACACCGGTCACCGAGTCGTTGGTGACGTCGCCGAGCTGCATCTTCTGCGAGTACGGGTAGTTGTCCAGGGTCGTGTAGCCGTCCACGATCCAGGCGATCCGGTTGGCACCGTCGCTGTCGGTCACGACGGCCGGGTACGGGTCGCTGTCCACGGTCAGCCACGGCGCCACCTCGGCCACCCGGTCCCGGGGATTGCGGTTGAAGATGATCTTCGAGTTGCCGCCGACCGCGTCACTGAACAAGAAGTTGCGCTCGCCGTAGTGCAGCGCGAACGCCAGCTTGTTGAACCAGCTGGACAGCGGGACGCCGCCCGGCCCGTTGTAGGTGAAGCGGCTGGTGTCGGTGTCGTACTCGCGCGCCGGGCCGGAACCGCCGACGACCGCGTAGTCGTTGTCCAGCATGCCGAAGTAGATCCTCGGCTGGCTGACCTTGATCGGCCCGTCACTGCTCAGGTCGCTCACGCCGAACACCGGGTACCCGCCGCTGCCGGTGGCGTCCTGCGCACCGTTGGCGACCTGGTTGGCCGGCGCGTAGACGAAGCCGTCGCCGTGCGTGTAGACGAGGTGCTCGTTGATCCAGTCCTGCTGGTTGGGCTGGAGGCTGGCCGGGTTGATCTCGCGGGCCGCGACCACGTAGTCCTGGGTCTGACCGTTGATCGTGTACCGGTCGATGTTCAGGCTCGGCGGGAAACCGAAGATGTTGCGGCCCTGCTCCAGCTGCGTGAACGTGGGCGACAACACGTTCGGGTCAAGCACCCGGACGTTCGGGATGGTCGACGTGTCCGCGTTCACCTGGGCCAGCGTCGGACTGGCCTTGGCGGGGTCGTAGCTGATGTTGTCGATCTTGTTCGGCGTCAGCCCGTAGGCCTGGCGGGTCGCGGTCAGGTTCCGCTGGATCGGCACCTGCTCCTTCTGCAGCGCGTTCGCGTTGACCGAGAACTGCTGCATGATCGCGGGCCAGGCGGCGCCGATCAGCACGCTGGACAGCACCAGCAACACCAGGGCGATCGCCGGCAGCTGTAGATTGCGCAGGAACGCCCCGGAGAAGAACGCCAGCGCACAGAACACCGCGATGCACAGCAGGATCAGCTTGGCCGGCAGCAGCGCGTTGAGGTCGGTGTAGGTGGCGCCGGTGAACTTGTCGTTGTCGTTGGACGACAGCAGCTCGTACCGGTCGGTGAAGTACGCGAATGCCTTCAACAGGACGAACAGGCCGATCAGCAGCGCCAGCTGCACGCGAGCGGGCGCGGAGAGCTGGCCACCACGGCCGGCCAGCCGGATGCCACCGAAGATGTACTGCGCGATCAGGGCACCGAAGAACGCGATGGTGACCGCGATGAACAGCCAGTTCTTCAGCCACAGGATGAACGGCAGCGTGAACGCGTAGAACCCGATGTCGTTACCGAACTGCGGGTCGGTGACGCCGAACTTCGTCCCGTGCATGAACAGCTGCACCAGCTGCCAGTCACCCTGCGCGGACAGGCCCGCGATCAGGCCGATGACCACCGGTATGCCGATACCGACCAGCCGCAGGCGCCGCACGATGGCCGTGCGGTAGCGGGACAGCGGATCGTCCACGCCGGTGACCGGCACGAACACCGGCCGGCTCCGGTACGCGATGATCATGTTGAGCGAGAGCGCCCCGCCGACGAACACGCCGACCGCCAGGAACAACACCAGCCGGGTGATCGTGATCTTGGTGAACACCGACCGGTACCCGACCTCGCCGAACCACAGCCAGTTCACATACGTGTCGATGAGCCGGCCGCCGGTGATCAACAAGATCAGCACGATCAGACCTGCGATGAGCAGGATTCGGCTGCGGCGCGACAGCTTCGGCAGTCCTGCCGAGGGCCTAGTGGCCACGTGGACACGCTCCTGGGTCGGGTACGTCGAACAGGTCTCTACCGCGAGCTACCACGGCCGACGAACCCTCCACGGGCAGCAGGCCGCTCACCCGCTGTCCTGTCAACTTTACGGCCGCCGTGTTCAGTTCCCGTGTCGGCCGCCGATAGGGGCCGGTCGCGTTCGCGCCTGGTGACGACGATGGGACGATGGCCGCATGTCTGACCCAGCCACCCCGGCTCGGCCGTCCCCGTCCTCGGCCGCCCTGCCGCAGGTCATCCGTGAGGTCGAGGACTTCGCGGCGACGGGCGGGTGGGACCAGCCGCCGCAGCTGTTCGCCCTGGTGTCCACCGCCGACCTGCTGGCCAGGCAGCCGGAACTGGACGGTCAGGTGGACACCGCAAGTTCGCTGACCCCGGTCGCGCAGGAACCGCTGCCCGACGACGACCTGGCCGACACGCTGGCCGGCATCGTCTGGCCGGAGACCGTCAGCGGCTGCGCGCTGGTCCAGGAGATCGTGGTGCTGCCGCCGGACGCCGAGGCCGAACTGGAGGCCGGCACCGGCCAGGACGCCGATGCGGAGCGGATGCGCAGGATCGCGGCGGAACACCCGCAGCGGCGCGAGGCCCGACTGGTGGCCGGTGTGCTGCGGGACGGGTCGGCGGCCTGCGTGCTGCGGGTGCGCGGGGACCGGGACAACCCGGACGAGATAGTGGAGCACCCGGAACTGGCGCCCAACCTGGTGGACGCGCTGAAGGAGACCCTGCGGGAGTAGTTCAGCTCGTCGCGAAATCGGCACACCGGGAGATGGACGGTCGCTTCGCTCCTGGCCTCCCGCGCCGCTGGCGCGCCAGAGCCTCAGCAGCCAGGCACCGGACGGCCGGCCTTCACGTCGGCCAGTTCCTTGATCGCCGAGCTCAGGCTCGTCACCTTGACCAGCCGCAGGCCGGCCGGCACGTGGGTCTCTGCCTCCGAGCAGTTCTCGGCCGGCGTGAGGAACACGGTCGCACCGGCGTTCCGGGCCGCCACCAGCTTGAACGGGATGCCGCCGATCGGGCTGACGTTGCCCTGGTCGTCGATCTCACCGGTGCCGGCCACGGTGAGCCCACCGTTCAGGTCGCCCGGCGTCAGCTTGTCCACGACGGCCAGCGCGAACATCAGGCCTGCCGACGGCCCGCCGATGTCGCTGAGGCTGATGGTGATCTTGAACGGCACGTCGGCGTGCGATGCCGGGGTGATGCCGAGAAAGCCCTGCTTGCGGTCCGGGTTGCTGCCCAGCTTGATCTTCAGGTCCCTGGGTGCCTGGTTGCCGGTCCGCACGACGATGTCCACGGTCTGACCCGGCTTCGTGTTGATCAGCGCGTTCCGCACGGCCAACGCGCTGGCGACCTTCTTGCCGTCCACCGTGACCAGCTTGTCGCCGGGCTTGATGCGGCGGTCAGCAGGGCTGTGCGAGACAACCTCCTGGGCCACCACGCTGATCGGGTAGTGCAGGTAGCGCAGCGCGGAGACCTCGGCGTCACTCTGCGAGTCCTTGAACTGCTGCACGTTCTGCTGCTCGACCTGCTCCTCGGACTCGCCGGGGGTGAAGTAGTCCTCGCGGGGGGCCAGCGCGTACTTGCCGCTGATCCACATCCCGAGCGCCGCGAACAGGGTGACGTCGTTGGTCAGGGAGACCGTGACCATGCGTAGCTGGCCGTTGGTCGGGAACGTCTGCTTGCCGCTGACCGCCACCACCTGCGTGCCGTCGACCGAACTGAGCGTGTCGTACGTCGGGCCGGGGCCCAGCGCCACGTAGGGCACCTGGACGAAACCGCCGATCAGACCCAACACCACGACGACGACCAGGCTGAACACCAGGGTCCAGGTACGCCGGCTCAGCCGCCGCGGCTGTGCGATGGCGGGCGGGACGACGGGCGGCTGCTCGGCCACCGGATCGGTCTCGGGTGCCGCTACCGGCTCCCGGTCCGCTGTCGTGGCCGCCTCGCTCTCGCCGTGCTCACTCACGGATCGACAGCGTACGGGTAGCTGCGTATAAACCAGGTGGCGGCACGTGACGGTTCCGGGCGCGGGGTGGCGCCCCCCGCGTACCGTGGACACATGAACAATCTGCCGTTCGGGTTCGGTATGCCGGACCCCGACAAAGACGGTGAGAACACGCCGTCCGGCCAAGGTGGCAACGACCCCATGGGCGGGGGCGCTTTCGACTTCGGCCAGCTCGGGCAGATGCTCAGCCAGCTCGGGCAGATGCTCAGCCAGGCGGGCAACGCCGGCGGCCCGGTCAACTACGACCTGGCCAAGCAGATCGCCGTGCAGCGCCTGACACCGTCCGGGCTTGGCGGTGCCGGCACCGAGGACCTGGCCCAGGTCAAAGAGGCGATGCACCTCGCTGAGCAGTGGCTCGACCCGGTGACGACACTCCCGGCCGGGGCCACCAAGGTGCAGGCGTGGTCCGCCCGGGACTGGGTGGAGAACACCCTGGCCACGTGGCAGCGGCTGTGCGACCCGGTGGCCCGCCGGGTGTCCGGTGCCTGGGTCGAGGCGCTGCCCGCGGAGGCCAAGGAGGCGGCTGGTCCGCTGCTGTCCATCGTCGGCCAGATGGGTGGCATGGCGTTCGGCTCGCAGCTCGGCGGCGCCCTGGCTCAGCTCGGCTCGGAGGTGCTGACATCCACCGAGGTCGGCCTGCCGCTGGGTGCCGAGGGTGTGGCCGCTCTGCTGCCAGCGAACATCGAGAAGTTCCGGGCCGGTCTGGAGCGCCCCGCCAGCGAGGTGATGATCTTCCTGGCCGCGCGGGAGGCAGTGC
Source organism: Pseudonocardiaceae bacterium (assembly GCA_036279295.1). Taxonomy (GTDB): domain Bacteria; phylum Actinomycetota; class Actinomycetes; order Mycobacteriales; family Pseudonocardiaceae; genus DATEPR01. The sequence continues at coordinate 20,946 of DASUJK010000045.1, read as the reverse complement.
ACCACCGGCTGTTCACCCACGTGCCGTGGCTGCGGCAGCGGCTGCTGGCCACCGTCGAGGAGTTCGCGCACGGCATCACGGTCGACACGTCGGCGCTGGAGCAGCTGGCCAGCAAGGTCGACCCGGCCAACCCGCAGTCCATCGAGGAGGCCATGTCCTCCGGCCTGCTCGAACCGCAGACCACCGACGCGCAGAAGGCTGCGCTGACCCGCCTGGAGACCCTGCTCGCGCTGGTCGAGGGCTGGGTCGACGTCGTGGTGTGGGACGCGGTCGGCGACCGGCTGCCCGGTGCGGACGCGCTGCGCGAGACGCTGCGCCGCCGCAGGGCCAGCGGTGGCCCGGCCGAGCAGACGTTCGCGACGCTGGTCGGCCTCGAACTGCGGCCCCGGCGGCTGCGGGCGGCGTCCACGCTGTGGCACATGCTCGGTGACCAGCACGGGATCAAGGCGCGCGACGACATCTGGGCCCACCCGGACCTGGTGCCCACCGCCGAGGACCTGGACGAGCCGATCGACTTCGTCCGCCGGGTCGGCACCACGCCCGCGCTACTGGAGGACCCGATCGCCGAGTTGGAGCGGACCGAACGGGCCGAGCAGGACGAGCGGGACAGGGGCAAGGACGAACCAGGCAAGGACGACTCCTCGGAGTAACGACAACTCCCGGTCGGCATGCCGACCGGGAGTTCCTTTTTGCGCTGGTTGCGCTCACATCGCTGTGCTGACTTCTCGGTGCCGACTACTCGGTGCTCACTCCTCGGTGCTCACTCCTCGGTGGCGATGCCCCAACCGGCCGCCGCGGACAGCCCTTCCAGGTAGCCGATGGCCCGCTCGGTGCGCGGGTAGCTGCGGACGAGTGCCCAGAAGTCGGCGCCATGGCCGGGCACCAGCAGGTGGGCCAGTTCGTGGACCAGCACGTAGTCGAGCACCCAGGACGGCACGTCCCGGAGGCGGTCGCTGACCCGGATCGTGCCGTCAGCCGGGGTGCAGGAGGCCCAACGGGTGCGCATCGGTGGCACCCACCGCACGCTGGTCGGATCGGCCTTGCCCCGCAGGTGTCGGCTGGCCAGCTGCCGGCACCTGGCCTGCAGCGCGTCGTCGGACGCACGGGCAGGTGAACGACGCCGTGTCTCACTGCGCTGCAACCTGGCGAGCATCTCGGCGACCCAATGCTGTTCCTCGGCCCTGGTCATCCGAGCTGGTAGGAGGACAACAACGGTGTCCCCCTCCCGGTACGCGCTGACAGTCCGGTTCCGTCGCCGGCTGCGGCGTACCTCGACATGTGGTTCGGCCACCGCAATACCGTACGACCATCGACCGACCAAGTGGCCCGCCAGTTGGATGTGACCAACAACGCAGACGGGTGATCGGCCGTCTACCTGCACCAACAGGACTTGTCAAGCCCCTGATCGTGGCTTGTGGACAGATCAGCTCGCCTGTGGACAGCCGTTCGGCAACTGTTCGAATCCCTGCCAAGCTGTGCCCATGACCGCAACCACACCCACCCCACCAGCCCCTCCTGCACCAGACCTGCCGCACCGGCCCAGGGTGCTGCCCGGTCTCCCGGTCCTGCGCCGGATGCCCGGCGAGACCCAGATCGGCACCGACCCACGGCACGCGGTCGTGGTCATCGACGTGGCCGAGCCGCTGGCGCTCGTCCTGCAGTGCCTGGACGGCCGCCATACGTCGGACGAACTGCTGGCCAGAGCCGGGCCGGACCACCGGCCCAACCTCCGCGGCATCATCGCCGGCCTGGCCGACCTGGGCCTGCTGGACGACGCGGCCAGCCCGGACCAGCAGCCGGCCCGCAACCTGGCCCGGCTGACGGCGGACCGGACCATGTGGATGCTGCGCGCCGGCCGGCAGCACTCGGCGATCGGCAGGCTGCGGGAGCAGGCGATCGTCGTGGTGCACGGCAGTGGCCGGATCGCGGTGGCCGTGGCCACGCTGCTCGCGGCGTCCGGTGTCGGCTGGGTGCACACGGTGGCCGACGGCGTGGTCCAGCCCGAGGACATCGGGTCCGGCTACCTCGACGAGGACATCGGCCATGCCCGTTCGGAGGCTGCGGAGCGGGCGGTGCGCCGGATCGCCCTGAGCAGCACCAGGACGACTCGGCCCGACCCTCGGCAGCGGCCCGACCTCGTGCTGATCACCGACGCCACGGTGGCCGACCCCCGGCTGTCCAGCAGCCTGTCCGCTGCCGAGATACCGCACATGATGGTGCACGCGGCCGAGGGCACCGGCGTCGTCGGCCCGCTGGTCGTACCCGGCCGGACGAGTTGCCTACGGTGTGTCGACCTGCACAATACGGACACGGACCCGTGTTGGCCTGCGCTCGCCGCGCAACTGGCAGCGCATCCGCAGCCCGCCGATCTCGCGTCGGCCCAGGCCACCTCGGCGTTCGCGGCCGGTCAGGCGCTGCGGTTCCTGCACGGCACCGCGACCGGTGACGGTGATTTGCCGGTGTGGGGAGCCGCCGTGACGATCGACGTGTTCACCGGTCGGTGTGACCGGGTCGAGTGGCGGCCACACACAGCCTGCTCGTGCGGTGTTGCCGCTGCCACAGCCGAAACCAGACCAGGAGATGATCCGAGGGCAGCAACTGTCAGCCAAGATTGAAGGAGACGCCCGGGGGCACAGTGGATGTGTGACCGAGTGCCGACACGATGCGACAACACGAGAGGGAGGCCGTGACTGAAATCCCGCGCAAGGCCGTCACCCGGGGTGCCAAGCTGGCCAGCCTTCCGCTGGGCGTGGCGGGACGGGTGGTCGGCGGTTGGGGTCGACGGCTGGGCGGTGCGGACGCAGGCGAGGTGAGCGCCGAGATCTCCGCCAAGACGGCTGAACAGGTATTTGCCGTGCTCGGGCAGCTCAAGGGCGGTGCCATGAAGTTCGGACAGGCCCTGAGCGTGTTCGAGGCCGCCGTGCCCGACGAGTTGGCCGAGCCCTACCGCGAGGCGCTGACCAAGCTCCAGACCGCCGCTCCCCCGATGACGGCGAGATCGGTGCACCGGGTCCTGGCCGAACAGCTGGGTACCGGCTGGGCCAAGCGGTTCGCCGAGTTCGACGACCAGCCTGCCGCGTCGGCGAGCATCGGGCAGGTGCACCGGGCGACGTGGCACGACGGCCGGGACGTGGCGGTGAAGGTCCAGTACCCGGGGGCCGACGAGGCGTTGACGTCGGATCTGCGGCAGTTGCAGCGGTTCAGCCGGGTGTTCCAGGCGCTGATACCCGGGCAGGAGGTGCGGCCGCTGCTGGCCGAGTTGCGGGACAGGATGGAGGAGGAGCTCGACTATCGAACGGAGGCGGACAACCAGCGCACATTCGCGGCGGTGTTCGCCGGTGACGACTCGGTGGTGGTGCCGAAGGTGGTGGCCAGCGCGCCGAAGGTGATGGTCAGCGAATGGCTGACGGGCACACCGCTGGCGCAGGTCATCCGGGACGGCAGCCGAACCGATCGGAACCGGGCCGGGCACGTGCTGTCCCTGTTCCACTTCTCGGCACCGGCACGGTCCGGCCTGCTGCACGCCGACCCGCACCCGGGCAACTTCCTGCTGATGGACGACGGCCGGATGGGCGTGCTGGACTTCGGCGCGTGCGCCCGGCTGCCCGACGGCATCCCGAGGCCGCTGGGCGTGATGACCAGGCTGGCGATCCAGGGCAGATCGGCCGACCTGCTCAACCTGCTGCGCAACGAGCACTTCATCCGGCCGGGTACCACGCTGGAGGCCAGCCACGCGCTGGACTACCTGGCGCCGTTCACCGACTCCCTGCGTGACGAGCGGTTCCACTTCACACGGCGGTGGCTGCAACTACAGGCAGGCCGGGTGGGTGACACGCGTGGGCAGGACTTCCGGACCGGCCGGTCGCTCAACCTGCCGCCGCAGTACCTGCTGATCCACCGGGTGACGGCTGGTGCCACCGGCATCCTGTGCCAGCTCGACGCCGAGGTGGCGCTGCGGGCGATCGTGGAACGGTGGCAGCCGGGCTTCGTCGACGACGGGTCGGTCGCCTGACCGATCAGGTCACCAGTACTCGATGGGCAGCTTGGCCTCGATGTCCCTGGCGTGCGCGCGGGCGCAGACCGGACACAGCCAGCGCACGGTGCCGCCGTCCCGCTCCGCCACCCAGGCGAGCGCGTCCACGGTGAGTACGCGCTGGTCCCGTTGCCGGGAGCAGCGCACGCAGGTCACGGCCGTCTGTTCAACCACGGGCTGAAAGTACGCCACGGATGATCATGAACGCCAACCGAGGTACACGGTGCTGGCCTTCAGCAGGAACACGTCGTCCCGCCGCCCGACGTAGGCCAGGTCGTCCGGGTCGAGCAGCCGGTTGAGCGCGCCCAGATCAGCCGGAGTGAGCATGTCTGCCGTGGTTCGGGTCATCCAGGCCAGCCAGCTGACCACGGCGGCCCGGCCGGTGTCGGTCAGCGGAGCGGGCACGTCGACCAGGTAGCTGAACGCGGTGACCCCGCACAGCCCCGCCTCGGCGAGCACCTGGTTCCAGCCGATCGGCAGCCGCACCACGTCCTGCATCTCGGAGCGCATGCGGTGGAACCAGATGCCGTGCGCGGCGATCAGGCGATCCTGCAGTCCGGGCTCGCCGACCCCCACGTCCCACGGCAGGCACCGCATCGACAACCCGCCCTCGGCCAGCGCCAGACACCCACCCGGCGCCAACCAGACGGTCAGGGCGGCGACCGCTTTCCGCTGGTCAGGAAGGTGATGAGCGACATTGGACGCCCACACGAGATCCGCGGCCGGCACCGCGTCCAAGGCCTCGGCAGCCGAGTTCGACCGCCCGGCGGCAGCCAGGTCGGCCAGCACAGTGCGCACATCGACGACACCAGCCACCCCAGGCACGGCTCGCGCGACAGCGCCCGCCGCGGCAAGCAGCTCCGGCACCGCATCCACCAACACCAACGCCCCGCCGCACCCGGGATCACCCGCCCCGATCAGGGAGGCAACGGACCCAGCACTCGCCACTCCAGCAGCGGCCACACCACCACCGGCACCAGCCGGGCCGCCAACCGAGGCCACGCCCGCCGAGCCGCCAGCCGCCGAATTCGGGGCGCCAGCCAACCCACCGACCGCCGCCATGCTCGCCGATCGATCAGCCCCCGCGCCGACCGAACCTGCGGTCGCCGCCGCTCCGTCGCCAATCGATCCAGCCGCCGCGAACTTGGCCGCCAGGGCTGCCGCCAATGCCGCGCTCATGCCACCGGCACCGCAGCCGACGTCCAAGACGGTCGGTCGCGGTGCCGGTAGTGACGCGATCAGGCGGTCGGCGACGGCCCGTTGTGCCGGTCCGTTCGCCTCATCAGCCCGCCGAAGATCGGCAAGCCTTGCTACCCAGTCGATTCCGTCGTGGGTGTGTGCGGGCATACCGGCACGCTATCCGGGGCGTGCCGGCTCCTCAACCCACGTCGAGACCCACGTCGATCTCTAGAACTCCGTAGAACTCCCGCGCGATCAGAGTGCGCGGTTCGCCTCCGCAGCATGCCGTGCCGCCCAACGGGACAGCCGACTCCAACGCCTCGCGGAGGTGAGCCGCCGCGCGAGCCGCTCCTCAGCGGCCACGCGTTGGCTCTCTCGCATTCGCGCTCTTGCCATGGCTTCTTGAAGCAACATCACAGCCCCGTTCGGGTAGTAGTCATCAGTCATCTGGTTCGTGTAGTTGGTGGTTCGCTCGCTGTTCATGCCGCGGTCTCCTTGGCTGCGTTGTCGGTCCGGACGCTCGGCACGGGCTCGTGCCTGCGGTCGTCCTTTCTGGGCCGACCTCTTGGCCGCTTCCGAGGAATCACGAGACCCCGCTCGAAGATCTCGCCTCCCCAGACTCCCCACGGCTCATGCCTTGCCAACGCGCCGGCCAGGCACTGTGCCCGCACCGGGCAGTCGGTGCACATCGCCTTGGCACGCTCCAGATCGGTCGGCGACTCGGCGAACCACAGGTCCGGGTCGTTGACCTGACAGGGCAGTTCCGGCCCTGTCATTGGCGTTGCGTCCAGCAGCTCGGCAACGCCTCCGCCGAGCTCTAGGACCGACCCGCGTGACGGCGGGGCGGTTGCTGTGTACATAACGTCGACTCCTGTCGCGTCGATAGTTGTGTCGTTAGTTGAGTTACTGGTTACGTTGCTGTGCTGAAAAACACGAAGGCCGCGGATCCCATCCGGGGTCCGCGGCCTTCGAGAGCCTGTGCGCTCGACTTGCGTCAAGTGCGCCTCGCAAGAGCGGACGGCGGAACACCGGTCGGAGCATCAGTCATGGGCGTGGTCAGGACACGGACATGCGCAGACGCAACGATGTTGGCAACAGCGAACTTCGCGGCATTGCCGCACTGCGGGTTGGACTCGACCCATCGACCGGTACGCAGTTTCGTCTGACCGACCGACAGTTCAGACATGCGAACGTCCCCAGGCACGAGGTAGCCGGGGGCGGCGATGGTGTCGATTCCGATCATGATGGCCACCCTCCTTCTCTCGTGTCGGGGACGTGGTTGGTCCTTGCGGACCCAGTACGAGCAGGCTATTAGGTCCTGGTGGACGGGGCAACACCTTTTTCGTATCGACCGGTCGAACGGATCGAGTTGACCATGGACGGTCGTCCCGACCCCGCGCGACCTGACGAAGTCAGGCCCCAGTGGTCGTACTTCCCTGCACCAGGGCCAGGACGTCTGACCCGTACCTGTCCAGTTTCGCAGCTCCGATGCCGGAAATCGACACCAAACCTGCGGTGTCCACGGGCCGCTGCTCCGCGATCGCGACCAACGTTGCATCCGTGAACACCACGTACGAGGGCACTTTCAGCATGCGAGCCTGGTCAGCTCGCCAGGACTTGAGCCTGGCCAGCAGTTCCTCGTCCACATCGGACGGACAATCCGCACACCTGCCGAGTTTGACCGGCAACGTGCCGACCAACGGCGCTCCACACAGCCGACACTTGGGCGGCACACCGTCCCGTCGACCGTCGCGGGGGGCCGACTTGGCCAGCCGGGCGTGCGGGTGGTCGTCCGGAATCAGCCCGTAGAGAAACCGGCTCCGTCGCCTGCCTCGACGACCGCCTGCCGACCGGGCCAGCGCCCAGGACAGCGACAGGTGCTCCCGCGCCCTGGTCACGCCGACGTAGAGCAGCCTGCGCTCCTCCTCGACCGCGGCCGGGTCGTCGTCGGCGTGCTGGATGGGCAGCGTGCCGTCCACCAGGCCGACCAGGAACACGGCGTCCCACTCCAGGCCCTTCGCCGCGTGCAGCGATGCCAGCGTCACGCCCTCCACGGTCGGCGGGTGCTGGGCGTCGGCCCGCTGTTCCAATTCGGCCACGTACACCGTCAGGTCGGCGTCGGGCACCGAGGCCGCCAACTCCTCGGCCAGTTCGACCAGCGCGAGCAGTGACTCCCACCGCTGCCTGGCCGCACCACCCACTGGTGGCTCGGCGACCAGACCCAATGGAGTGAGCACCTCACGTACCGTGCCCGGCAGGTCACCGACGACAACCGCGCCACCGGACACGGCCTGGCGCAGCGCGATCATCGCCTGCCGGACCTCCGGCCGGGCGAAGAACCGCTCACCGCCCCGCACCAGATAAGGGATGCCCTGCTCGGCCAGTGCCTGCTCGTACACCTCGGACTGCGCGTTCACCCGGAACAGCACCGCGATCTCGCTGGCCGACACGCCACCGTCGAGCAGTTCCTTGATCCGACGCGCGGCGGCCGCCGCCTCGGCGGGCTCGTCCTCGAACTCGGCGAACCTGGGCTGCGGACCGGCGGCACGCTGGCCGACCAGCTTCAGCCGGGACCCGGCCGGCCGGTCCCGCGCGGCGCCGATCACCCGGTTGGCCAGCGACACCACCTCGGGGGTCGACCGGTAGTCCCGCTCCAGCCGCACGACGGTGGCGCCGGGGAACCGCCGGGTGAACTCCAGCAGCGGGCGCGGCGACGCACCGGCGAAGGAGTAGATGGTCTGGTTGGCGTCGCCGACCACGGTGAGGTCGTCGCGCTCGCCGAGCCACGCGTCCAGCACCCGCTGCTGCAACGGGGTGACGTCCTGGTACTCGTCGACCACGAAACAGCGGTAGCGGTCGCGGAACTCGCCTGCCACCTCACCGTGTTCCTCCAGCGCGGCGGCGGTGTGCAGCAGCAGATCGTCGAAGTCGAGCATCCTGGCGCGGCTCTTGGCCTGCTCGTACCCCTGATAGACGGCGGCCACCTGCCGCACCGACGCCGGGGTGTCGCGCTGCTCCTTCGCGGCGATGGCCGGGTAGTCCTCCGGGGTGACCAGGCAGGCCTTGGCCCACTCGATCTCGCTGGCCAGGTCGCGCAGCGTCTCCGGCTCGGTGGGCAGCCCGACCTTGCCGGCCGCCTGTCCGATCAGCCGCAGCTTGTGTTCGATCAGATCCCACTGCTGGTCCCCGACCACCCTGGGCCAGAAGTACCGCAGCTGGCGCAGCGCGGCGGCGTGGAACGTGCGGGCCTGCACCGCCTGCACGCCCAGCCCCCGCAACCGGGTCCGCATCTCCCCCGCCGCCCGCGCTGTGAACGTGACCGCGAGCACCTGACCTGGCGAGACCTGGCCGTCCTGCACGAGTCTGGCGATCCGACGAGTGATGGCCCTGGTCTTGCCGGTGCCGGCGCCCGCAAGCACGCACACCGGTCCGCGGGGCGCGGTCACCACCTGACGTTGCTCGGGATCCAGCTCGTCCAGTGTCCGCCCAGCCCGCCCTGACCCGTCCATCCCGGCATCCTGACAGAGTCGACCGACGCCGTTGCGGCAGACCGGCCGCCTGACCCGACAGCTGTGCACAACTCGTTCCGGGAAGTCAGCACACCGGCATGTCAGGCACTGTCGGCGGGGCTGGCCGGCAACCGTATCCTGGTAGTCATGGCGGGTAAGAAGGACAAGGCTTCGACGAAGGCAGCCGCAGCGGCGCGGCGCGCGGAACGCAAGGCGAAGCGCGGCCAGATCTTCGAGGCGTTCAAGTTGCAGCGCCGCGAGGACAAGGCGCTGCTGCCGATGATGATCGGCGCGATCGTCGGTGCGACAGCGGTGGCGTACGTCGCCGGCCTGTTCTTCCACCTGCAGTGGACCCTGTTGCCGCTGGGTGTCGTGGTCGGCGCGCTGCTCGCGGTGATCATCTTCGGTCGCCGGGTGCAGCGCAACGTCTACAGCAAGGCCGAGGGCCAGCCCGGCGCGGCGGCGTGGGCGCTGGACAACATGCGCGGTCGCTGGAACGTGACACAGGCCGTCGCCGGCACCACCCAGTTGGACGCCGTACACCGGGTGCTCGGCAGGCCCGGTGTGATCCTGGTGGCCGAGGGCGCACCGCACCGCGTCAAGGCGCTGCTCGCCCAGGAGAAGAAGCGCATCGCCAGGGTCGTCGGCGACACCCCGATCTACGACTTCATCGTCGGCAACGACGAGGGTCAGATGCCGCTGCGCAAACTCCAGTCGCACATCATGAAGCTGCCGAAGAACATCACGCCGTCCCAGATCGACTCGCTGGAGACCCGCCTGGCCGCGCTGGCCAGCCGGGGTGCCGCGATGCCGAAGGGGCCGCTGCCGCAGGGCGCCAAGGTGCGCAACGTGCAGCGCGCGATGCGTAGGCGCTGAACGATCAGCTGACGCTGACGACGATCGTGCCGGCCACCTTGTCGTGCAGGCCACGGTGGTCGCGGTCCCACACCACGGCGGGCAGCAGCACGGCGATCAGCACGGTCCGCACCGCCGCACGCAGCGGGAACACGTACGACGCGCCGTCCACCCTGGCCACGCGCAGCTTGAGCAGCACCATGCCAGGGCTGGCGGCGAAGAACCCGACCCCGATCACGTTGAGCAGGAACCAGGTCACCAGGCTCCAGTAGTTCAGCGTCTGCACGTGGTCGGGGGACAGCGACCCGGTGTGCACGAACAGCGATGTGACCAGCGTCGCGAACACGGTGTCCACGATCAGCGCGAGCAGCCTGCGGCCCATCGAGGGGATCGACCCGGGGCCACGTTCGGGCAAGCCGTAACGCGCACCCGGGTGGATGCTGTCGGCCTGGTCAGCACTGTCCGTGTTTGCCGTGGCAGATCCCCTGACGCTACCGCCCGCGAGCCATGTGCCAAACCGACTAGTCACAGCTCCCAGGGTAGGTCGGCACGTGCGGGAGTGACCAACCCACCACCCCGTTAACATTGGTGAAACACGAGGGTGACCGTCGGGCAACACCCCCCACCTACCGTCGTCACCCAAACGGCTGGTGCATTTCTGCTGACCACAGCGATGCGACGATGAAATGCTGGTCATGAGAAGCACTGGACAACGAGGAGAAGGAGCCGACGACGGTGTTCAACAGTCCCGACGAGGTCCTGGGATTCATTCGTGACGAGGACGTGAAGTTCGTCGACGTCCGGTTCAGTGATCTCCCCGGCATCATGCAGCACTTCACAGTGCCGGCCCAGTCCTGGGACGCCGAAGCCATCGAGGACGGCGTGGCGTTCGACGGGTCGTCGGTGCGTGGCTTCCAGGCCATCCACGAGTCGGACATGCTGCTGCTGCCCGACCTGGCCACCGCCAGGATCGACGCGTTCCGCGGTGAGAAGACGCTGATCGTCAACCACTTCGTGCACGACCCGTTCACCCGCGAGCCCTACAGCCGCGACCCGCGCAACATCGCGCGCAAGGCCGAGCAGTACATCAACGAGTCCGGTGTCGCCGACGTGGCGTACTTCGGCCCGGAGGCCGAGTTCTACATGTTCGACTCGGTGCGCTTCGACACCACCGAGAACGCCTCGTTCCACGAGATCGACTCCGAGTCCGGCTGGTGGAACACCGGCGCCGACGAGGTCGGCGGCAACCAGGGCTACAAGGTCAAGTACAAGGGCGGCTACTTCCCGGTCTCCCCCACCGACCACTACGCCGACCTGCGCGACCAGATCGTGCTGAACATGATCGACGCAGGCTTCACCGTGGAACGTGCCCATCACGAGGTCGGCACCGCGGGCCAGGCGGAGATCAACTACAAGTTCAACACGCTGCTGCACGCGGCCGACGACCTGCAGCTGTTCAAGTACATCGTGAAGAACACCGCGTGGCAGGCCGGCAAGACGGCGACGTTCATGCCCAAGCCACTGTTCGGTGACAACGGCTCCGGCATGCACTGCCACCAGTCGCTGTGGAAGGACGGCGCGCCGCTGTTCTACGACGAGTCCGGCTACGCGGGCCTGTCCGACATGGCGCGGCACTACATCGGCGGCATCCTGCACCACGCCCCGAGCCTGCTGGCCTTCACCAACCCGACGGTCAACTCCTACCACCGGCTCGTCCCCGGTTTCGAGGCCCCGGTCAGCCTGGTCTACTCGCAGCGCAACCGCTCCGCGTGCGTCCGCATCCCGATCACCGGCGCGAACGCCAAGGCCAAGCGGCTGGAATTCCGCTGCCCCGACTCGTCGGGCAACCCGTACCTGGCCTTCTCGGCGATGCTGATGGCCGGCCTGGACGGCATCAAGAACAAGATCGAGCCGCCGACGCCGGTGGACAAGGACCTCTACGAGCTGCCCCCCGAGGAGGCCAAGGAGGTCAAGACCGTGCCCGCGTCGCTGGGCGAGGTGCTGGACAACCTGGAGGCCGACCACGAGTTCCTGCTCGAAGGCGGCGTGTTCACCCCCGACGTGATCGCGACCTGGATCGCACTCAAGCGGGACACCGAGATCGACCCGCTGCGCCTGCGCCCACACCCGTACGAGTTCGCGCTCTACTACGACGTGTGATCCTGCGAGTTGTCACAGTGGCCTGACCAGTGGAAACGCTGGACAGGCCACTTTTCCGGGCCGCCTACAGGCCGCCCGAGGGCGAATCATGGCCCGCCTTTGCCGGACCCGCTCACCTGCCGTCCGGGTCAATCGTCTCGGCCCAACTCCGGAAGACCGGGTGGTGATGTCGCCTGCTCCACGCACGCTGGCATCCGCCGCCGTGCCGAGGAAGCGGATGAATCGGGAGGAGTTCTTCGGCAAGGGGTAGGCCTCACCTCGACCCGCGGAGAAGTTCAGTGAGGCGTTCGCCGACGATCGAGATACTGGGCAGCGGTTCTCGGTCGAAGAACGACTTCTTGTGTCTGCGTAGCAGAGTTTCCCCGTCACGCGACCAGGAGAAGCCGGGTCTGCGCAACAGCGCACGGAAGACGGGGTCAGCACCATCGGGGTGGCGCTGTGCCAGGAGACGAAACGCCAGCGGCGTCACCGACTCGTCGTGCAGCCAGTCCCGGAGTCGGGCGAGATTCGTCCGATCGCGAGCCAGCTCGGGATTCGCGAACAGGGAGTCAACGTGGCCGAAGTCGCGGAAGATGGTCAGTCCTTCGATCTCGTCGTAGATCAGCGCAACGGTGTCGGCAGCCAGCAGTTCGTCCCAGAACTGGACCATGTCCTCGGGCGTCGGACCGGTGTTCGTGGCCCGCTTGGCGGCTTTCCCGTCGAGCTTCGCAACCGCCCTGTCGCGTATGCGCCGGTAGTGCTCACGCAAGGTCTCCCGCGCCTCAACCGGTGGCAGCACGACCAGGTCCGAACCAACCTGGGCGATGAACTCCGCACGATGTTCGGCCTGCACCTTCCAAGCCTGTTCCAGCATGGCGGGGTTGCGGCGCAGCAGTTCCGGATGGCCGGTCAGTTCGCGAGCGGCCGCCAGGGCGATCTCGCGGCCCGCGGACTTGGGGAACATAGTGAGATGCCCGCTGATCAGCCATGCATCGACGGCCGGATGGATCGGCACGACCCGGCAGAGGACGAACATCCCCTTGCGCAGCTTCGCGAACGCCGCAGGCCCGATGTTGGAATAGACGCGGTAGACCAGATCGTCAAGCAGATTGCGCAATTCGACCGCGGCCCCGTCGAGCCGACTGACCTCGAAGCATCCCTCGACGACATCGCGCCAGCCGAGCACCATTTCCCGCTCGCCATCCGAGAGCTTCGGACGCCGCTGCGCGACGAACAGCTCGACGACGGTACGGCCGCCGGAAAGCCGACGTTGCAATGCGAAGTGGTCGATGGCGCGCACGGCGACGGCCTCGTCCAGGTAGCCGAGGGGATCGGCGGCTTCGCACAGCAGCGCACGCAGCCGGCGCTCGAAGCGAGTCCCCTGGGCGAACGCCACAAGTTCACCCTTGAGGTCCGCGGCACGGTCGAGCAGATCTTCGATCGAGGTGTGGCCGGCCGCGGCGAGGTCGGTTGCCGGCGTCATCGGTGTGCCCATCGCGAGCACCCTATCGCCACCCCACCCGGCTCCCTGGTACCCGGCCGAGCTACGGGGTTTCCCCAGCCACCCCAGGTCGTACCCGCTCCACGAGTCGACCTCGATCCGATGGTCGCACCTGCCGTTCACTCGGCGACCGAATCCCCTAATGTGCGTCCATGCCATCCCGTGCCGAAGGACAAGCGCTCGTTGTCTCATCCGAACGGTTGGCGTCGGCGGCGCGAAGTTGTCCGGCGCTCACCGACGCGGCGAAGTTGGCCGAATGGGTCGGACCCGGCAGGCCGCTGACCACCCGTGGGGTGCTCAAGCCCACCGCCGCCGTCGAAGCATGTGACCTGCTCGGGATCGAACTGCCCACTCGCAGGCTCCGCAGCGCACTGGATATCGATCAACTGATGATGGCGTGGGTCGTCGCGTCGGCCGCCGGGTTCATTGAGGTGGACCGGGGCCGGGCGACGGCGGGCGCCGCTCTCGCGGCCTGGGCCGGCGGGACCGCGGAGGCCGTACTGGCCGTCTGGGCCCGGTGTGTGCTGGAGTGCTTCGGGCTGACCGACGAGTCGGACCAGCCCGATCTGGAGACTCTGGGCGGGTTGGCCGTCCTGTACGAGCGGAACGGCACAGCTTCCTTGGACGACCTGAGCGAGGACATCGCGGATGCTCTCGGCGACATCGCGCCGGACTGCTCCTGCCCGTCCTGCACGTCGCCGATCACGACTCGACATGGCGTGGTCGGTCTCCCCGATGACCTGGCCGCCATGACGGACGCCGATGGCGGCGAGATCATCGAAGCCCTTGCCGAGTTCGGCATCGCCGTCCTGCACGGCGACAACGCCGAACTGAGCCCGCTGGGTCACTGGCTCACCGATTTGCTGTTCCGCCAGAGCGCCCCAGCGGCCGAAGCGGACGCCGCCACACTGGTGGCTGCGGTAGCGGCACTGCCGAACCGGATCGCCACGCTGATGGCCCGGCCCTGGCTGTCCGCCCGCGCTCCGGTCGCGGCCGCCCGCGAACTGATCGCCACCGCCGAAGCCACTTCGGGGCAGCAACGGCTCGCCGCCCTGGCCCTGGCTCGCGAGTGCGGCCCGGACGCGGCCCCCGCTTGGCGGGAGTGGGCGGACAAGGACGGGTTCGGCGCCTACGCACGGATCTGGCTGGCCGAGCAGGACGGCGCCGAGCCTGCGGAGCACGACATGGCTTGGTCCACCGTGGACGCACTCGACACTCTATTGGGCGCGCTGCCACCCGAACTACCCCCACAACTACTGTCCGGCCTCCTCCAGGAGCAGGCCGGCGCCGAACTGGCCGAGATCCTGCCGCTGCTGGCCGACACCGACCATCCGGCAGCCAGCCGGCTGGTCAGGTTGCTGGCCGGGCAGCCGGTGGTGGCACCGCGCGGCGGTTCACGATCCGCGCCGGGTGCGACCGCCCGGACTCCCGTGCGGCGACCGGCCACCGCGGTGCGCCCCGACACCCGCTACCAGATCAAGGTCGCCCTGCGCGGCGTGACGAAGCCGCCGGTGTGGCGGCGCCTGGAGGTTCCGGCCGATCTCGACCTCGGCCAACTCCACGAAGTGATCCAGGTCGCGATGGGCTGGCAGGACTGTCACCTGCACGTGTTCTCCGACGGCGACACCGAATACGGACTACCCGACCCGGAACTCGGCCATAACGACGAGCGAGCGGTTCACCTGTCCCAACTGCTGGCCGGTGTCCGCGACCGGCTGCTCTACACCTACGACTTCGGCGACGACTGGGAACACGACATCACCCTGGAGAAAATCCTGCCTATCGACGCCGGAGCGCCCGATGTGATCTGCACCGGCGGCAAAGGAGCGTGCCCGCCGGAAGACTGCGGCGGCGTGTGGGGCTACCAGGATCTGAAGGCGACACTGGCCGACCCGAACGCCGAGGAGCACGAGAGCATGCTCGAATGGCTCGGCCTCGACTCACCCGGTGACTTCGACCCGCACGCGTTCTCCGCCGAGGATGCGAATCGCCGGCTCGACGGCTCCGCTCGGCACCACCTGCGCAGCGTGCGCTGACCCCGGCTCATCGCCACTTCAGGGGGCGGGGGTGTCCGGGTGCTGCTCGGCGTCCATACGGTGCACGTTCTCCAGGAGATCGAGATAGCCGTCCAGGGCTTCCCATAGATGGTCCTCCGGAAAGCGGCCGAGGCCGCGATGCTCCCGGCGCCAATCCCGATCCCAGTACTTTTGGTGGACGGCACGGAGTCGACCCAGCGCCCGGTCCAGTTCCACGCGGGCATGTCGTCGCAGTTCCGCCGACGTCGCGGTGATCCTCGGCAGATCCGCGAATCGGCGGTCGCCCAAGGCACCCAGCACGGCTTCGTCAGGTCCGTCGAGTGACCAGAACCGGACCGGCTCACGGATCAGGTGATTCCACACCGGCTCATGCCGGGAACGCCACCAGTACGCGAAACCACCCTTGTCCAACCGCAGGGTGTCCACCAGCCACGCCGTTCCCGCCGGCTCCGAGCACCACGGCACTTCATCAGGAGGCAACTCGAGCGCGAACGCGACCTGGACGGACTCGACGGGATCCGCGCCGTCCAGGACGTCACCGAAGACGTACGCCTCCACCAGGAACGGCTCCTCGATCGGCAGGTGTGTCGTCCACTGGCACGCATCGGCCAGCAGGCGTAGCTTCTCCACGGCTCGGCGGTAACGCATGGTCAGATTGTCGTCCCTGGACTGATCGTCCAGCAGCGGTCGAAGAATGACCACCGACAACGACCGGCAGCAACCACAAACCCCCAGGTCGAGGGATGAGCCCCGACCGCCGGCCTGTTCTTGTGTCAGCGGCCTTGCGGTATCAACACCGATACCAGTAGATCGCGGAGTTCACGGGTCGTCGTGCTCAGCTGGCTGTGGATCGTGGCGGCCACATGGAGTGGATCCAGGAGCTCCACGATCTCACGCTGCACCGGTAGGGGCGGCAACTGGATCGGCATCTCTCGCAGCGTTGCTGCGTTGATGTGTCGAATGGCCGAGCCAGTGGCACGCTCCGCAACCCAGTGCAGAGCGGCGGGGCTGCTCAAATAGTAGGTCAGGTACTGAGAATCCACCCGCTCATTCGGCCGGAACCGCACACAACCAGGACCGAGCAACCATCCGGCCTGATTCGCCAGCACACGCCCGTAACGGCCGAGGGTGCCGGTGCGCGGGCTGACGATGTCTCCGGCAAGCAACTCGTATCTCGCCGGCGATCCGCTCGGCATCGGCCCGGTGCGGATCGGTCGGCGCGAGCAACACGTCCGGGGCGCTGAGCACCCCAGCCGCCGTGCCCGGCGAACGCCGCGCCGCTCCACTTCCTGGCCGACGAGAACGGCACGGTCGCCGTGACCGGCCAACCCGGTGACTTCCCGACATCGGCCGCAATCGCTTGCAACGTGGGGTTCGGCCTCGCTTCGGTGCCGACCAGCGCGGCCAGCACCTGCCGCTCGGCCACCTCGGCCGCGGTCAGCCCGGCGACGCCGACGTTCGCCACGCGGTCATTCGTACGCTATTCGTAGAAGACGCGCTCGATGACAGCTCGGGCCCGCCGCGTCGTGCGGCGGTACTCGTCCAGGAACCAGCCCGGCTCGACGATCGGGTCACCGGTGACCGCACTGGCCACAGCAGCCACTTCCCGAGGGGTCGTCGGCAGTTGGTCGGATGCCTTGCCACGCACCAACATCGTCGCGTTGCGAGCGTTGGTCGCCAGCAGCCACGCAGCGCTCAGCGCCTCACCGTCGGCCACGCCGAGCACGTCGGCGGACACAGCGGCATCGATGCCGGCCAATGTGGCCGTGGTGCGCAGCCCAGGAATCTCGTGCGCGTACCGCAACTGGAGCAGCTGCACCGTCCACTCGACATCCGCGAGCCCGCCCCGGCCCAGCTTCGTGTGTGTAGTGGGATCGGCACCCCGTGGCAACCGCTCACTGTCCACTCTGGCCTTGATCCTGCGGATCTCCCTGATCTGCGCGGGCGGCAGCCCGTCCGCCGGGTAGCGCACCGCGTCGATCGCGGCGATGAAAACGGCACCGAGGGCGGCATCACCGGCGATCGCGCGAGCCCGCAGCAGCGCCTGCGCCTCCCACGGCTGGGACCACTTCGTGTAGTAGGCGATGTACGAGTCGAGCGTGCGCACCAACGGACCCTGCCGACCCTCCGGCCGCAGATCCGCGTCCACCTGCAACGGCGGATCCTGGCTCGGCGAGCCCAACGCCTTACGCAGCGCCTCGGCGACCGAGCTCGCCCAGCGCACGGCATCCGCGTCCGGCACGCCCGGCTCCGGCTGGCACACGAACAGCACGTCGGCGTCCGAGCCGTAGCCCAGTTCGGCGCCACCCAGCCGACCCATGGCGATCACGGTGAGCCGAGCCGGCGGCGGACCACTCGCCTGGACCTTCGCCCGCACCACGGCGGCCAGCGCGGCCCGCAGCACCGCGACCCACACGCTGGACAACGCGGCACACACCGACTGCTGCGGCAGCAGGTGCAACAGATCGGCGCTGGCCACGCGGAGCAGTTCGATCCTGCGCAGCGACCGGGCCGTGGCCACCGCCTGGCCGACATCGGCGTGTCTGCTCACCGCGGCATCCAGCGACCGGGCCACATCGGCGGGGTCGCGACCGGCCAACTGGTCGGTGTGCGCGAACAGCTGTAGCACCTCGGGTGCCCGGATCATCAGGTCCGGCACCAGTTTCGACGTGCCGAGCAGATAGGCCAGCCGCTCCACGACGGCGCCCTCGTCGCGCAGCAGCCGTAGGTACCACGGCGTACTGGCCAACGCCTCGGACAACCGCCGATACGCCAGCAGCCCACCGTCCGGGTCAGCGGTGTCACCGAGCAGGTCCAGCAGCACAGGCAGCAACGTCGTCTGGATGGCGGCCCGCCGCGACACACCATCGGTGAGTGCTTCGATGTGCTTGAGCGCACCATCGGATGCCGCGTAGCCGAGCGCCGCCAGCCGGGCGACGGCCTGCTTGGTGGTCAGCCGCAGACCCTCGGTCGGCACACGGGCGACCGACTCCAGCAGCGGCCGGTAGAACAGTTTCTCGTGCAGCCTGCGCACCCGGTTGGTATGCCGACGGAACTCGGTGAACAGGGCCTTGCCGGCGTCCCGCCCCCGGTTCGGCCGCACGCCCATCGAGCGAGCCAGCCAGTGCAGCGCGGCCTCGTCGTGCTCGTCGGGGAACAGGTGGGTGCGCAGCAGCCTGCGCAGTTGCAGCCGGTGCTCCACCGCCCGCAGAAAGCGATACGACTCGCCAAGGTCCACCGCGTCGGTCCGGCCGACGTACCCGCCGGCACCCAGCGCGGCCAGTGCGTCGATGGTCGAGGACAGTCGCAGGGCACCGTCACTGCGACCGTGCACCAGTTGCAGCAACTGGACCGCGAACTCGACGTCCCGCAGGCCACCCCGGCCCAGCTTCAACTCCCGATCCACCAGTTCGGAGGGCACATGGTCCTCGACCCGGCGGCGCATGGCCTGCACGTCGGTGACGAAGCCGTCCCGGTCGGCGGCCAGCCACACCATCGGGCTGACCATGTCCAGGTAGGCGCGGCCGAGCACCGGATCACCGGCCACCGGCCGTGCCTTCAGCAGCGCCTGGAACTCCCACGTTCGAGCCCACCGC
Source organism: Pseudonocardiaceae bacterium (assembly GCA_036279295.1). Classification (GTDB taxonomy): domain Bacteria; phylum Actinomycetota; class Actinomycetes; order Mycobacteriales; family Pseudonocardiaceae; genus DATEPR01. The sequence continues at coordinate 2,098 of DASUJK010000045.1, read as the reverse complement.
TGGTAATAGGCGGTGTGCCCGTCAATGGTGCGGACCAGCGCACCCGCCTTGCCCTCCGGCCGGAGTGCGGCATCCACCTCGAACGCGGCCTCGCCTGCCACCCGCATCATGCCGGCCGCCAGCCGGGTCGCCTTCTCGATGTCACCGTCACCGACGAACACGACATCCACGTCACTGACGTAGTTGAGCTCCCGGCCGCCGCACTTGCCCATCGCGATGACGGCAAGCGAGCAGTCCAGCGGCACGTCAGCAGGGCTGTCACCGGCCAGTTCCGCGGCCGCGACCGCCAGCGCGGCATCCAGCGCGGCAACAGCGAGGTCACTCAGCGCGGACGCGACCATCTCGTAGGTGGGTTGTGGCAGTCCCGGTTCGACCAGGTGGCCGAGGTCCTCGGCGGCGATCTCCAGCAGCAGCCCGCGATAACCGAGCCGCAGTGCCCGGATCGCCTCACTGCCGCGGAGCGTGGCCCGCGCGCCAGTGGGGGTGCCGGCCGGTCCCCTGATCAAGTCGGCACCCACCGTGGCCAACAGTGACTCGGTGAAGGCACCCTTCAGGGTGAGCTGGCCTGCTCCCGTGCCGACCAGCCTGCGCCACTGTTCCGGTTGGGCGACCAGGAAGTCGGACAGCGTGGTGGACGTGCCCAGCACGGCACACAACCGGCCCCGCACACCGGGATGGGTGCGCAGCGCGTCGGCCACCTCCGGCCAGCCAGCCGGATCGGCCTCCCGCAGCCGATCCAGACCACGCAGGGCGAGATCCGGATCAGGCGTGCGGGACAGCGCGGTCAGCACCGTTTCGCCGCCATCGATCGGCCCGTTCGTCCCCCACCAGCCGGCCGCGCGCAGGTCCTGCTCGGCGCGCTCCTCGGTCAACCCGAAGCGAGCCAACGCAGGCGTGGAACGAGGACGGTCGCTCATCAGGCACCACGGTAGTCGGATCTACGTGAACCTGACGTCCAAGGCATCCTCGACCGGCACGTACCCGATCTTCTGGTAGATCGAATTGGACACCGGATTGGCCAGGTCGGTGAACAGCAGAACGTGCTCGGCACCCTTGGCCAGTCCCCACCGGCTGGCCGCGGCGGTGACCGCGGAGCCGTAGTCGTGACCGCGGCACTCGGTCGGCGTGTAGACCGGACCGATCCGGGACATCCCACCGTGCGGCGAGTTGACGCACGCGAAGGACACCGGCTCACCGTCGACCCGCCAGATGAGCTGGCCGTTGCCGGCCGCCAGCGAGTCCTGCGCGTGCCGGACCAGGTCGCCGTGGCTCTGGTCCCCCGGGCTGAAGTGACCCACCTCGTGCAGGAAGTCCGCGCGCCACCGAGCCAGGAGACCGACGTCGTCGACGGTGCCCTCGGTGGCGGCCCCGAGCACGTCGACCGGTGGCTTGAGTTCACCGAGTTCGTAGAGCCGTTGACACATCCGGCCGCTGGGCTCGACACCCGTGCGCTCGGCCCACGCGGCCACGAACGCCTCGACCTCGGTGCGCATGCCGCTGATCCCGCGCAGCTGGATGCCGGCGGCCACCAGATGATCGGCGACCACGTCAACGGTCTCGACCGGCAGCCCACTCACCGCCAGCGGGAACGGCGGTGTGCACAGCGCGGCACCGATTACTTCGTCGGTTCCGGTCTCGTGCACGGTCAGGAAGATCGGGGGTGTGTCGCTGAACCGGCCACCGATCAGCAGCCGGCTGAGCACGGTCAGGGCGACTGTGTTGCGGACCGGGTCCGCGGTGAACAGTGCTCCTGCTACCTGCCAGAACTCGCTGATGGTGGGGTGCGCGACAACCTTCATCACCCAAGGATGGTCAGCACAGTGGATGCGCGCGACTGATTTTCCAGTTGAGAAGCCAACTTGGCGGACCCCCAACATGCTGCTGGGCGACCCCGAAAATGATCTGAGACCCTGGGAGACGTTGCCGTCTCAACCAGGGCCTCAGATTTCTTAAATTATGTTCGGCGGCGTCCTACTCTCCCACACCCTCACAAGTGCAGTACCATCGGCGCAAAGAGGCTTAGCTTCCGGGTTCGGAATGGGACCGGGCGTTTCCCTCCCGCCATAACCGCCGTAACCCTATCAACCACACACCCCAC
>DASUJK010000044.1:0-20087 GCA_036279295.1 Pseudonocardiaceae bacterium | reverse complement strand
ATGGCGATCAGTTCGTCCTGTTCGGCCCCCGGTCCGAGCAGCCAGAGCCGGTGCAGTCGGCCTGCCGAGTCGGTGGTGGCCACTTCGGCGGCACCGAGCCTGCCGATCACCTGTTCCAGCGCCTCGGTCAGCTCTGCGCCACCCGTGGTCGGTACCAGCATCGCCGCGCTCGTGGCCCAGCCGAGCCCGGCCAGCACGGCGGCCCGCTCGGCCACCACCTTGGGGTAGACCTGCTCGGCCTGCCGCACCCTGGCCAGGCCCTCGATGTCCACGACGGCCGGGTCCGCGAGACACAGCATGCCCAGCGCCGTGCCGTCCGGGCCGCTCACCATGTACGGCGCCACCAGGTCGGTGACCTCGCGATACGCGACGTTGAGCAGCCGGTCCAGCATCTGTCGCGCGGCCGGCAGGGCGTCCACGACGGACAGACCACCGGCCAGCGCGGCCGGGGTCCGGTGCGGGTGTTGCACGGCCAGCAACGTGTCCGATCCGTTGGTGGACGGTCCGGCGAGAGCTGTGATCACCTGCTCGGCTTCCGCGAACTCGTCGACATCAGGCCCCGGCACGCCGGTCCCGTTGACCACCCAGCCGGCCGCGATCGGCCGTACGACACGTGTCATACCCGGAATCCTGCCTGTCGGCGGTCACTGGGTGAGCCACGCACCGCCATTGACGTTGATGACCTGGCCCGTGACGTGTCGGGCGGCGGCTGATGCGAGGAAGTGCACGACACCCGCGATGTCCTCCGGTGTGCCGGGCCGACTGGTGGCCGTCTGGCTGATCAGCACCTCACGCCGTTGGTCGGTGAGCCGGTCCCGGAAGAACTCGGTGTCGCCGACGTAGCCGGGGCTGACCACGTTGCTGGTGATGCCGCGCGGGCCGAGATCGCGTGCCAGGTCCACGTTCCACGCGGCGACAGCGGCCTTGGCCGCGCCGTAGGAACCCGCGCCCTTGTCGGCCGCGATCGAGCCGAGGTGCACGACGGCACCACCGGAGGCCAGGCGGTCGGCCACCGCGTTCGTGGTCAGCACCGCGGACAGCAGGTTGGCGGCTGTGCCGCCGATGGCCGTTGCGGCCGGCGTCGCGTGCTGTCCTCGGCCGGTGCGGTGTCCCAGCGGGTGGCCAGGGCGGAACGGGACGACCTGGTGACGAGAGGGCCGGGCACCGGCCGAACCGTACTGGTCGCGCTCACGCCTGCTGGGCATGCCACTGTGGAACGCACCGTTGACCTGGTGCTGGGCCGGGAGGCTGAGTTGATCAGCGGCTGTCCGCCGAACAGCAGACTCAACTGGCAGGGTTGCTGGGTGTCCTGTTGGACCAGGTCAGCTCACATGCCAACAGCGGCGAACAGTGAGCCGACCTCCTGGCGGTTGAGCTTGCGCAACGTCCCTGGCCGCTGGTCGCCGATCCGCACGCCGTCGACGGCGGTCCGAACGAGCCGGTGCACCGGGAACCCGACCTCGGCGAGCAGCCTGCGCACGATGTGCTTGCGACCCTCGTGCAGCACGACCTCCACCAGCGACTGGCCGGGCACGGTGTCGACCAGCTTGAACGTGTCCACCTTGGCCAGGCCGTCCTCCAGTTGGACACCGTCGCGCAACCGCTTGCCGAGGTCCTTGGGGATCGTGCCCATCACGTCGGCCAGGTAGGTCTTCGTCACGTGGTAGGACGGGTGGGTCAGCCGGTGGCCCAGTTCGCCGTCGTTGGTCAGCAGCAGGAGCCCTTCGGTCTCGGCGTCCAGCCTGCCCACGTGGAACAGCTTGCGGTTGCCGGCCTCGCTGCGGCGGATGTAGTCGCCGACACAGGGCCTGCCCTTGTCGTCCGACATCGTGGTGTGCACACCCAGCGGCTTGTTGAACGCCAGGTACTCCATCTCCTCGCGGAGCACGATGCGCAGGCCGTCGACGTGCACGACGGCGGTGTCCGGGTCGATCCGGCGACCCATCTCGGTCACCACGTCGCCGTCCACGCTGACCCTGCCCTCGGCGATCAACTCCTCGGCGGCGCGCCGGGACGCCACACCCGCCTGGGCGAGCACCTTCTGGAGCCGCACGCCGTCGCGCGTCGGTTCGGGCCGGTCAGACATCGTCGATCGCATCCACTTCTGGCAGGAGGGGAGCGATCGCGGGCAGATCCTCCAGTGAGGACAGCCCCAACCGCTCCAGGAACAGTTCCGTGGTTCGGTACAGAATTCCGCCGGTGTCCGAGTCGGTACCGGTCTCGCGGATCAGGCCGCGTGTCACCAGCGTACGGATGACCCCGTCGACGTTCACACCGCGCACCGCGGCAACCCTCGACCGCGTCACCGGCTGCCGGTAGGCGATCACGGCGAGAGTTTCGAGGGCGGCCCTGGTCAGCTTGGCGCGTTGGCCGTCGAGCAGCAGTTTTTCGACGTAGGGGGCGTACTTGTCTCGGGTGACGAAGCGCCAGCCGTCACCGGCCCGGCGCAGGTCGATGCCGCTGCTCCGTTCGGCGAACTCGGCCGACATCGTGTGCAGCAGCGTGGTGACCCTGGCGACGGGTTGGTCGAGCGTGTCGGCGAGGAGTTCTTCGCCGGCCGGGGTGTCGACGACGAGGAGCAGCGCTTCGAGGGCGTGGGCGAGGTCGGTGTCGTCAGCCAGGGGCGGCAGATCGCTGATCTCGACGGCCTCGTCCGGCTCGGCGTCGGCGGCGGCCGATTCGGGCGGCTGAGGGGTCGACTCGCCCGCCTGGAGAGACGACTCGCCCGCCTCGGCGGTCGACTCGCCCGGGGGGACGGTCGACTCGCCCGCCGCAACGGATTCATCCCCTTGAGCGGTCGACTCGCCCGCCTGAGCAGTCGACTCGCCCGAAAGAACAGTCGACTCGCCCGCCGCAACAGTCGACTCGCCCGCCCGAGGGGTCGACTCGGCTGGTGGGGTGGTTGGCTCGGCTTCGGGTGCCTCGGTGTCGGCCACCGCCGATGGCTCCCGCGGTTCCAGGTCGGTCACCCGTACTCCTCGTCCTCACCGGTGTCGGCGTCCGCCGCCGCGGCGGCCTCGTGCACCGATCCGCCCGTCCACCGCACGTTCAACTCGCCGAGCGGGTCTTCCTGGTCGAACGCGATGCTCTGCTGCCGGTACAGCTCCAGCAACGCCAGGAACCGCGCCACGACCTCCAGCGTGTGGTCGCAGTCCACGACGAGTTCGGCGAACGTGGCCGCGCCCACCTCGGCCAGCCGGATCCGCAGCAGCGCCGCGTGCTCCCGGACCGACACCCTGGCCACGTGCAGGTGGTCCAACGACACCACCGGCGGCGGCTTGGGCCGGAACACCGCGGCCGCCAACTCGGCGAACTTCGCCGGGTTCACGCCGATCAGCACCTCGGGCAGCAGCTTGGTGAACCGCTCCTCCAACGCGACCGAACGCGGATAACGCCGCTGCGCCGACGCCTCCAACTCGGCGAACAGGGCGGCGACCTGCTTGTACGCCCGATACTGCAACAGCCGCGCGAACAGCAGGTCGCGGGCCTCCAGCAGGGCCAGATCCTCGGTGTCCTCGACTTCCGCCGACGGCAACAGCCGGGCCGCCTTCAGATCCAGCAGGGTTGCCGCGATCACCAGGAACTCGGTGGTCTCGTCGAGGTTCCACTCGTGACCCATGGAGTGGATGTGCGCGATGAAGTCGTCGGTCACCGTGTGCAGCGCGACTTCGGTCACGTCCATCTGGTGCTGCGAGATCAGTTGCAGCAACAGGTCGAACGGACCTTCGAAGTTGGCCAGCCGCACCAGGAACCGGCCGTCCCGCTCGGCGGCAACAGGGTCGTCGTCGCGCGCGTCCGGTGTCACGTCCACCAGTGTCACTCGCTCCGCTCCTGGCGGAGCCGCTGGACCAGCAACGAATCCGCGCCACGTGCCGACAGGTCGGCGAGCAGCACCGCGATCGCCTCCCGCACGATCCGTCCACGGTCGACCGCCATGCCGTGCTCGGCACGCACGGTCAGCCGGGCGTGTTCCAGTTCGACGAGTTCGTCGTCGGACACGTAGACGGTGATCTTCGCGTCGTGCCGACCTCGGCCGGAGCCGGATCGGGCAGCACCTGCAAAGGAGCCATCAAGAGCGGCAGCCGATGGATCGGTCGAGCGGAACAACTCGGCCGCGCCCGGCAGTGCGGCGCGTCGAGTCACTCCATCGCCTCGCCGTCCCAGGACATCGACATGGACAAGGACGCGGACAGCGAACTCACCGCGCGATCACCTCGCGGGCCAGTTCCCGATAGGCCTTGGCACCGGCGGACCTCGGGGCCCACCGGGTGATCGGCTCGCCGGCGACCGTGGTCTCCGGGAACCGGACGGTCCGGTTGATCACCGCGTCGAACACCACGTCGCCGAAGGCCTCGACCACCCTGGCCATGACCTCACGGCAGTGCAGTGTCCTCGGGTCGTACATGGTCGGCAGGATGCCGGTGATCTCCAGCTTCGGGTTCAGCCGCTCACGCACCTTGTCGATGGTGTCGATGAGCAGGGCGACCCCGCGCAGGCTGAAGAACTCGCACTCCAGCGGGATGATGACGCCGTCAGCGGCCGCCAACGCGTTCACCGTGAGCAGGCCGAGCGAGGGCTGGCAGTCGACCAGGATGTAGTCGTAGTGCTCGACCAGCGGACGCAGCAGCCGAACCAGGGTGTGCTCACGGCCCACTTCGGACACGAGCTGCACCTCGGCCGCGGACAGGTCGATGTTGCTGGGCAGCAGGTCCATGCCGTCGACCGTGGTCTGCATGATGACGTCCGCGACACCGACATCGCGTTCCATCATCACGTTGTAAATGGTCTGGTCCAATTGCTGCGGCTGCACGCCGAGGCCGACGGACAACGCACCCTGCGGATCGAAGTCCACCAGCAACACGCGACGGCCGTACTCGGCCAGCGCCGCCCCCAGATTTATGGTCGACGTCGTCTTGCCGACCCCGCCCTTCTGGTTGCAGATGGCCATGATCCGGGCCGGACCGTGGTTCGCGATCAGGGCCGGTTCCGGCACCCTCCGCTTCGGCCTGCCCATCGGACCCAGGCCGTTGCCGCTGTCCGGCTCGTCCTCGTCGACCGCTGCCCTCGGCGGGGCGAGGCTCAGCTCAACCGAACTACCGCGCGGCCGCCCATCGGCGGCTGACTGCGGTGTCGACATGGCGACCTGGCTCCCTGTAGTCATCGGACCGACTGCCGCATGCTATGCGGCAGTCATGGCGCCGGCAACGCGCCTCGCCGGACACCGGGATGCTAACCGGTGAGCGAGGGATGCCGTGCCGCGGCCAGCACCACGTCCAACAGACCGGGAAAGAGCAGGTCAAGATCGTCCCTGCGGACCGACAGCCACCGCTGGGTGCCAGCCGGCCTGGTGTGTGTCACGCCGGCCTCGCGCAACACACGCAGATGCTGGGACAAGGTGGACTTCGCCACCGAGACGTCCAGCCTGCCGCACAGGGTCTCGCCACCCCGGTCCAACTGGCTCACCACGGCCAACCGGGTCGGATCGCTGAGCGCGTGCAGCACACCGACCAGTGTGATCTCATCACCCGTCGGTTCATCCACATCGCCCATCCCCACCACCTCATCCTGCCGGGCGTTGTTACTCCGGTCACGGTACCGGCCACCCACCCTCCGCGTTCGCGTTCGGCGCAACTCCATACCGTCAACCGAGAGCCCTGGGATGGGCGGTCGCGTACACCTCCCGCAGGGTGGTCACGGTGACCAGTGTGTACACCTGCGTCGTGGTCACCGATGCGTGGCCGAGCAGTTCCTGGACCACCCGAACGTCGGCGCCGCCCTCCAGCAGATGGGTGGCGAACGAGTGCCGCAGGGTGTGCGGGGAAACCGGGACGGTGATCCCGGCTCGCTCGGCCGCGTCCTTCAGCACCTGCCACGCGCTCTGCCGGGACAGCCGGCCGCCGCGCACGTTCAGAAACACAGCAGGCGTGCCCCGGCCGGCAGCCGCCAACGCGGGCCGAGACCGCACCAGGTACGCCTCCAGCGCGGCCAACGCGGGCCTGCCCACCGGCACGAGCCGCTGCTTGCCGCCCTTGCCGTCCAGCAGCACGGTCCGGTCCACCCGGTCCACGGCGTCCAGGTCCAGGCCGACGGCCTCGGAGATCCGGGCGCCGGTGGAGTACAGCAGTTCCAGCAGTGCCCGATCCCGCACCGATCTCGGCTCATCGGTGGGCACCGTGTCCAGCAGGCGCAGCACGTCGTCGACGGGCAACGCCTTGGGCAGCCTGCGCGGCAGCGACGGCGGCTTGACCTGGCGGGCCGGGTCCACCTCGATCAGGCCTTCCAGCAGCGCGAACCGGTGCAGGCCACGCACCGCGACCGCCGCCCTGGCCGCTGACGACGCCGCCAACGGCGGGTGGTCGGCGTCGCCCTCGCGCAGCGCGCCGACGAATCCGGTGATCGCGCCCTCGGTGACGCCGGCCAGTTCACCGATGCCGAGCGCGGTCAGGTAGCGCAGGTAACGGTGCAGGTCCCTGGTGTAGGACTCCAGCGTGTTGCGGGCGATGCCGCGTTCCACGGCCAGATGGTCGAGGTACTGACGCAGCACGGCGGCCAGCGCCGGGGCGATCTCGTCCCCACCACTGGCCGCCGTGCCCGACGTCATCCCCGTTCGGCCAGCCGCGTCGGCCGGTCCAGCCACGGCGCGTCCACCGGCCTGGTCTGCCCGACCCCGGACAACACGGCGTGCGCGGCCAGGATGCCGGCCGCCGACGACGAGTTGACCACGTCACCGGCCAGCACCATGCGCAGCGCGTCGGCCAGCGGGACCCGGTGCACGACGAGATCGGCCTCCTCGTCGCCGATCGGCCGTTCCCGGTCGGCCGACGTGAGGCCGGTGGCCAGGAACACCCGCACGACCTCGTCGGTGAACCCGGGGGACGCGGCCACGTCCACCAGCACCGACCAGTCCCGCGCGGCCAGCCCGACCTCCTCGGCCAGTTCCCGGGCCGCCGCGTCGGCCGGGTCCTCGCCCGGCACGTCCAACAGCCCGGCCGGCAGCTCCCACAGCCTGCGGCCGAGGGGATGCCGGTACTGGTGGATCAGTGCCACCCGCTGCTGGTCGTCGATCGCGGCGATGGCCACCGCACCGAAGTGCTCGACCACCTCCCGAACAGCGATGTGGCCGTCCGGCATGGCCACGTCGTCGGCACGCAGCGCCAGCACCTTGCCCCGATAGATGTCCCGGCTGGCCACGGCCTCGAACCGGTGCTGACCGGGCTCCTCGCGAGCGGCCGGGTCGGCCGGACCGGTCATGCCTGGGCTCCCGCGATCGCCGTCTCGGCCAGTTCCACCGGCAGCCGGTCGGCCGCCCGGTAGTCGATGGACGCGCCGACGAAGGCCACGAACAGCGGATGCGGCCTGGTCGGGCGACTCTTCAACTCCGGGTGCGCCTGCGTGCCGACGAAGAACGGGTGCAGCTCGGTGGCCAGTTCGGCGAACTCCACCAGGTGCCCGTCCGGTGACGTGCCGGAGAACACCATGCCGGCCTCGGTCAGCCGGTCGCGGTAGGCGTTGTTCACCTCGTAGCGGTGGCGGTGCCGCTCGGACACCTCCGTCGTGCCGTAGGCCCGCGCGGCCAGCGACCCAGGTTGCAGCATGGCCGGGTAGGCACCCAACCGCATGGTGCCGCCCATGTCCCGCTCTCCGGCGATCACGTCGGTCTGGTCGGCCATCGTGCTGATCACCGGATGCGTGGTGTGCTCGTCGAACTCGGCCGAGTCGGCGTCCGCGATGCCGGCCAGGTGCCGAGCCGCCTCGATCACCATGCACTGCAGGCCGAGGCACAGGCCGAGCAGTGGAATCCGGCGCGTCCTTGCGTACCGGACGGCGCCGAGCTTGCCCTCGATGCCCCGCACGCCGAACCCGCCGGGGATCAGCACACCGTCCACGTCGGCCAGCGCGCGAGCCGCACCGGCCTCGGTCTCACAGCTGTCCGACGGCACCCAGCGCACGTCCACCCTGGCCCGGTGCGCGAACCCGCCCGCCCGCAACGCCTCCGTCACCGACAGGTAGGCGTCCGGCAGATCGACGTACTTGCCGACCAGGGCGATCCGGACGGTCTCGGCCGGATTGTGGACGCGGTCCAGCAGATCGCCCCACACCGTCCAGTCGACGTCCCGGAACGGCAGTCCGAGGCGCCGCACGACGTAGGCGTCCAATGCCTCGGCGTGCAGCACCTTCGGGATGTCGTAGATGGACGGCGCGTCCGGCGCCGCCACCACCGCTTCGGTGTCCACGTCGCACATCAGCGCGATCTTGCGCTTCAGGCCGGCCGGGATCTCCCGGTCCGCCCGGCACACGATCGCGTCCGGCTGGATGCCGATGTTGCGCAGCGCGGCCACCGAGTGCTGGGTCGGCTTGGTCTTCAGCTCGCCCGACGGCGCCAGGTAGGGCACCAGCGAGACGTGCAGGAAGAACACGTTGTCCCTGCCCACGTCGTGCCGGACCTGCCGGGCCGCCTCCAGGAAGGGCAGCGACTCGATGTCGCCGACGGTGCCGCCGACCTCGGTGATCACCACGTGCGGGCGTTCACCGTCCGGTCCCGGCTCGGCCATCGCCCGGATCCTGGCCTTGATCTCGTCCGTGATGTGCGGGATCACCTGGACGGTGTCGCCCAGATATTCGCCGCGTCGTTCCTTCGCGATGACCGTCGAGTAGACCTGGCCGGTCGTCACGTTGGCGCTGCCGGACAGCGCACGGTCGAGGAACCGCTCGTAGTGGCCGATGTCCAGATCGGTCTCGGCGCCGTCGTCGGTGACGAACACCTCACCGTGCTGGAAAGGATTCATCGTGCCGGGATCGACGTTCAGATAGGGGTCCAACTTCTGCATGGTGACCCGAAGGCCACGTGCGGTGAGAAGTTGACCCAGGCTGGAGGCGGTCAGCCCCTTGCCCAATGAGGAGGCGACGCCCCCGGTGACGAAAACGTGCTTGGTCATCCGCGCCTGAAGCACCAACAACGCTCCCCGTGTTCTCGGCTGGCACGACCCACTCGGCCAGCCTGACTACCCACGGAATTTCACCGTAGCACGAACGGAGCAGGAACCAGACCCGGAGGGTGGCGACACGCGTGTGTCGGTCGCCCTGAGCGGACCGGCAACGTGCCTGGTACACGCCCCGCGTTCGGTCATTCGACGCGTCCGGTGGACCAGTTGGGCGCCATCCTTTCGAGTGAACGATCGGCGCGTCGAGCAAGCTGTCAGCGTGTGACGAAGCTGGTGTACCCCGACTACGGAGCGGGTACACTCGTCGGTAGGCGCTTGGCGCCCCCGGTCGGTTCCCCCCAGCCGCCGGGCCGGGCCCCGGTCGTGACCTCCCCCCTCGACGACCGGGGTTCCGCACCGACGCACCCCTTGTGCAGGCCTTCGGGCTCGTTCGGGGTGCGTCGGTGTCCGCCTCAGCTGGTCGACGGTTCGGGTGCCGGCGCGTTCGCGTTGCCGGCGGTGCCGTACGCACCAGTCTTGCCCTGCACTTGTTCCTGGAGCGCCAACACCGTCACGACCCGTCCGGCCGCAGTGCCCATGTCGTCCACTGTGGACAGCACCGAGTTCGCGTCGTTGTTGGCGCGCACCACACCGATCGCACCAGAGCCGCTGGCCGACCCGCTGCCACCGGCCAACACCGTGCCGGCGCCCGCGTGCTGGAACTGGGTGGCGAAGTTGGCCAGCATGGCCGCCCGGTCACCCGCGCTGCTCCCCGTCTGCGCGCCACCGGTCAGCACGATCGCCAGCTGCCCCGGCGCCAGTCCCTGTACGGGGCTGATGAAGCCGGCCGCGGCCAGTCCGGTCAGCGCTGCCGAGCGCTCGTTCGTGGTGGACTGGGCGGCATTCGTGGTCTTGTGCAACAGCAACAGGTCACCGAGCAGCCCCCCGGCCAGCGTGCCGGCGTCGGATGCCACCGGCAGTTGCGCGCCGGCCGGGATCATCTGGGTGACCAGGTCCCGCAACTGGTCGGCGCGGTTCGGATCGCTGAACGCGGCGGTCAGCTGGACCTGGCCGCTCACCTTCGCGCCCGCGGCCGTGAGCAGTTCCTTCAGCGCTTCCTCGTCGACCTTGCTCACGTTCGGGTCGCTGACCAGCACCACGGTGTGCTGCGCGAGCAGGCCGCGCACCGCCAGCGGCCCGATGCCGGTGGCGAACCGGTCGGCGTCGGACAGCTGCGAATTGAGACTGTTGCGCTGCGCCTGCAGGTCGGTGACCTGCTCGCCGAGCTGGGCCTTCTGCCCGCTGATCCCGGACAGCAGCGAATCGGACAACGTAGTCGAACCGAGCACCACGCCGAGCGCGAGCGCGAGGAACACGGCACCGATGGAGATGACGTGGTAACGCAACGAGATCACGAAAACAGCCCCCTGACCCAGGTGACGACGTTGTGCCACGCACCGGTGATCCAGTGCAGGTAGAGCTGCCCGGCGTCGGACACCGCGAGCGCGACGCCCACGGCGATCAGCACGGCGAGGATGAGCAACAACACAGCACCGGTGGACACCCGGGCGCGGTGCAGCGTGGCCACGGCCTTGCCGTCCACCAGCCTGCTGCCCAGCTTGAGCCGGGTCAGGAACGTGGACGGGTTGGAACCGGAGCGGCCCCGGTCCAGGAACTCGGCCAGCGTGGCCTGCGACCCGACGGTGACCACCAGGCTGGCGCCGTGCGTGTCGGCCAGCAGCAGCGCCAGGTCCTCCGCGTTGCCCGACGCGGGGAACGTGACCGCGCCGATGCCCAGGTCCTGGACCCGTTCCAGGCCGGGCGCGTGGCCGTCGGTGTGTGCCGGCACGACGACCTCGGCGCCGGACAACAGCGTCTCGGTGCGGATGCCGTCCGGGTCACCGACGATGATCTGCGGCTTGTACCCGGCCGAGCGCAGCGTGTCCGCGCCGGACTCGACGCCGATCAGCACCGGCCGGTGCTCCTTGATGTAGCGGCGCAGGCTGCGCAGCTCGTCGGCGTGGCCGTGGCCCGGCGCGACGACGAGCACTTCCTTGCCCTTGAGCGACACGTACAGCTCGGGCACGCCGACGCCGTCCAGGATCATCGTGCGTTCCCGCCGCAGGAACTCGATGGTGTTCGCGGAGAACGCCTCCAGCTGCGCGGACATGCCGGCCTTGGCCTCGATCATCTGGTCGGCCACCGACTCGGCGGTCTGCTCGGTGCCGGTGGCCAGTTCGCGCTCACCGGCGAACACCGTGCCCTCGTGCAGCCGCAGCCGCGCGCCTTCCTTGATGTCGTGCAACGCCCCGGTGCCGACGTTGTCGATCAGCGGGATACCGGCCGAGACCAGGATCTCCGGGCCGAGGTTGGGGAACCGGCCGGAGATGGACGGCGACACGTTGACCACGCCCGCCACCTCGGCCGCGACGAGTGCGTCAGCCGTCCTGCGGTCCAGGTCGAGCTGGTTGAACACGACGATGTCGCCGGGTCCGACGCGCCGCAGCAGGTCACCGGTACGCCGGTCGACCCGAGCGACCCCGATGACACCGGGCAGTTCACGACTGGTCCTGGCCAGCAGACCGGGGAGCTTCATGCGGCGATGGTGACAAACGGAGTGGCACTAGTCCGTTCGCCACGCCGGCATGAACCAGCATGGTTAGTATGTCGCGCCGATCGGGGGTAGGAACTCCGGACCGGTTGACTCCGTGTCGTAGTACCGGTGGAACACCGACGTCAACGCACCCGAGATGGGTGGCACGATCCACGTCCAGTCCGCGGGGCAGCGTCGGCCTGCCTTCTCCTCCTTGGCCAGGTGCGCGAGGAACCGGCGGGACTCGGTGTGGTGGTCGGCGATGGTGGCGCCTGCCTGCGCGAACGAGTGCAGCACGGCGGCGTTGATCTCCACGGCCGCCCGGTCGCGCCACAGGGTCTGTTCCTTGCTGGTGTCCAGGCCCATCAGCTCGGCCACCGGGGCCAGCATGTCGTAGCGGTCCACGTCGATGAGGTTGCGGGCGCCGATCTCGGTACCCAGGTACCAGCCGTTGAACGGCGCCGCCGGGTAGACGACGCCACCGATGGCCAGGCGCATGTTGCTGATCGCGGGCACGGCGTGCCAGCGCAGGCCCAGCCCGGCGAACCAGGGCAGGTCGGGGTGGCTCAGCGGCACTTCCATGACCAGTGCCGGATCGATCTGGTAGAGCCGGGGACCTTCCGCCTCGGTCTCCACGATCAGCGGCAGCACGTCGAACCGGCCCTGCTCGGCCGGTGGCCGCCAACCCATGTCACACACCGTTTCAGTGAGATCGGCATTACGCGGATCACCGAACACGGAGCCGTCCGGCCTGCGGTAGCCGGCGTAGCGGACCAGCTGGTCGTTCCAGATCCGGGGCGCGGCACCGTCCGGCGTGTCGGGCCCGAAGATGCTGATCATCGGCCGGATCTTGCCGCCGTTGGTGGCCATCTGGAGGTGGCGCGCGCACTGGGCGGCCACCCGGTCGGCATCCCGCACCGCACGCATGTCCCGGACCCGCAGACTCTGCCAGTACAGCCTGCCGATGCACCGGGCACTGTTGCGCCACGCGACCCGGGCGCCGAAGGCCAGTTCGGCGGTGGTGTGCTGGTAGGTGCCGGTGGTCAGTACCTCGGCCCGTACCCAGGCCACCCGCCGTGCCACGTCGCCGACATCAGGATTCTCGTCGTGGAACTGCCGGATGAACTCCTCGGCCTCGTCCAGATCGACTTCCTGAAACGCGGACGGGCGGCCGGCCGTCGATGACGGTACGGAGCTGAGCGATGACACGTCACGGAACGGTAACGTGGGTAGGCATTCGTGCAATCGTCCGAACGGGGCAAGGCCACCACCCGATCGGATGATGGCAACCGCACCGTCCGAGGTCGTCGACCTACCCGAAGATCACCTTCGGTGGGCAAGATCACGTATCAATGCGGCCTTTGCCCTTTTTCTTGCGTGGCGCGGCATCTCGGGCCGATGCGGCCGCATCGGCCGCCTTGTCGGCTGCCGCGGCGGCCAATAACTCCTCGGCGTGCGCCCGGCCGGTGTCCGTGGTGTCCAGACCGGCCAGCATCCGGGCCAGCTCGACCACCCGGTCGGAGTCGCCGAGCGTACGCACGCCACTGCGGGTCAGACCGCCGCCAGATGTCTTGTCCACCACCAGATGCCGGTCCGCGAACGCCGCCACCTGCGGCAGGTGCGTGACGACGATGACCTGGTGACTGCGCGCCAACCTGGCCAGCCGCCTGCCGACCTCCACCGCGGCCCGTCCGCCGACCCCGGCATCCACTTCGTCGAACACCAGCGTCGGCACCGGATCAGCGTGCGACAGCACGACTTCCAACGCCAGCATCACCCTGGACAGCTCACCGCCGGACGCTCCCTTGTGGACCGGCAGCGGCGGTGCACCGGGATGTGCACGCAACCGCAGCTCCACGTCGTCCACACCGTCCGGCCCGGCGTGCAGCACCTGCCGGCCGACCCGCAGCGCCAACGCGTCGGTCTGCTCGACCGCCCTCGGCACCACGGACACCTCGACGGTCGCGGCCGCCATGGCCAACCCGGCCAGTTCCTCGGTGACCGCCTTCGCCAGCTCAGCGGCAGACAGCTTGCGGGCGGCCGTTATCGACTCGGCGCGCTCGGCCAGCTTGCCGGCCAGCTCGTCCCGACGGGCGGCCAACGCGGCCAGTGCCTCCTCGGACGTGTCCAGTCCGGCCAGCCGCTGCTCGGCCTCCTCGGCCCACGCCAGCACACCGGCCACATCGGCGGCGTACTTGCGGGTCAACGCCTTCAGCTCGGCCTGCCGGGCCAACACCTGCTCCAGCCGCGCCGGGTCGGCGGACAGGCCGTCCAGGTAACCGGTCAGCTCGGCGCCGACGTCGGCGAGCAGCACAGCGGCCTCGGCCAGGCGTGGCCCCAGCCCGCGCAGCTGGCTGTCGTCGGTGGCCTCGACCAGCCTGCGTGCCGCGTCCACCAGGCCGAGCGCGCTCGGCGCGTCCAGATCACCGTCGGCGGAGCCGCTGACCGCGGCCCGGGCGCCATCGGCGGAGGTCCGCAGCTGGTCCACGTCGGACAGCCGCTTGGCCTCGTCGATCAGCTCGATGTCCTCGTCCGGCTTCGGTGCCACGGCGGCGATCTCGGCCAGCCCGTGGCGCAGCAGATCGGCTTCCCGTGCCAGCTCCCTGGATCGCTCGGTGCGTTCGGCCAGCTCCGCGATCACCCTCAGCCAGTCCGCGCGGATCACCCGGTACTCGCCCAACGGCCCGTTGACCGGCGAACCCGCGAACCGGTCCAGCACGGCCCGCTGCTCGGCCGGCCGCAGCAGGCGGAGCTGGTCGTTCTGGCCGTGCACGGCGATCAGGTGCTCAGCCAGATCGCTCAGCACACCGACCGGGACCGAGCGGCCACCAAGATGCGCACGGGACCTGCCGTCGCCGCTCACCGTGCGGACCGCGATCAGGCTGCCGTCCTCGTCCGGTTCGGCGCCCGCCTCCGCGGCCAGCTTGATCGCCTCGGCGCCCGGCTCCGGTTCGAACCTGCCCTCCACCACGGCGCGTTGGTTGCCGCTGCGCACCCTGGACGCCTCGGCCCGGCCACCGGACAGCAGATGCAGGCCGGTGACCACCATCGTCTTGCCGGCACCGGTCTCGCCGGTCAGGACGGTGAAGCCAGGGTGCAGTTCCAGCGTGGCCTCGTCGATCACACCGAGGCCGGAGATGCTCATCTCGGCCAGCACACGGCGCACACTAGTAGGTGTCACCCACGGACGGCAGATTACGGTCGGCGCGGCTTCGCCAACCCTGCGCCGGCAGCTCGAACTTCCGCACCAGCCGCTCGGTGAACGTGTTCGCGTGCAGCCGGGCCAGCCGCAGCGGCACAGCACCGCCCACGACCCGGACCCGAGCCCCCGGCGGCACGTCGAACGTGCGCCTCCCGTCGCAGACCAGGACGGCCGGATGCCCGTCCGGGTCCACCTCCAACGTCACCACCGACGTGGGCGCCACGACGATCGCGCGGGAGAACATGGCGTGCGCGTTGCTCGGCACCACCAGCAGCGCCCGCACGTCCGGCCACAGCACCGGCCCACCGGAGGAGAACGCGTACGCCGTCGAACCGGTCGGCGTGGCGCACAGCACACCGTCACAGCCGAACGCCGTCACCGGCCGGTCGTCCACCTCGATGCTCACGTCCAGCACCCCGCCCCGAGTGCTTTTCTCCACGCTGGCCTCGTTCAACGCCCACGTACCGGCCGTGATCTCGCCGTCCTGGCTGACGGTGACGTCGACCGTCATCCGCTCCTCGACCTGGTAGTCCTTGGCGACGACGTGCGCGACGGTCTCTTCGAGGGCATCGGAGTCCGCCTCGGCCAGGAAACCGACCCGACCCAGGTTCACACCCAGGATCGGCACGCCGGCCGGGTGCGCCAGTTCCGCGGCCCGCAGCAGCGTGCCGTCACCGCCGAGCACGAAGACCAGTTCGGTGCCGGCGGCCGCGGCGGGCCCGACCGGCACCACGGAGTCGTAGCCGGCCGGGTCGAGATCGTTCGCCTCCTCGGCCAGCACCCGTACCCGGACGCCTGCCGACATGAACCAGCCCGCGACCTTCGCCGCGGTGTCCAGGTTGGTCTGCCGACCGGTGTGCAGGACGAGCAGGACCTCTCGATCGAGCGTCACCGTGGCCCCTTCTCAACGGCCGTGCGCACGAGTTCCGTCGCCTCGGTGTCCGGCAGCGCGGCGCCACGGCGGAACCAGACGAAGAACTCCACGTTGCCCGACGGGCCGGGCAGCGGACTGGCCACCACACCCTTCGCAAACAGTCCCAGTTCGGCCGCGGACCGGATCACGCCGAGCACGGCGTCCGCCCGCACCTCGGGATCCCGCACCACACCACCGGAACCGACCCGCTGCTTCCCCACCTCGAACTGCGGTTTCACCATCGGCACCAGATCCGCGTCCTCGGTCGCACAGGACACCAGCGCGGGCAGCACCAGACCGAGCGAGATGAACGACAGGTCGGCGACGACGACGTCGACCAGGCCACCGATGTCGTCCGGGGTGAGATGCCGGACATTCAGCTTGTCGCGAACCACGACGCGTTCGTCGGTGCGCAGGCGCCAGTCCAGCAGGCCGTTGCCGACATCGGCCGCCACCACCTGGGTGGCGCCGTTGCGCAGCAGGACATCGGTGAAGCCGCCCGTGGACGCGCCGGCATCCAGGCAGCGGCGACCGGCGACCGTGAGGCCGGCAGGCTCGAACTCGGCGAGCGCGCCCACCAGTTTGTGCGCGCCACGGGACGCGTAGCCAGGGTCATCGGCGTCCTCGCGGACGACCACCGGCGCGTCGGTGTCCACGGCGGTGGCCGGCTTGCTCGCCACCGTGCCGCGCAACGTGACTCGGCCGGCCGCGATCAGGTCGGCGGCATGTCCTCGGGACTTCGCCAGGCCGCGCCGCACCAACTCGGCGTCCAGCCGGGCCCTACGTGGCACCGGATCACACCTTGTCGATGCTGGACAACGCGTCGGTCAGCGCGGCGTGCGTCGCCTCGAACCGGGTGACGTGCTCGGTGACCGGTAGCGCGTCGAGGCCGGACAGCCGGTCCACGGCCTGCTCGACCTGATCAATGACGGTGTCCCTGTCGGGAGTTGTTGATTCGCCGGGATACACAACACCAACGCTAGCCGATCCGGGCGGCGACCAGGCTCAGGACGCAGCAGGCAGCCCGAGTTGGTCGATGACGGCCTCTGCGTCGGCGTCCAGCGCACGCACTTTCGGTGTGCCGCTCTGGTCGGCCGCCCACCAGGTCGCGCAGAGCGTACGGAGCGCGGCCAGGGCGTCCGGCTGGCCGGTGCCGGTATGCCGGAGGGTCAGCTCGTCGGTCGCTTCCGCCTGCCAGTCGGGGTGCACGGCGATCGCCACGTCGGCCGGTGCCCGTTCGATGCCACGCAGGTCGGCCGTGACGAACGTCGGCCGTCGAGCGGGCTCGGCGGCGAGCAGGGTGGCGGCGGTGGCCACGCCGGTCAGCACCAGCAGCGAGTCGATGCCGACGTTGACGGCGCCCTCGATGTCGGTGTCCAGCCGGTCGCCGATGGCCAGTGGATGCCGTGCACCGGCGGCCTTGATGGCGTCGTCCATCAGCGGGCGCTCCGGTTTGCCGGCCACCAGCGGCGTGGCGTCGGTCGCCGCCCGCACAGCAGCGACGAGGGCGCCGTTGCCGGGCAGCAGGCCACGCTCGGTCGGCAGGGTGGCGTCGGCGTTGCAGACGATCCAGAGCGCGCCGGCACGGATGGCGAGGCACGCCTCGGCGAGATCGCGCCAGCCCACTTCCTGCGAAAGCCCCTGCAGCACAGCCTTGACACCGGGGCCGGCCGCGCGGACCGGCGTGAAGCCGAGCGCGCGAGCTTCGGCGGCCAGCGCGCCGGTGCCGAGGATGAGCACGTCGGCACCGGGCGCGACCCGATCCACCAGCATGCCGGCAGCAGCCTGCGCGCTGGTGGTCACCTCGTCGTGCTTGGCCGGGATACCGAGCCGATTCAGGTGTTCGGCCACGTCATCAGGGCTGCGCGAGGCGTTGTTCGTGACGAACCGGACCGCCACGCCGGCCTGGTGCGCGGCCTGGATGGCCGGCTCGGCGGTGTCGATCGGAGTGGCACCCCGGTAGACGGTGCCGTCCAGGTCGAGCAGGAGTGCGTCGTAGTTGTGCAGCAGCGCCTCGGTCACGACAGCTCGTCCTCTGTTTCGCTTCGCTCGAAGTCGGGGTCACTGAGCTCCATGGCGCGTTCGGCTGCGTCGGTCTCGCCGTCGTCGTCGGCCTGCGCGGCGTTGAGGAACCAGCGGATGGCCTCGTCGGTCCGGTCGACGGCGGCCAGGTTGTCGGCGTAGGCGTAGAAGAGACGAGCGCTCCACGGCTCGTGCCGCTTCGGGTCCAGCTCCGGGATCTGGAGCGCGACGACGGCGGCGTCTAGCTGGCCCATGTCGCGGCGGGCGCCCGCGGCGACGATCCGCAGCTCGATGGCTTCGTCGAGCGGCAGGTCGAGGGTCAGCCCTTCCCTGGCCGCTTCGAGGGCGCGCTCGGGACGGCCGAGGGCGCGTTCACAGTCGGCCATGATGGCCACGTGACCAGGCCCGTTCGACATCCGCCGAGCGGCGCGGAGTTCGGACAGCGCCTCAGCCCATTCTCCTGCGCCATAAGCGGTGATGCCGACGGCTTCGCGGATCAGGGCGACGCGGGCAGCCCTGGCGCGGGCGTAGCGGGCGTGGCGGAGAGCGAGTTCGGGGTCCTCGTCCATGAGCATGCCGGCGGCAGCCAGGTGCCGGCCGACGACCTCGGCGAGATTCTTCGACAAACCACGCAGTTCGTTGCGGACCTCGCGGTCGAGCATCGAGAACGAGGCGTCCTCCGGCAGCTCAGGCACGCCGTTCGGATCGGCCGGAGCGCGCTCGGTGACCTCTTCGACAGCGGTGTGCTCGACTGCGGCCTGCTCGACGACGACCGGCTCCGTTGCCGGGTCCGGGTCGGTGTCCGTCCCGGTCGGCTCGGCAACGTCCGACTCGACGCCGGTGTCGGCCAGTTCGGTGTCGGCCGGGTCGACGCCGGTCGGCTCGACGGCGATCGGCGCAGCGGCCGATGCCGGCGCCTCGACCGCAGCTGAGGTCAACTCGGCGGCTGGCTGCGGCGAGTCGACCGCTGGCGCATGTGTGTCGACCTCCTGCGCGTGTGTGTCGACCGTTGGCGCGCTGGTGTCGACGCGGGCGGGCCGATCGGGGCGACGAGCCGGGGGAGGGGTGGTCCTGGACCGCGAGTCGGGACGGCGATCGCGGCTGCCCCGGTTGTCGCGACTGTCGCGGTTGCGGTCCTGGCTCCGATCGCGGTTGTCGCGGCTGTAGCGGTCGGCGCCGGTGCGGTCCGAACGACCGCGATCGGAGCCGGCCCGGTCCCGGTTGGGACGGTCGTAGCTCGGCCGGTCGCGATCAGGCCGGTCATAGCTGGCGCGGCCCTGGTCGGTGCGGTCGCGATCGCGGTTGTAGCTGAAGCGATCCTGGCTGGTCCGGTCCGCGCCGTACCGGTTCGAGCCACCTCGGTCAGCGCTGGGCCGACCGGAGCCGGCGCCGCCTCGGTCGTCGCGGCCGTACCGGTTGGAGCCAGTGCGGTCCGACCCGAAGCGGTCCGATCCGGAGCGGCCGGCGTTGGGCCGCCCGGCGCCATAGCTGGGACGGTCCGAGCTGGTCTGGTCTCGGCCGTACCGGTTCGCACCAGTCCGGTCCGAGCCGTACCGGTTCGCACCGGTGCCTTCCGAGCCACCACGGTCTGGCCTGCCGCGATCGTGGCCGCGGTCCTGGCTGGTGCGGTCGCGGTAGGGCCGGTCTGTGCTGGTCCGACCCGAGCCGTACCGGTCTCGACCAGTCCGGTCCGGATTGGTCCGGGCCGAGTTCGGATGGTCGCGGTTCGGCCTGCCGCCCTGCCCGGAGCTGGGTCGACCTGCGCCGTCGCGATCGCGGTAGGGGCGCTGGCGCTGGTCCCAGCTGCCGCTGCTGTTGTCACGGCTGTCACGATTGCCGCCGGGCCGGGTGTCCTGCGTGCGGCCACGGTTGTCGGCGCTGCGATACGGCCTGGATTCCCTGGCATCACGCGGCCGGTCGTCGCGGCGCGTGTCATCCCGCCGGGTGTCATCCCGCCGGGTGCTGTCATAGCGAGAGTTGCCACCGCGGGTGTTGTCACGACCGCGGGGAGCGTCGGGCTTGTCTCGCGTCGGCTTGTCACGGCGGGGCTCATAGCGGTCACCCGAGGGGGACTGCGAGCTGCTGTTGCCGCCGCGACCGCCGCCTACCCCGTAGGGCCGGCCTGGTCGGCCACTGCTCTGTTGGTTACTGCGCGACTGGCCACTACCGCCACGCTTGTTGCGGTCGTATTGCCCCGACTCGGACACTGCTCCTCCAAACACACATGCCGAAAGGGGCTCACAGCACAGGGCGGTCATAACCACGCCCTAGCCGTGAGCCCCTTTCGGGAACGAGTGTTCGGCGGCGTCCTACTCTCCCACACCCTCACAAGTGCAGTACCATCGGCGCAAAGAGGCTTAGCTTCCGGGTTCGGAATGGGACCGGGCGTTTCCCTCCCGCCATAACCGCCGTAACCCTATCAACCACACACCCCAC
>DASUJK010000043.1:0-17402 GCA_036279295.1 Pseudonocardiaceae bacterium | reverse complement strand
CATGCGGCCGTAGGGCGTGTCCACCGGCTCACTCAACACGCTGCCACCGGCGGCCCGCACGGCAGCGGCCGACTCGTCGGTCGACGCGACCGAGAAGTACGTGCCCCAACTCGCCGGCATGCCGTTGTCGGCCTTGCCGATACCACCGACATCCCGCCCGTCGACCTGGATCGTCGTGTAGTCGAAGTCCTCGGACATCGGCGCGCTGATGCCGAGGCCGAACACGGCCGCGTAGAACGTCCGCGCGGTCGCCGGGTCCGGCGTCATCAGTTCGCTCCAGATCAGTGTGCCCGGCTCGTTGGCCAGTTGGGCCCCGGAGTGGTCCGGCGACTGCCACGCGCCGAACATGCCGCCGGTCGGGTCCATCGCCAGGGTGATCCGGATGCCACCTGGCACGTCGATCGCGCCGGTCAGCGACTGGCCGCCCTGCTCGGCGATGGTGGCCAGCGCAGCGTCCAGGTCGTCCACCGCGAGGTAGGTCACCCATACCATCGGGTTGTCCCCGCCACCGGGCGGTGAGATCAGGCCGGCCACTGTGCGGCCCTTGAGCACGGCCGTCGTGTAGTGGTGCTGCTCGGGCGGCCCCACCTGGTACTCCCAGCCGAACACGCCCGCGTAGAAGTCCATCGACGCCTGCCGGTTGGGCGTCCAGAGGTCCAGCCAGCAGGGCGTGCCCTGCGGGTACTCGGAAATCTCGGTCATGTGACGAGCGTCGCACCGGGCACCGACCAAAGCGACTCGACAGGCCCCTGGCGCCGGCTGCCGGCCGGGAGTAGTTGTGTGGCATGCCACGATGGTCCGACCAGGACATTCCCGACCAGTCCGGAAAAACCGCACTGATCACCGGCGCCAACTCCGGCCTCGGCCTGCGCACCGCACAGGTGCTCGCCGAGAAGGGCGCCAGAGTGCTGCTGGCCTGCCGGTCGGCCGACCGGGGCGCCGACGCGGTCCGCGCGGTGACCGAGGCGGCACACAGCTCCGCCGTCGACTCGGCCGTCGAGCTGATCGTGCTCGACCTGGCCGACCTCAGCTCGGTGCGCGGGGCATCCGAGCAGGTCAGGGCGTTGACCGGCGATCAGCTGGACATCCTGGTGAACAATGCTGGCGTCATGATGACGCCGCACAGGACCACCGCCGACGGCTTCGAGATGCAGTTCGGCACGAACCACCTCGGGCACGCCGCGCTCACCTGGCTGCTGATGCCCGCGCTGCGCAACCGGCCGGCCGCCAGGGTGGTCACGCTGTCCAGCACGGCGGCCAGGGCGGGCCGGATCAACATGACCGACCTGAACTACGAGCACCGCAACTACCAGCCGCAGAGCGCCTACGGGCAGGCCAAGCTGGCGAACCTGATCTTCGCGCTGGAACTGGACCGGCGGTCCAGGAAAGCGGGCCTCGACCTGATCAGCAGCGCCGCGCACCCCGGCTACACGGCCACCAATCTGGTGAACAACATGGCCGGTTCGCGTGATGCGGGCCCGCTGGCCAGCCTGATCGAGTTCTTCGGTGAGCTGGGTGGCCGGTACGTCGCGCAGAACGTCGAAGCGGGCGCGCTGCCGACCCTGTTCGCCGCCACCTCACCGGACGTGCGCGGTGGCGACTACTACGGCCCGGACGGGTTCATGGAGATCCGCGGCATGCCGGGCCGGGCACACCTGCCCCGCGCCGCCCAGGACCCGGACACCGCCACCCAGCTGTGGGATCGGACGGCCGAGTTGACGGGGGTCACGCCTGACCCGGCGTGAACTGAATCACCAGGTGGCCCGGCGTAAAGTGGGCTCGTGACGGTTGCCCCGGACGGGCGGAAGCTGCTGCGGCTGGAAGTGCGCAACAGTGAGACCCCCATCGAGAAGAAGCCATCCTGGATCAGGACCAAGGCCCGGATGGGACCCGAGTACACCGAGCTCAAAAAGCTGGTGCGCCGGGAGGGTCTGCACACGGTGTGCGAAGAGGCAGGCTGCCCCAACATCTACGAGTGCTGGGAGGACCGGGAGGCCACGTTCCTCATCGGTGGCGACCAGTGCACCCGTCGATGTGACTTCTGCCAGATCGACACCGGCCGGCCTGCCGACCTGGACCGCACCGAGCCGCGCAAGGTGGCCGAGTCGGTGCAGGCGATGGGCCTGCGCTACGCCACCGTGACCGGCGTGGCCCGCGACGACCTGGCCGACGGGGGTGCGTGGCTGTACGCGGAGACCGTCCGCCAGATCCACGAACTCAACCCGGGTACCGGCGTCGAGTTGCTGATCCCCGACTTCAACGCCGAGCCCGACCACCTCGCCGAGGTGTTCGGCTCGCGGCCGGAGGTGTTGGCGCACAACCTGGAGACGGTGCCGAGGATCTTCAAGCGGATCCGGCCCGGCTTCCGGTACGAGCGGTCACTCGCCGTGCTGATCGCGGCCCGCGATGCCGGCCTGGTCACCAAGTCGAACCTGATCCTGGGCATGGGCGAGACGCCCGACGAGGTCACCGAGGCCATGCGCGAACTGCACGAAGCGGGCTGCGAGATCCTCACCATCACCCAGTACCTGCGGCCCTCGGTGCGCCACCACCCGGTCGACCGGTGGGTGAAGCCGGAGGAGTTCGTCGAGCACCAGGAAGCCGCGGTGGCAATGGGTTTCTCCGGTGTGATGGCCGGTCCGCTGGTCCGCTCGTCCTATCGAGCCGGCCGGCTCTACACACAGGCCATCACCCACCGGGGCGAGTCGGTGCCGGAGCACCTGTCGCACCTGGCCAAGGCAGGCCCGGCCGCCCAGGAGGCCAGCTCCCTGCTGGCTCGTTAGTCGGCCTCATTGGTCGGCCGGGGCAGGTTGCCCAGCCGCACACCGTCCAGTTCGGCGACGAAGTCAGCGCCGAACGCACTGGACGGTGTGTGCGCGCCGGGCGCGATGTCCCCGGCTGCCAGTCGCGCCACACCCCTGACCACGGCGTCCGCGGTCAGCGAGTAGGCGGCCGGGGTGGTCAGCGCACCGCTCACCACGTGGCCGTCCGGGTGCTTCACGCGGCCCCACACCTCGGCGTGCCCGGCTGCCTGCTTGTCCTCGCTCGGCCCCTTGACCAGGCGGTTGACCAGCGTCATGCCGGCCTTCTGGACCGAAGGCATGCGCAGCAGCGGCGCCAGGTACTCCTGTCCCTTGGCGACCAGGTCGCCGCCGGGCACGACGGTGTACGTGGTGATCGTGGGAATCGCCGTCGAGCGGAACGCGGAACTGACGTCACCCCACGGGATCGCGGTCACCCGCTTCGGACCGGACGGGAACTCCGCCACCGCGGTGCGGTGACCGAACGAGACGGTCCGCAGCTCACCGTCCACTCTGGTCCGACCACCGGCACCGGCACTCTCGATGGCCGTCTTCAGCGTGCCGCCGCTGATCCCGCCGCCCAGCGTGAACGCCAGTTCGAGCTCGGTGGCGCCGGGCAGTCGCTGCGCCAGCATCGCGGCCAGACAGTCGGTCGGCACGACGTCGAAACCACCGCCGGGCAGCAGCACGACACCGGCCTGCTCGGCCTCGTCGTGGCGTGCGTAGATCTCCTCGAAGACGTCGATCTCACCGGTGATGTCGAGGTAGTGGGTGCCGGTGTCCAGGCAGGCGTCCACCATGTCCTTGGATGTCCTGGAGAACGGGCCGGCGCAGTGCGCGACGGCCCGCACGTCGGCCAGCGCGGCACGCAGCGCCTTCAGGTTGTCCAGCGCGACCACGACGTGCGCGCAGCCGAGCCGATCAGCCAGCGGCGCGATCCGTTCGGCCGACCGGCCGGCCAGCACCGGTCGTTCGCCGCGCTGGACCGCCAGTTTCGCCACCAGTTCGCCGGTGTAGCCGTTCGCTCCGTAGACCATCCACGTCATACCGTGAGTATGGCCAACGCGGCGTTGCTACCGCACGGTAGGTGCCGTCTCGGCCAGTAGCCGTTCGACGCTCGCCACGTCATACGGGTAGGTGATCTTGACGTTGCGCTCGTCGCCGGGGATGCAGTGCGTCGGCAGCCCGGAGTACCTGGCCATGCACGACGCGGTGTCCGTGCCGACGAACGCGTCGACGGCGGCCTGTTCGTAGGCGGCGAGCAGCGGAGCGGCCGGATAACCCTGCGGTGTCTGCACGGTGACCAGGCGGCCCAGGTCGGCGTCGGTCACCGTGTCCCCGGTGACCCGCACCAGGTCCTCGCGTGGCAGGCCGGGGATCGCACCGCCGAACTCCCGTGCCGCGGCCAGCACCGCGCCGGCCAGTTCGGTACTCACCAACGGGCGCGCGGCATCGTGAACGAGCACTGTGTCAACGATTCCGCCGGTGATGCGGTCGGCGAGGCAGCGCAGCGCCATCAACTCGGACTCCTGCCGGCTCGACCCGCCGGTCACCACCTCGACCGGGGTGCCGGCCAGGTCGGCGAGCAGTGCCGGATCGGCCAACACCTCGGCGACCAGATCGCTGTCCTGCTGCCGGATCACCAGTACGAGCAGTCCGATGTCGGTCACCTTGGCCAGTGCGGCCAACGACCACGCGACGACGCGCCGACCGGCCAGCGGCAGGAAGACTTTGTTCACCTCACCGCCGACGCGGGTGCCCGACCCACTGGCCAGGACGACGCCGGCAGCCACCGGACCAGGTTCAGGAGACGAGGGCTGGGCCACGCGGTGATGATAGGTGCGACCGAACGGATGCCTTCCGTCGGTTGTCCGTCGGATATCTGTGCCGCGATTCGCCGAGTGGCCACATATTTCGGGTTCCGTCTGGCACACTGTCACTTGCGGTTAAATGCGACCAACAGACCCCCGGCTGATCCCCCAACAGCCGGGTCCAAAGCCCCCGGCCGACCTCCCCCCAGCGGCCGGGGGCTTTCCCATGTCCGGGGTTGACAGTTCTGTCGCTCAGCTGTCGTAGTCCACCGTGAGTGTGTCTGATACCGGCAGGGACTGGCAGGTCAGCACAAAACCCGCGTCGATCTCGGCTTGTTCCAGCGCGAAATTGCGCCGCATGTCCACCTTGCCGTCCGTGATGCGAGCCCGGCAGGTGCCGCATACCCCGCCTTTGCATGCGAAAGGCAGGTCGGGCCGCACCTGCTGGGCACCGTCGAGCACTGGAGTTTCCCTGGTCAGCGCCACCGTTGTCGCCCTGCCGTCGAGCACGATGGTCACTTCACTGGTGACACCGGTTGGCGGTGCGTCGACGTGCCGGACCGGAGCCGGCGGTAGGTCGTCCACATAGAACAGTTCCCTGTGGATCCTTTCGGCGGCCACGCCCGCGGTCGCCAGCACTCCCCTGGCGTCGGTCACCATGCCGAACGGGCCACACAGCCACCAGTGGTCGACGGCGTCGACCGCCGGCAGCAGCGCCAGGAGCGAGGTCAGCTTCGCGGCGTCCAGCCTGCCGGTGAAGATGTCGGCCTCCCTCGGCTCCCTGGACAGCACGTGCACCAGGTTCAGCCGGGCCGGGTAGCGGTCCTTCAGGTCGGCCAGTTCATCGGCGAACATCACCGTGTCGGTGCGCCGGTTGCCGTAGAGCAGGGTGACCTCGGTGGCCGGGTCGCGCAGCACCGACGCCGCGATGGACAGCACCGGCGTGATGCCGGAGCCGGCCGCCACCAGGACGTGCCGACCGGACTCGGCCAGGTCGGGGGTGAACGTGCCGGTCGGCGTCGCCACCTCGATCTCGTCGCCCGGCCGCACGCCGTGCACCAGCCAGGAGGAGAACACGCCGGTCGGCACCTCACGCACGCCGATCCGTGGCGCGGCGCCCTCCGGCGCGCAGATCGAGTACGACCGCCGCTCGTCCCGCCCGTCGATCCAGCGCCGCAGGGTCAGCGACTGGCCGGCCCGGAACGCGTAGGCGTCGGCCAGGTCGGCCGGCACGTCGAACGTCACCGCGACCGCGTCCGCGCACAGGCGGGTCACGTCGGCCACGGTCAACGTGTGAAAGCCGGTGCGCGTCCTCGTGCTCGCGGTCACTCAGATCTCCTTGACGTACTCGAAGGGCTCGGCGCAGGAGCGACACCGCCAGAGCGCGCGACACGCCGTGGCACCGAACCGGGAGATCTCCCCGGTGTCGGTGGAGCCGCACAGCGGACAGGACACCGCGCGTCGGGTCACGCCCAGGGTGAGCGGGACCGGGCCGCCGGTGGCCGGCGCCGGGCCGGGTGGCGCGATGCCGGCATCGGCCAGCGCCTGCCTGCCGTGGTCGGTGATCCAGTCGCTGCTCCACGCCGGTGTCAGCACCGTGCGGATCTCCACGTCCGAATAACCCGCGGTGAGCAGCGCGTGCGCCAGGTCGTCCCGCATGGTGTCCATCGCAGGGCAGCCGGTGTACGTGGGCGTGATCGACACGACGACCCGGCCGTCGTGTTCCTCGACCGCTCGCAGCACTCCGAGATCGGCCAGGGTCAGCATCGGCAGCTCCGGGTCGGTCACCCCGGCCGCGACCGTGAGCGCGCTCACCATGTCGCCCCCGGGTGCGCTCGGGCCAGGCTCTGCAACTCGGCCAACAGGAAGCCCATCCGTTCGCTGTGCACGCCGTCCCGGCCGCCGGGCCCGCCCACCGACGCCGTCTGCGGCACGGTGAGCGTCGCGGCGTCGAGCACCCGCGTGACGACGTCGTCGAACTCGGCACGATCCGTCTCGCCGAACAGCTCCGCCACCCAGGGCCACGTGGCGTCCAGGCCCTCCTGCATCCGCCGGTGCGACAGTTCGGTCCCGTCGCCGAGCCGGATCACCCAGCCGACCGCGTACTCCCGGTGGTAGGCCAGTTCCTTGACCGCCTTCGCCGCGATCGCCGCCAGCACGGGGTCGTCGTCCTCCAGCAGCGTGCCGAACAGCGCCAGCCGCCAGGCCGAGAAGACGAACAGCCGGGCGATGAGGTGCCCGAAGTGCCCGCCGTCGATCTCGGCCAGCCGAACGTTGCGGAACTCCCGCTCGTCCCGGCGGAAGGCGAGGTCGTCCTCGCCACGCCCGGAACCGTCGATCTGCCCCGCCCTGGTGAGCAGCAACCTGGCCTGGCCCAGCAGATCGAGGCCGATGTTGGCCAGCGCGACCTCGTCCTCCAGCTCCGGCGCCCTGGTGACCCACTCCTGCAAGCGGTGCGACATGATCAGCGCGTCGTCACCCAGTGCGAGGCACTGGTCCGCGGTCACGCCTGGCGGCACCGTGGCGTCCACACCGGACAGTGGATCCTCGAACCCGGTGCCGAACGCCCACCGGGTGTCGTCGTTCTCCTCGGTGATGGCCTCGTAGACGTTGTCGAAGGACATGGCGCTCCCTCAGATGTGCGGGACGTCGTCGGGAATCTCGTAGAACGTGGGGTGCCGGTAGACCTTGTCCCCGCTGGGCGCGAAGAACGGGTCCTTCTCGTCCGGGCTGGACGCCGTGATGTCGGCGGCCGGCACCACCCAGATGCTGACACCCTCGTTGCGCCGCGTGTAGAGGTCCCGCGCGTGGTGCAGGGCCATCTCGGCGTCGGCGGCGTGCAGCGATCCGACGTGCACGTGGTTCAGCCCGCGCTTGCCACGCACGAACACCTCGTACAGGGGCCACTCGGTCATGCCCGCTCCTTCGCCGCGTGTGCCATGGCGGCCTCGCGGACCCAGGCGCCGTCCTCGTGCGCCCTGCGCCTGCGATCCACTCGCTGGATGTTCCAGGGACCGTTGCCGCGCAACACGTTCTTGAACTCCGACCAGTCCACCTCACCGAAGTCGTGGTGGCCGCGTTCGGCGTTCCACACCAGGTCCGGGTCCGGCAGCGTCACGCCCAGCGCGGCGGCCTGCGGTACCGACATGTCCACGAACCGCTGGCGCAGCTCGTCATTGGTGTGGCGCTTGACCTTCCACGCCATGGACTGCTCGGTGTTGGGCGACTCGGCGTCCGGCGGGCCGAACATCATCAGCGACGGCCACCACCAGCGATCGACGGCGTCCTGCACCATGGCCCGCTGCGCATCGGTGCCGCGCATCATGGTCATCAGCAGCTCGAAGCCCTGGCGCTGGTGGAAGGACTCCTCCTTGCAGATCCGGATCATCGCGCGGGCGTAGGGGCCGTACGAGCTGCGGCACAGCGGCACCTGGTTGCAGATCGCGGCACCGTCCACCAGCCAGCCGATCACACCGACATCGGCGAACGTGAGGGTCGGGTAGTTGAAGATCGAGGAGTATTTCTGCCGGCCGCTGATCAGCCTGGCCGTCAGGTCGGCCCGGTCGGCGCCCAGTGTCTCGGCCGCCGAGTACAGGTACAGCCCGTGGCCAGCCTCGTCCTGCACCTTGGCCAGCAGGATCGCCTTGCGGCGCAGCGACGGCGCCCTGGTGATCCAGTTGCCCTCCGGCTGCATGCCGATGATCTCGGAGTGCGCGTGCTGGGCGATCTGCCGGATCATGGTCGCGCGGTAGGCGTCGGGCACCCAGTCCCTCGGCTCGATCCGCTGATCTCGCTCGATGGTGTGCTCGAAGTGCCGTTCGAGGTCCAGCTCCGGCGCGGTCGTGGTCACGGGCAACCTCCTGACGAATTACCGACCGAACGTTCAGGAAGTTATGATACCGTCCTGCCGGTGACGGAACCAGTGACCAACGCCGCTCACTCGATGTTCGCCGGTGACTCCGCTTCCCTGAAGTTGGGCATCGAGCTGGAGCAGGCCCACGACGGCACCGCGGTCGCCAGGATGTCGATCACCGAGTCGATGATCAACGGCCACGGCATGGCCCACGGCGGTTACGTGTTCCTGCTGGCCGACACCGCGTTCGCCTGTGCGTGCAACAGCTTCGGCCCGGTCACCGTGGCCTCCGGCGCTGAGATCTCGTTCGTCGCCAGCGCCCGGCTCGGCGACCAGCTCACCGCCACGGCGACCCAGCGCACAGGCTACGGCCGCAACGGCATCTACGACGTGACGGTGCGCCGCGACGACGCCACCGTGATCGCCGAGTTCCGGGGCCACAGCCGGACCATCGGAGCCGGTCCGGCACCCGCGACGGGCTGACCCCCGATGCCGGACGGGGGACGTGTCACGTTCTGTGGTACCACAGCGATGTCAGCGGTTGTCAGCCAATCGTGGTACTGCGGGGTGGTGGTTCGGCATGGCCGTTCCCAAGTTCGGACTCGTCGACCGGCACCGCCCGAGCGGCAGGGTGTTGCCCGTTCCGGAACTGGACCCGCAGGTCACGGAACTGCGCATTCACGGCGTCGGCGGCACAACCGCCGACGTGCTGCTCGATGACATCGCGCCGCAGCAGGTCGGCGGTGACGGGGTGGCCGGCTTCTACCGGACCGCGGATCTCGCCCGACCGGCCGCGAAGGGCAGAGGCGAGATCAATCGGCACGTCGAGGCGTATTCCTGGGGCGGCCTGACGTCCCGGTCCAGCGTCCGTGTGTTGTGGCTGCTGTTGTTACCCTTCATGTTCGCCAATCTGGCGGGCTGGATGTATCGCGGGCACGTCGACGCCAACGGCCAGCCACACGGCATTCGGTTCGCCGCACACCGAATCGCCAGTGGGGTGGCGTGCCTCGCGCTGACCGTGAACACCGTCCTGGTGCTCGTGCTGATCGCCCCGAACCTGCTCGCCTACCAGGCGACCAGAGCCAATCTGGCCGGCCGCTGGTGGCTGTGGCCACTGAGCTGGACGTGGGTCAAAGGACACGGCGAACGGCCGCTGGTCATCGGGTTCGCCGCTGTCGCCGTGCTCATCGTGCTGCTGGTCGCGCTCGGGGTACGCACCCAGAGCCGCTACGAAAGCGTCCGGCCACCGTGGCGTCTTGAGGCGAACCAGGACCCGAAGACCAAGGCACCATGGCGGCCCAGGTGTTCGGCTGCCGACCGCGGCATGCCCCACCGTGACTTCTGGGACGCCGCGCTCGCGGTCCGCAGGATGACCGGGGCGCATGTCGGCGCGGCCGTCGGCTTCCTGGCCGTCACGTTCGCCATCACCGCACGCGCCGCAGCGGCAGGCCCGGTGCACGGCATGGCGTGGTGGTGGCTGGCGATGGTGCTCGGCATCGTCGTACTGGCCGTCGCCACCGCCGTCGTGGCCGGTGACCACTGGGCCGAGCACATCGGGCCGGTCGAGTGGCTGTCCTGGCGGCTGCCCCGGTTCGTGCTGCACGCGGCAGGCCCGGTGGCACTCGTGTTCGCCGCGGTGTTCGCCTTCCAGCAGCCGGCGATGTCGACCGCTCCGGGCTCACTGCCCGGCCTGGACTCGATCACCGCAGCCACCTACATCGCGGTCGGCGCCACCATCGTGGCCATGATCCTGGTCGGTGCCACCGGCCTGTTCGTCAAGCACGACAAGGCCGACGGCGTGTTCGGCGGCCCCGCTGTGGTCATGGCGCTGGCCGTCGGGCTGCTCAACTCGATGCTGTTGGGCGCCCTGTTCGTGGTCGGGCACTCGCTTGGCCCGCTGCATTCGGACGCGACGCCGGTCAAGAACACCGTCAACGTGCCCGTCGACATCGGCTGGGCGGCGCCCGGTCTCGGTCTCGCCCTGATCGCGGCCGTCGTCGTGTACGCCGTCGTGCAGGTGTTGCGCCTGGTGTTCGGCTGGGGTGTGCCGGCCGCCGTGGAGACGGACATGACCGCCTACCGGAACGGGCTGGCCACGTCCTGGCCGCGGGGCACGGCGGACGCGTCCTGGACCGTCGGCATGGTGAACGAGCAGGCGACGGACGGCGAGCCTGCGCCCGACGAGCCTGCCAACCAGGACGCATGGCACAAGAAGCTGAAGCGGTCCTACTGGTTGGGCCACGTGCGGGGCTCGGCCGGTCCGCTGTTGTGGCTGATCACCGGTTTCCAGGCAGTTTTTGTCATCGTGATCGTGACGGTGCGCCCGCCGATCCCGGCCGTGGGTTCGGCGGCCAACGGCGCGGTCGGCAAGTTCAGCGTGCTGGCGGCCACCGTGCTGCTGCTCGGGGTGATGTGGCTGATCCGCAGTGGCTGGTCCAGCCTGACCGAACGCAAGCGGATCGGCATGCTGTGGGACGTCGGCACCTTCTGGCCGAGGTCGTTCCACCCGTTGGCGCCGCCGTCCTACGCGGAGCGGGCCGTGCCGGACTTCCAGCGGCGGATCTGGCGGCTGAACGATCACGGCGCGCCGGTGCTCGTCGTCGCGCACAGCCAGGGCACCGTGCTGGCGGCCGCGGCGCTGGCCCAGCAGGGGTGTCGCGGCAAGCAGGGCAGGATCGGGCTGACCACGTTCGGCGCGCCGCTGACCCGCCTGTACGGCTGGGCGTTCCCCGCCTACTTCAACGCGAAGGTGCTCAGCTCGATCGGCGAAACCGTGCCGGACAGCGCGAACGTCGTCGCGTGGCGCAACTTCTACTACCTGACCGACCCGATCGGCGGTGAGGTGACCAGCACCGCCACCGATCAGGTGCTGTGCAACATCAAGCTGCTCGACCCGGCCATCGCCTGGCGCATCTACGGCGACCCCGCCCCCGCCCCCGGTGGCCACTCCGGCTACTGGACCGACCGCAGGGTCTGGGCGGTCATCGACGAGGTGGGTGACGCCCTTTAGCCCTGTCGCGTTGTCGGTGGCGGGGACGACCATGGATGGGTGACCGTCGAGGGGCCGATACTGCACGCCGACCTGGATGCGTTCTACGCATCCGTCGAGCAGCGTGACGACCCCACGCTGCGCGGTAAGCCGGTGCTCGTCGGTGGCGGTGTCGTGCTCGCGGCCAGCTACGAGGCCAAGGCTTACGGCGTGCGCACCGCGATGACCGGCCGGCAGGCGCGGCGGCTGTGTCCGCACGCGATCGAGGTGCCAGCCAGGTTCTCGGCCTACTCGCAGGCCAGCAAGGCCGTGTTCAAGGTCTTCGAGAACACGACACCACTGGTCGAGGGCCTGTCCATCGACGAGGCGTTCCTCGACGTGGGTGGCCTGGCCAAGGTGTCCGGCACGCCGAGGCAGATCGCGGCCAAGCTGCGCAGGGACGTGGCCGAGCAGGTCGGCCTGCCGATCACGGTCGGCGTGGCACGCACCAAGTTCCTGGCCAAGGTGGCCAGCGGGGTGGCGAAGCCGGACGGCCTGCTCGTCGTGCCGCACGACGGCGAACTGGAGTTCCTGCACCCGCTGCCGGTGGAACGGCTGTGGGGTGTCGGCGAGATCACCGCGGGCAAGCTGCACACGTGCGGCATCATCACCGTCGGCCAGGTCGCCGCCATGGACGTGGCCGAACTCGTGGCGCTGGTCGGCGTGGGCACCGGCCGACACCTGCATGCCTTGGCGCACAACGACGATCCCCGCCCGGTCCGGGTCGGCAAGCGCAGGGGGTCGATCGGCGCCCAGCGCGCGCTGGGTCGGCGATACCGACCACAGGCGGAACTGGACGCCATCCTCGCCGGCCTCATCGACAGGGTGACCCGCAGGCTCCGCACCGCCAAGCGGGTCTGCCGCACCGTCACCATCCGCATGCGGTTCGCGGACTTCAGCAGGGCGACCCGGTCGCACACGGTGGCCCAGTCGACATCACACACGCAGACACTGCTGGCCGCCGGTCGCACACTGCTCGCCACGGCCATGCCGATGATCGAGGCCAACGGGCTGACCCTGATCGGCGTCGCACTGTCCAATCTGGACCCCGAGGACCCGTTGCAGCTCGCGTTGCCGTTCGACGATGTGGCAGCACCCGCGTTGGACGTCACGCTGGACTCGGTACGCACGAAGTTCGGTTCAGCCGCCATCACCCGGGCCGCGCTGCTCAAGCACGGCGAGGGCATCGCGGTACCGCTGCTGCCCGACTGACTCGCGGACCGGCCAGTGCCGACCGGTCCGCGAGTGCACTATGGAGTCGGAACCACCGCGTAGCCGTCGCCACCGATGGCACTCACCCCGGTCAGGCCGGGCACCGGAACCGGCGTGTCGGTGAAGGAGAACTCCTGGCCGTCGCCGAGTTCCCCGTTCTGCCCGCCACCCCAGGCGTCCACGGTGCCGTCGCTCAACAGCGCGTAGCCCGTGTTCGACGCGCCCGCGATGGCCTTGACACCGGACAGCCCGACCACCGTGGTCGGCGTGTCGGTGTTGCACTCGTCGAGTCCGCAGTCCACACCGTTGCCGAGCGAGCCCTTCAGGCCGACACCCCACGACCGCACCGTGCCGTCGTTGAGCAGCGCGTAGTAGGTCTCCGCCGAGTTCGCGAACTGGGTCACCCCGGTCAGGCCGGGCATCAGGATGGGCGTGTTCGACTGGCCATGAGTCATGTCCGGGTTCCCACCCCATCGCCACACCGTGCCGTCCGCCTTGGCGGCCAACCGGATGCCGATGGCCGTGACCCCGGTCAGGCCACTCACCTGCACCGGCACCGCCGAAGCGCAGTTCGGGCCGTCCGGCGAGATACTTTGATCGGCGACGCAGGTGTTCGGGTCGCCGCTCGTACCGTTGCCCAGTTCGCCGAACGTGTTCTGGCCCCAGGACCACACCGTGCCGTCCGAGCGCAGGGCGTAGGAGCTGCCGACGCTGTAGGCGATGGCGGTCACCCCGGTCAGGCCCGTGACCTGGACCGGCACCGAGGCGATGGCGGTGTCGTCCTTGTTGTTGTCGCCCAACTGCCACATGATGTTGGCACCCCACGCCCACACGGTGCCGTCCGCCTTCAGCGCCAGCGGACCGTCGATGGCCACGACGTCGGTCAGGCCGATCACCTGCACCGGCACGGTCGAGAAATGGCCGTCCGGGAACGTCGGCGTGTCCGCGACACCGTTGCTGGCATTGCCGAGGGCCGTGCTGTCGCCCCAGGACCACACGGTCCCGTCGGAGCGGAGTGCGAAGCCGTTCTCGCCGGTCCCCGACACCGCGACCACATCGGACAGCCCGTAGACGTCGGCGGGCGGGGCGTCGTCGATCGAGGTGCTCCCGTTGCCCAGTTGACCCATCAGGTTGTCCCCGAACGCCGACACACAGTTCGCGACGCACGGCGCGATCAGCGGGGCGAAGTAGCCTGCCAGGTCGACGATCGCGTCCACCCGGCCCACGTGGTTGAACAGATCGATCAGGTTGCCGCCACCCAGTGCCACGATGGCCAGGTTCGCCGACACCTGGTGCGGAACGAGATTCAGGTTGGACGCGGTCGGCCGGGCTGCCCCGGCCGGCCACGCGGTCAAGAACGTGGCGCCGGTGACGTTGGCCGCGGTCAGGTTGAACACGGCGGTCGTCGCGGTCGCCGGCAGCCACCCACGCAGCCGCAGAGCGATCGTGCCACCGGCCACGATCGGTTCGCGCGGGGTTTCGTCGGCGTTGCGGGTGTCCAGCACCCGGATCGGCAGCAACGGAAAATAGGCCTGCGTCGACGTCGGCGAGTAGAAGCCGGCCAGGTCGGCGACCAGATCGATGGTGCCGACCGAGTTGAACAGGTTGACCTCGCGGTCCGCGCCGACGGCGACCGTGACCATGTTCGGTGTGGTCGCCCCGGCGACGATGTTCAGGTTGGACACCCCTGGCCTGGTCGATCCGGCCCGCCACGCGGTGACGAAGCTGCTGCCGGTGGCGTCGGTGCCGGTCAGGTTGAACACGACGGCCGTGGTGCCGACGGGCACCGACGACGACAGGTCGAGCGTCACTGTCTTCCCGGCACCGACCTTGCCGGCTATGCCGAGCCCGATCCTGGTGTCCAGCACCCGCTTGGGCGTCATCGACGTGAATCCGGCGCCGGTGTTCGGGGTGTAGTAGCCCTCCAGGTCGATGATCGCGTCCAGGGCCGCCCCGCCTGCGCTGAGGAACACGGAGTGTCCGTCGGCGCTGCCGGGGTTCAGCGCCACCGTCACCAGGTTGGCCCTGGTCTCGTGCGCCACCAGGTTGAGCGTGGACACCACGAAGTTGATTCTGTTCACCGGTGTCACGCTGAGAAACGTCGGTGCCGTCGCCCCGGTGCCGGTGGCGTTGAGCACGACGGCTGTCGCATCGTCCGGCACGGTGGGCGGCAGTTCGATGCTGAACCCGGATTCCGCTGCGATGCGCCGGTGGTCGATCCTGGTGTCCTCCACCCGCTGCGGGGTGACCGCGGTGAACAGCGATCCGCCCGGGTTCTGGGTGGCGGTCGCAGCGCTGGCATCGACCGCTGGCGAGAACAGCGCGGCGACGGCCACGGCGCACACGAGCACGGCAAATCCGGCAGAACGCACAACATCCCCCAAGGCAGTGTGACGGATCCCCCGACCCAAAATCGGATTCTGGCAGACCGATACGGTTCGGAACAGGTCCAGGTGGAGTCAGTTGAACACCGGTACGCTGCGAATCCGACTGGTGAAGGGTGTGCGGGTGATCAACGACGACGAACGGATCGCGTTGTTTCTCGACTACGAGAACCTGGCGATCGGCGCTCGACAGGGACTGGGTGTCACGCCGTTCGACTTCGGCCCGATCGCCAACGCGCTGGCCGAACGCGGCCGGGTCGTGTCCCGGCGTGCCTATGCCGACTGGTCCTACTTCGACGAGGACCGCAGGCTGTTGGCCAGGGCACAGGTCGAGCTGGTCGAGATCCCACAGCGGCTGGGTGGCTCCCGGAAGAACGCGGCCGACATCAAGCTCGCCGTGGACGCGATCGAACTGGCCTACGAACGCGGCTTCATCACGACGTTCGCGATCGGCACCGGCGACTCCGACTTCACCCCGCTCGTGCACAAGCTGCGGGAGATGGACAAGCGGGTGATCGGATTCGGCGTGCAGTCGTCCACGTCGGCACTGCTGCCGCCGGCGTGCGACGAATTCCTGTTCTACGACCGGCTACCCGGTGTCGAGACGGGCACGCCGGAGCGCCGCAGCCGCCGGTCGACCGCGCGGCCACCGGCGACACCCGCTCCCGTCGAGGTCAAGCCGGTGGTCGAGGAGGAGCTGGAACCGAAGGAGGACACCGACGTCGGCGCCGTCGTCGTCGGCACCCTGGCCGGCCTGCAGCGGCACGCCGACGGACCGGTCCTCGCCTCCCGGCTGAAGCGCGCGATCCTGCGCAAGGACCCCACGTTCGACGAGGCCGACCACGGCTTCCGAGGGTTCGGTGAACTGCTGCGTCTGCTGTCCGACCGCAGGGTGGTGGAACTGCGGCCCGGCTCGGCACAGGGTGATCCCGAGGTGACGATCCCGCAGGACGGCCCGGCCGAGGACGACGCGTTCCGGCTGCTGGTGGACGTCGTGCGCCAGAGCCAGGCGGGCGGCACGCGGCCACAGCTGTCCGGCCTGAAGGACCAGCTGCGCAAGCGCGACCCGGCGTTCAGCGAGAAGCGCTACGGCTTCAACACGTTCTCGTCGTTCACCAAGGCTGCCCGCGCCCGCGACCTGGTCACGATGGAGTGGGACGAGGAGATCGCCGACTATCGACTCGGCGTCCCCGTCTGACGCCTGTGCCATTGCTGGTCGCCGATTTGGCGATTGCGATGAATATTCATCGCTGCCTACACGCGCGCATATTGAGGAAACCTGGCAAATGTGCCCGCGCGACATGACATATTGTCGAGATTTCCAGGACAAACAGTCGAGCCCGGCCAGACCTCCTACCACACCGAGCACGGGCGCATGCGATGCGACACGCCATCGGCAGGAGAGAAGCGCCGTACGGGTGACGACTGCCCGACCGAGCTGTCGTGCCGAGACGAGCGGTACCCACCGCGCGCTGTCCTTCCGCGGCTGCGGAACCAACGTCGTCCGCTCAGGCAAACCGTTGACCACGGACCAACTGTGACCGTTTGACCACGCCAAATCCGTACCAAAATTGAATATTCACCAACGGGGCCATGAGCTGCCGAAGTTCGGCTAGCCATACTGACCATAGTAGACCAACAGCCGAACCGGATGATCTTCGATCCATCATGGACACACCCAACGGCTATGAGAACGACTCGCCGCATCACCCTACTGGGTGACATGACAGGCATCATCCACCCATTCAGGTGAATCATGTTCGGGTATTAGTCCGTCTTTCTGCCGGCGACCGCTTGTCGTCGCATTAGCGCCGCCCGGCGCCAAACGCGAACCTCATCTACGAAGGCTTGATACTTCCGCCATAATGGCAACAGCGGAGAGGTCACCCGGACGGGTCGTAGAACCCAGCCTGGCAACCTCTCCGCCGCGGCAGTGGGCACTGCTTACGACAGACGCCGCACTGTGTCAAACCCCCGCGCAAGGAGTTTCAACATGGGAAGTGTACTGCCCGGTAGCACCGGCGCTCCGGATGAGGACGACGACCGCTCCCCATCTCGTGAGCCGGGCAGCCGTCACCCGGACTGGGAGGGCGGCATGTTCGTCTTCGTGACCTTGTGGAGGCGGAGGCCGGCAAGTCGTAAGCGGCGCATCATGGGCGGCCTGGCGATCGGCGGGATCGCACTCGCGTGCCTTGGCAGCGTCCTCACAGTGCTCATCCTGACCCAGCCAAGCGGATGGGAGCAGTTGGTGGCATGCGTGGCCAGCATCCTCATCGTGGGGATCGACATGCACTAGACGTCCTGGTGCCATAG
>DASUJK010000042.1:0-8950 GCA_036279295.1 Pseudonocardiaceae bacterium | reverse complement strand
TGGCCTCGACCACCACATCCACCAACCGAGCCAGATCCGTTGGCGGACAAGCGATCCCGACCGGCGTGATCCGCATCGCCGCCCCATTCGTCGTGCCACGCCGGCCCGCCGACCCACAAGGCTCACCCGCGGCCACCGCCGCCTTCGTGGACGGCCCCAACAGGTCCAGCGATCCCCGCCGCCGCATGTCCGACTCCCACGCCACCAACTCGGCCGCCAACCGGCCAGGATCGACATGGCCACCACCCTCGACCACCAACCGGCCCAGCAACACAGCCTGCTCCGTGTCGTCAGTCACCGAACCAGCCGGCATGTTCGGCGCGATCGGCTGATCAACAGGCCCGGGCAGAAACCCGGTCAACCGACCGTACCGAGCCTGGATCTCCTTGCGCGACAACGATTGCGTCGGCATTCCGAGCGCATCCCCGATCGCCAGACCGGTCAGGGCAGCCAGCGCCCTGGCCTCGCTCACGCCGGGTCGCCGCCGAACACCAGATGCAGCCGGAACCGCTCCGGGTCCAGCAAACTCTGCACGTGCTCGACAAAATTGCCGGAAGCGTCCAGGCTGACCCGACGCGCACGCAGGAACCGCTCGCCGGGCGCACGCTCCAACAGTTCCGCCTCCGCCGACGTCAGCGCGACCAGGTCGACCCACTCCTCACCGCGCGACGGCACCAGCCCCTCGTCGTGCAACTCGGCATACAGCGAGTCGGCGATGCCGCGCTCGGGCAGCCCACGCAACCGGCCGACCGCCGGTACCCTGCTGCGCTCGAACGAAACCGCACAATCATCCACAATGGACCGAATCCGGTCGACTGCCACGAACTCGGCCGACCGCAACCCCAGCCGATCAGCCAGGTCACGTTCACTGACCAGGGCCAGCCGCACCACCCTGGTCACCATCCGCACGCCCTGCTTGGCCAACGCCATCGTCCAGCCGAGCCGGTCGTCGATGTCCCTGTCGTCGAACGTGACGAACGAGCCCTTGCCGGACCGCGTCGCGATCAGCCCCTTGCTGCCCAACTCGGCCAGCGCCTGTCGAACCGTGTTCCGACTGACGTCGAACCGCGTGGCCAGAGCGTGTTCACCCGGCAGCCGAGCGCCCCTTGGCAGCCTGCCGACACGGATGTCCCTGGTCAGTTCCGTCACGATCCGCTGGTGCTTGTGCCGGCCCACCTGTCCGGACATGTTCACGTCGACTCCAGCAGTTCGGCCACCGTCAACACCTCGATGTGCGGCGCGTACAGGCCCATGATGGCCAACGCCTGTTGGTGGGTCGTGTCCGTCATGCCGGCACAGGCGTCCGCGACCACCCGCACCCGGACGCCGTCGTCGGCCGCGGCCAGCGCCGTGGACAGCACACAGCAGTCGGTCGACACTCCGGCCAGCACCAGTTCGCCGTCGGCATGTTCGGCCAGGGCGGGCCACTTGCCGAACGTGGTCGCCGCCACCGTCAGCCCCGAAGCGAACTCCGGAACCACCTGATAGAGCACAGAATCCGGTGGTTGCAACGCGAACGGCCACTGCCGGTAGTAGTCCGCCCAGGCGCCGGTCGGCTGCTCGGGCGCGATGAACCGGGTGCGCACGACCCGCTCATCGAACGCGTCGACCAGCGTGCGGAGCGGCCCGACGACCTCACCGAACCGAGGCGTGCACCACGGGCTGTCCGGCTCGGCGAACACCCGCTGCATGTCGATCACGGCCAGCAGTCGACTCACACCGCCACCGGCGTTTCCAGCTGAACCGCCTCCTGCGCCCGCACCCGGGACCGGTCGAACGCCAGCGTCACCACGAAACCGACGACCAGCGCGATCAGCACACCGAGGTTGGCGAACGCCCACGCGCCGGTCTTGCCGCCAAGGCCGAGCGGGCCGAGCAGGTAGCCCTGCCAGGTCAGCCAGCTCGCCGACGCGTTCGTGACCAGACCCCAACCCAACGCCGTGCCGACCACGACGACACCGACCGGCAGCCACCGGACGTCGCCATAACGGCCGGTCGGACGGTAGAGGTCGGGCTCGGAGTAGTCACGCCTGCGCAGCAGGACATCGGCCAGCATGATGCCGCACCACGCCGCGATCGGCGTGCCCAGCGTGGTGAGGAAACCCTCGAACTGGCCGAGGAAGTTGCCGGCGAAGAACACCACGTAGATCGTGCCGGCGACCATGATCGTGCCGTCGATCAGCGCGGCGACGTAGCGCGGGGTGCGCAGCCCGATGGTGAGCAGCGCCAGGCCGGACGAGTAGATGTCCAGCACCGCACCGCCGACCAGCCCGAGCACGGCCACCACCGCGAACGGCACCAGGTACCAGGTGGGCAGCACGGTGGCCAGCGCGCCGATCGGGTCGGCGGCGATGGCGTTGTTCAGGTCCTTGGACGAACCGGCCAGCAGCAGGCCGAACACGAGCAGCACGACCGGCGCCACGGACGAGCCGAACGTGGTCCACCCGACGACACCCCGGCCGGACGAACTCCTTGGCAGATAACGGGAGTAGTCGGCCGCAGCGTTGACCCAGCCGAGCCCGAACCCGGTCATGATGAACACCAGCGCACCGATCACGTTCTGCGCGGAACCGGCCGGGATCGCGGTGACGACGTCCCAGTGCACGCGGTGCGCAACGAAGATGATGTAGATGACGGTGAGGATCGCCGTCACGATGGTGATCACGGTCTGCATGCGCATGATCAGCGTGAACCCGAGCACACCACCGGAGATGATCAGCGCCGTCACCACGATCAACGCGATGATCTTGGTCGACGTGCCGCCGCCCCAGCCCAGTCTCGCGAACACGGTCGCGGTGGCCAACGTGGCCAGCACGGTCAGCACCGTCTCCCAGCCGACGGTGAGCAGCCACGAGATGACCGACGGGAACTTGTTGCCACGCACGCCGAACGCCGCCCGGCCCAACACCATGGTCGGCGCCGAGCCGCGCTTGCCGGCGACCGCGATGAATCCGCAGAGCAGGAACGAGAAGACGATGCCGATCAGGCCCGCGATCAGCGCCTGCCAGAACGAGATGCCGAACGCCAGCACGAACGAGCCGTAGCTGAGCCCGAGCACCGAGACGTTCGCGCCGAACCACGGCCAGAACAGCTGCCGGGGACTGCCTTTGCGTTCCGCGTCGGCGATCACGTTGATGCCGTTGGCCTCCACCTGGAAGGCACGCTGCTGGGTATCAGTCATCGCCGGCTCCCGTCAGTCCTGTCCAGACCTGTTCAGTCGCTACGCAGACTATGCCGCCGACCTGCCGATCGGCAAGGATCGACAGGGATCGACAGGGTCAGGGCCGGTGTGCGAGGACGACGTCCACGGAGTTGTCCTCGACCAGGACACCGTCGGGGTGGTCGGCCAGCACGGCGGCGCGCACGTCCTCGGCGAACGCCTCGGCGTGCCTGCCCAGCAGGGCGGGCGTGGAGAACGAGTAGGAGAACTGGAGACCGACGACCTCGTCCACGGTCAGCCTGCGCTGCCACGACCACGGCACGATCTCCACGGCGGAGAACGG
Organism: Pseudonocardiaceae bacterium; assembly: GCA_036279295.1. GTDB lineage: Bacteria > Actinomycetota > Actinomycetes > Mycobacteriales > Pseudonocardiaceae > DATEPR01. The sequence goes on along the minus strand of DASUJK010000042.1, from coordinate 5,447 downwards.
CGAATCGCGTAAGACCTCGGTGTGCCGGCGCGGCGGCGGTGCCCACGTGCCGGAGCCGGCCAGTCGCTTCGGCCCCAGATAGCGGGCGCGGATCTCGGCGATGACGTCCACCCAGTCGGGCTGTTCCTCGGACGTGAGCCCGTCGGTGATCACGACCATGGCACCGTCCGGGGCGAGAATGCCGTCCAACGCCCTGGCCACGGCAGGCCGGTCGACCCAGTGGAACGAGGCGGCGAACACGGCACCGGCCGCACCGGTCACGCCGAGCTCGGCCAGCCTGCTGGAATCGGCCCGCCGCCAGTCGATGTTGGCAACGCCGGCCTGGTCGGCTGCCGTGCGGGCGAGGTCGAGCATGCCGACCAGCGGGTCGATCGCGACGACGGAACCGACGTAGCCGGCCAGTGGGACGCAGATCTGGCCGGTGCCGCAGCCGACGTCCAACACCTGGTGCCGCGTCGTCCAGTGCAGCCGGTCGGTGAGAAAGTCGAACAGCGACCTGGGGTACGGGCTGCGGTAGCGCGCGTAGTACGGCTCTGCCGACGAGAACAGTTCGTCCGGCCGCACGGTCACGTTGCCCCCCAAGGTCAACCTGCTGGCTGATCGATCGCGCCGGCGATCAGCAGGTCCGCGATCGAGCGTGCATGATCGATCGGATCGAGGTTACCCAGCGACGTGCCCAGCGCGGTAGCGCCTTCGAACACGACGGCCAACTGCTGACCCAACACTGTGGGGTTCGCGGCACCCGCCTCGGCCGCCGTCTCGGTGAGCAGGGCGAGAAATGCCGCCTTGTGCGCGGCGACCACCGCGCGCGCCGGGTGCTGCTCGTCGGCGAGTTCCACGGCGGCGTTGTGGAACGGACAGCCCCGGACCGACTGGTCCTGCGGCCTGCCGAACACGGCACGCAACCGCTCGACGGCGGGCAGTTCGGTGCGGTGCAGCGCCTGCTCCCGCCCGAGCATCCGTTCGTCGTCGAACCGCCGCAGATAGACGCTCACCAGGTCGTCCTTGCTGGCGAAGTGCTTGTACATGGTGCGCGTGGACACGTGCGCCGCCGCGCAGAGTTCGGCCATGCCGGTGGCGTTGATGCCCTGTTCGTGGAACAGCCGGGTCGCGGCCGCCAGGATGCGTCCTCGGGCACCCCGGCCACCGGTCGTCGGCGACTCGTCCATCGTTCCAGTATAGCGATCGTTTTACTTTGCTGCTAACGGGTAAACTGATCGTTGTACCTAGAAGCCGGGGGCGTCGCCATGCGTTACACGACCTTCGGCCGCACTTCGGGCCTGCGGGTGTCCGAGTACGCGCGGCGGATGTTCGACCGGTTCGCCGAGGCGGGTGGCACCTTCGTGGACACGGCCAACAGCTACCAGTTTCGCCAGTCGGAGGAACTGCTCGGCGAGTTCCTGGCCGCCGACCGTGACCGCTTCGTCGTGGCCACCAAGTTCAGCGGCAGCACGGACCGGCGGGCCACGGTGAACACCACCGGCAACAACCGCAGGAACATGATCGCGACGGTCGAGGCGAGCCCGCGGCGGCTGCGCACCGACCGCATCGACCTGCTCCGGGTGCACCACCCCGACACGGTCACGCCGATGAAGGAGATCCTGCGTGGCCTGGACGACCTGACCAGGGCCGGCAAGATCCGGCACGCCGGCCTGTCGAACTTCCCGCGTGGCGGGTGTCCCGTGGCGCGGCCATCGCCGAACCGCGTGGTTGGACACCGATCTCGGCGGTGCAGTTCGAATACAGCCTGGTCGAGCCGGCCTACTGACCGGGAAGTACCGCGGCGGTGCCGAAGGCAGGCTGGCCCGGCCGAGGTGGCGGTCGCGTGGTTGCGCGAACAATCCGCACGATCGACCACACCGTTGCTGCCGATCATCGGCCCCCGCAGCGTCGATCAACTCGACAGCTACCTCGCTGCCCCTGGACGTCCAGCTCAGCCAGGCCCAGTACGACGGGCTGGCCGACGTCAGCGCGCCGTCGACGGGTGTGCCGCACGAGGTCGACCAGTCGACGCGGGCGGGCATGCTGGGCGTTGACCCCGGCGTGTTCCTGCCGCCGAGCGTGCCGGTGGCGTAAGCGGGCGGTCTGCTCTGATCGAGCGACTTCCGTGGTCGGACCGGCCGTGGCGCGCGACCATCGAAGGATGCGACGCGAGGACACGGTGTTGTTCGCTGTCCTCGCCGTTGGTTGTTTCGGGGTGCCGATCGCGCTCGGTGTCGCGCTGCACTGGCCGATCGCGCTGTGGGTGCTGCTGGTCTTCGTGGCACTCGCGGCCACCGGATTCGCCGCCCGGCACACGCGCTTCCGCCGTGAGCAGCAACTGCTGCTCACCCAGGAGGAGGACGACCGGGCCGAGCCCACGGTCGTCGAGGAACCGGTGGACGAGGGCAGGCGGATGGTCGCCGTACCGCTGCCGTGCGCGGAGCCCGGCTACCGGTTCGCGTTCTCGGCGACCGTGTTCTGGCGGCCGGCGCCGAACCCCGTCGGCATGCGCCACACCAATCCCGAGGCGCTGGCGCTGGAGTCGATCCGGGCGCGCGCCAGCCAGATCACGTCGGACCAGGCGCCCGGCGACCACGTCGCGGTCGGCTACCAGCTGGCCGCGGCACTGGGCACCGTGCTGCCGGACGGCTCCGGGCAGGTCGTCGCGTGGGCCACCGACGTCCAACTGTCCATTCCAGACGATGACGATGCCCGGCTGCACAAGGTGACCGAGCTGCGCAAGCACGAGCAGGTCTGGGAACACGAGCGCGGCCTGGAACGCACCATGCGCGCCTACCTGCGGGACGAGGTGCTGGACAGCCCGGGCAGCGCGGTGGTGTGGTGGCTGGCCCGCCATCCCGACCAGGTAGAGGACACCGCCCGGCTGATCGGCCCGCTCGCCCAGCTCAGTGCCGCCGCACACGGCACCCCGGTGCACGAACTGTTCCGCGACCTCGTGCCGCAACAGGTCAGCACGCCCGGCACGCCGGCACTGGACGCGGCCCCGGACGGCGCCGACACCGCACGTGCCATCGCCGACGAACTGGACAGCACCGGCAGGCCGGATCTGGCCGGTCGGATCCGCAACACCTTCGGGGTGCCTCGGCTGGACAGGTGACCCCGCGGTTGGCAGCGCACCGGCCGGGTATCCCACCCGCATGAAAAGAGTCCGCCACCGCGCCCCGGGCCGGTTCGCCGTGCTCCGGACCAGGTACCGGTGGCTGGACCGGCTGGTGCGGGCCGGCGGGCGGTACGTGTCCTACCACGGCTACGCCTATGCCGCCTCGATCACCTATTTCACGGTGTTGTCACTGTTACCGCTGCTGATGGTGGCGTTGTCCGTCACCAGTTTCGTGCTGGCCGGCCAGCCTGCCGTGCTGGCGCAGTTGCGCGCCGAGATCGACCTTGCCGTGCCACCGTCGCTGAACAGTGCCAGCAACGGACTGGTCAGCGCCATCATCGACCAGCGGTTGAAGATCGGTGTCCTCGGTGTGGTCGTCGCCCTGTACTCCGGCTGGAACTGGATGAACACCCTGCGGGACGCGCTGACCGCGATGTGGGACCAGCAGCGGCCGCCGCAGAACGTGGTGCGGATGGTGGTCAAGGACGTGCTGGCGCTGCTCGGCCTGGCCGCCGCGCTGCTGGTGTCGTTCGCGCTGACCTCCGCCGCGGGCGCCCTGGGCAACGTGCTGCTGCGCCTCGTCGGACTCGCCGATGCCGGCTGGGTGCACGCCGTGCTGCCGGTGGCGGCCGTGGTGCTGGCCGTGGCGGCCAACTGGCTGGTGTTCATCTGGGTGCTGGCCAAGCTGCCAAGGACACCGGTCGAGGCACGCAGCGCGATCCGAGGTGCGCTGGCCGCCGCGATCGGCTTCGAGGTGCTGAAGTGGCTGGGCAACCTCTACCTGGAGGCCGTCGGCCGGTCGCCGATCGGGGTCACGTTCGGCTGGTTGGTCGGTCTGCTGGTGTTCGTCTACCTGGTGGCCAGGATGCTGATGTTGGTCACGGCGTGGACAGCGGTCGGCCGGACCCCGAAAAGTCAGCCTCCTGTGCGGTCACCGCAGGTCGAGTACCCTGCTGACGTGCCACACGACGCGGAGTTGCCCGAGCCCGCCCGGCGATGACCAAGGCGAAGGGCCTGCTGGACACGGCAGCGGCGGCCGCGTTGCGGCCGGCCGGTGATGCCGGCTTCCGCAAACCAATGCTGGCCACGCTCACCGATCGCCGCTTCTCCTCACCTGCCTGGCTGTTCGAACGCAAGCTCGACGGTGTGCGCGCAATCGTGTGCGCGGACGGGGGGCCACCACACCTGTGGTCCCGCACCGAGCGGGCGATGGACACCAACTACCCGGAACTCGTGGCGGCACTGGCCGAACAGGCACCGGGCCGGTTCGTCGCCGACGGCGAGATCGTCGCGTTCGAGCGCGGCCGGACCAGCTTTCTCAAGCTGCAGAACCGTATCCACCTCGAACATCCCACCGCCGAGGACATCGCGGCGGTGCCGCTGCACCTGTACCTGTTCGACCTGCTCGTGATCGGCGACGTGGACGTCACGGGCGTCCCGCTGCGCGATCGCAAGCGCTTGCTCCGCCAGACGTTCGACTTCGGCGGCCCGATCCGGCTGTCCACGCATCGCAACGGCGACGGCGAGGAGTACCTGAAGCAGGCGTGCCAACGCGGCTGGGAAGGTCTGATCGCCAAGCGTGCCGACGCGCCCTACCGGTCGGGCCGGTCGGCGGACTGGCTGAAGTTCAAGTGCGAGAGCGGGCAGGAGTTCGTCATCGGCGGCTTCACCGACCCGGCCGGCACCAGAACAGGTTTCGGCGCGCTGCTGATCGGCTACCACGATCGAGGCGCGCTGCGCTACGCGGGCAAGGTCGGCACCGGGTTCGACACCGCCACACTGCACTCGCTGCGCGCCCGCCTGGACGAGCTGACCCGACCGGCATCACCTTTCGTCGACGGCGCAGGTGAGCGGCGCGCGCACTGGGTCAGCCCGGAACTGGTGGCACAGGTGGGTTTCGCCGAATGGACACACGACGGACGGCTGCGCCATCCCCGGTTCCTCGGCCTACGCACCGACAAACCGGCCGCCGACGTGATCAGGGAGAGCCAGTGACCGATCCCGGTTACGAACCGGACCCTCGGCGCTGGCGGGCGCTCGCCGTCACGCTCGCGGCCGGTTTCATGACCCTGCTCGACGTGTCGATCGTGAATGTCGCGCTGCCGTCCATGCAGAGCGGTCTGCACGCGTCACCGCAGGGCATCCAGTGGGTGGTCAGCGGTTACGCCCTGGCCTTCGGGCTCACGCTGGTGGCAGGCGGCCGGCTCGGCGACATGCTCGGGCGACGCCGGATGTTCCTCATCGCGCTGACCGCCTTCGTGATCACCAGCGCGGCGGCCGGCGCCGCGCCCAGCGAGGCGCTGCTGGTCACGGCCCGGCTGGCGCAGGGTCTCGCGGCCGGCAC
>DASUJK010000041.1:0-9308 GCA_036279295.1 Pseudonocardiaceae bacterium | reverse complement strand
TGCCGGTGGTGAAGCACGGTGCGCGTGCCGCGTCGTCCAAGTGTGGTGCCGCGGACGTCCTGGAGGGTCTTGGCGTCGCCATCGACCTGCAACCGGACGCGGTGCGCACCTGCGTGCTGGAGCTGGGCATCGGATTCTGTTTCGCGCCGCTGTTCCACCCCGCCCTGCGGCACACCGCCGAGGCACGCGGGCAGCTGCGTGTGCCCACGGTGTTCAACTTCCTGGGACCACTGAGCAATCCGGCACAGCCACCGGCCGGACTGGTCGGCTGCGCGAACCCGACGATGGCACCGGTGCTGGCCGCCGTGTTCGCGCAGCGCGGCACCACGGCGTTGGTGGTGCGCGGTGACGACGGCCTGGACGAGCTGACCACCACGACCACGACGACGGTGTGGGTGGCCGACGGCGGCGAGGTGCGTACCGAGCGGGTCGACCCGACCGACCTGGGGGTCCGACCGGCCACCTCGGCCGACCTGGCCGGCGGCGACGCGACCGTGAACGCGCAGGTCACCCGCGATCTGGTGGGCGGCAGGCCGGGTCCGGTGCGGGATGCCGTGCTGCTCAACGCGGCAGGCGCGGTGGTGGCCTTCCGTGGCCTGTCCGGCAATGGCCTGACCGCCGATCTGACGGCCGCCATGGCGACCGTCCGTGATGCTGTCGACTCGGGTGCCGCGGCGAGCCTGCTGGACCGCTGGGCGGCCCGTACGGTCGAACTGCGGCACGCTTAGAACAACCACAAATCGGCCTGCCTCGAACTTCCGAGGCAGGCCGATTTGTGTGTTCGCAGCCGAAGGATGGCTGCGATCAGTCGTGGTTCGGACCGATGTGGTACTCGAAGACGAAGCCGCCGACCATCATCAGCACGAAGATGGCACCGACCACCAGCAGCCAGATCAGCCAGAACGCCAGCGCGACACCGACCGTGGCGGCGGCCAGGGCCAGGAAGATGGGCCAGTAGCTGCCGGGGCTGAAGAAGCCGACCTCGCCGGCACCGTCGCTGACCTCGGCCCGCTCGTTGTCCTCCGGCCGGGGCTGTTCCAGGCGGCGGGCCACGAACTCGAAGAACGTGCCCACGATCAGGCACAGCCCACCGGTGAGTATCAAGCCGATCAGACCGACCGGCTCGACGGTGTGGTCCGTGCTGCCCAGCTTCGCCCAGATGCCGTACACGACCGCCATGACGAAGGCAAAGATGGCGATGTAGAGGAAGATCCGACCTTCGACCTTCATGGTGTCCTCACTACCTCACTACTTCTGCGAAACGGTCGGGCTGCGCGACGACGGACGCCTCAGCCTGCGGACAGCTGCTGCCGGTCAGTGTCGAACGGGTGCGTCGTCACAGCGTGCGGCGAGCACAGCGCCCCGCAGTCCGGCATGTCCTGCCCGGTCCTGGTCAACGCCTCGGCCGCGGTGTACGGCAGGTTCGTCTGCGGGTCGGTTGTCGTCCGCAGCTGCATGTAGTGGTCGAACAGGGCCTGCGGCAGGGCGCGGACCTCGAAGTTCATCATCGAGTGGTATGTACCACACAGCTCGGCACACCGACCGACGAACGAACCGGTCTTGTCGATCGTGTTCTGGAACGACGAGTCCTGGTTGTTCTTGTCCGGGTCCGGGAAGACGTCCCGCTTGAAGTTGAACGCCGGCACGAAGAACGAGTGGATGACGTCGGTGGACAGCAGGTCGTACTGGATGACCTCGTTGGTCGGCAGCACCAGCAGCGGAATCTCCTGCGAGCTGCCGATCGTCTTCACCGTCTGGCCGTCGGGCGTCTTGTAGCCGTGGTAGTCGAACTCCCAGTTCCACTGGAACGCGATGACGCCGACCGTCAGATTCGGGTTCGGGATCTTCTTCAGCACGAAGTTCTGGGTGGTGATGGTGAAGTAGAACAACACCGACACGATCACCAGCGGCACGACCACCAGGACGAACTCAAGCGAGTGGCTGTACTGGAACTGCCTGGGCAGCTCGGTGTCGCGGCCCTTGCGCTTGCGGTGGAACGACACGGTCCAGATCGTCAGGCCCCAGACGACGAGACCGACGGCGAGCGACGCGAAGCCGGCCCACATCCAGAAGTCGCGCATCTTGGTGCCCTGCGGCGTGATCGCCTGCGGCCAACCGAAGTGCAGCGTCTGGTCGGAGGTGCAGCCGGACGCGGCCAGCGCCACGAGCCCCACCAGACCGATGAGCTTCACCAACCGGACTGGCCGGGTGCCCTGCTTCAGGCCCACTGCTCGACGCCTCCTCGAACATTCCCACTCGCCTGACGAGTACGACACTCCATCAACAAACCCCGGCCCGGTCGTCGGACTCACGGCCAAGCGGAGCGTAGCCCAGCTACCAGGGCGTCGCCCTCGTGGGGTGAGCGGTGCGCCGTGCCACAAAGATCACACAATTCGTGGTGAGACCCCGCGCCACGAGCCGCCGGGAGGCTCCCCGGCATACTGAGCCGTCCCCGTGGCCGTTCCCCGGGCATCGCCGACCGGGAACGCACGGTACTCGACACGATTTCGACACGAGAGGTGCGCGACAACCGTGTGCGGTCTGATTGGCCTGGTGTGTCCCTCCGAAGTGGACGCGGAGGCATCGCGTCCAGCCGTGGCGAGCGCGATGCGCTGCATGCGGCACCGTGGCCCGGACGAAATCGGGACCTGGACCGAGCAGGAAGTCGTCTTCGGTTTCAACCGGCTGTCCATCATCGACCTCGAACACTCCCAGCAGCCTCTGCACTGGGGGCCGCCGGAAGCGCCGGGCCGGTACACGATCCTGCACAACGGCGAGGTCTACAACTACCTCGAACTGCGGGCTGAGCTGATGCAGCGCTTCGGCGCCCGGTTCTTCACCGACGGTGACGCCGAGGCGATCGTGGCCGCGTACCACTACTACGGCCCGCACGCGGTGAGCAGGCTGCGCGGCATGTTCGCGTTCGTCATCTGGGACTCCGAGCGCGGCCTCGCGTTCGGCGCGCGCGACCCGTTCGGCATCAAGCCCCTGTTCTACGCGGCCGGTCCACACGGCACCGCGTTCGCCAGCGAGAAGAAAAGCCTGCTGGAGCTGTCCAGCACGCTGGGCATCAACCCGAGGCTGGACCGCAAGGCGCTGCAGCACTACCTGATCCTGCAGTACGTGCCGGAGCCGGAGTCTATGCACGACCAGATCCGTCGGATCGAGTCGGGCACGTCGTTCACGGTGGCGCCGGGCGGCCAGGTCGCCACCCACCGCTACTTCCACCCCGCCTTCCGGCCCAGGCCGATCCGGGGCGAGGCCGACTCGGAACGGCTGTACGACGAGATCACCGAGGTGCTGCGCGACTCGGTGGCCAAGCACATGCGCGCCGATGTGACCGTCGGCGCGTTCCTGTCCGGTGGCATCGACTCCACGGCGACCGCCGCGCTGGCCAAGCAGCACAACCCGGACCTGATCACGTTCACCACCGGGTTCGAGCGGCAGGGCTACTCCGAGGTGGACGTGGCCGCGGAGTCGGCGGCCGCGATCGGCGTGAAGCACGTGGTCCGCACGGTGTCCGCGGACGAGATGATGGCCGCGCTGCCGCTGATCGTCTGGTACCTGGACGACCCGGTGGCCGACCCGGCGCTGGTACCGCTGTGGTTCATCGCCCGCGAGGCACGCAACTACGTGAAGGTCGTGCTGTCCGGCGAGGGTGCCGACGAGTTGTTCGGCGGCTACACCGTCTACCGGGAGCCGCTGTCGCTGGCGCCGTTCGAGCGGGTGCCCGGTGCGCTGCGCAAGGCCATGGGCCGGGTGTCCACACACATCCCGGATGGCGTGCGCGGCAAGGATCTGCTACGGCGCGGGGCGCTGTCCCTTGAGGAGCGCTACTACGGCAACGCGCGGATCTTCCGGGACGACCAGCTACGCGGTGTGCTGCGCGGGTTCGACGAGCGCATCACGCACAGCGACGTGACCGGTGAGCCGTACCGGCTCTCGGCGGCCTGGGACCCGGTGGCCAGGATGCAGCACGTGGACCTGTTCACGTGGCTGCGCGGCGACATCCTGGTGAAGGCCGACAAGATGACCATGGCCAACTCGCTGGAGCTGCGGGTGCCGTTCCTGGACGCCGAGGTGTTCCGGGTGGCCAGCCAGATCCCGCTCGGCGAGAAGATCACCAACCAGACCACCAAGCACGCGCTGCGCAGGGCATTGCGCGACATCGTGCCGCCACACGTGCTCAACCGCAGGAAGCTGGGCTTCCCGGTGCCGATCCGGCACTGGCTGCGGGCCGAGATGTACGAGTGGGCGCGGGACATCGTGTTGCGCTCGCACACCGATCAGCTGATCGACCGCAATGCCGTGCTGCGCCTGCTGGAGGAGCACCGCGCCGGCACGCTGGACCACAGCAGGCGGATCTGGGCGCTGGTGGTGTTCATGATCTGGCACGGCATCTTCGTCGAGCGGACGATCGTGCCGAGGATTCCCGAGCCGCACTACCCGGTCCGCCTGTAGTTCGCGCCGCTGAGCCGCTGCCGAGCGGGTACCGGGTGTTCCGGTACCCGCTCGGCAGCGTTGTGGTCAGGCCGGCAGCGTGGCTTCGATCTCGGCCGCAGCCTCCGGGCCGAACGCGCCGGTCAGCCTGCGCACGGCGGCCGCCCGGTCGAACGTCCACTCCTGGGTGCCCACGGTCTCCAGCACGAGCACCGCGATCAGCGAGCCGAGCTGCGCCGAGCGCTCCAGGTTCAGGCCCCGGCTGACACCGGCCAGGAAGCCGGCGCGGAAGCCGTCACCGACACCGGTCGGGTCGGCCTTGGCCAGCTCGGGCACCGCCGTCACCTGGAGTTCCAGGCCGTCGCTTGTGACGATCTCCACGCCCTTCTCGCCCAGCGTGGTGATCCGCATCCCGACCTTGGCCAGCACCTCGGCCTCGGTCCAGCCGGTCTTGCGCAGCAGCAGCTGCCACTCGTAGTCGTTGCTGAACAGGTAGTGCGCGCCCACGATGAAGTCCCGCACCTGCTCGCCGCTCATCCTGGCCAGCTGCTGCGACGGGTCCACGGCGAACCGGTAGCCGCGCTGCCGGCACTCCTCGGCGTGGCGGCACATGCCCTCCGGGTCGTCCGGGCTGATCATGACGAGGTCCAGCTCGCCGTGCCGCTGCGCGATCGGCGAGATCTCGATCAACCGGCCCTCGGACATGGCACCCGCGTAGAACGACGCGATCTGGCACATGTCCTCATCGGTCGTGCACACAAACCGGGCGGTCTGTGCGACATCGGAGACCCGCACGCCGGAGGTGTCCACGCCGTGCCGCTCCAGCCAGGACCGGTAGTCGTCGAAGTCGTTGCCGACCGCGCCGACCAGCACCGGACGGCAGCCGAGCACACCCATGCCGAACGCGATGTTCGCGGCGATCCCGCCCCGCCGCACCACCAGGTCGTCCACCAGGAAGCTCAACGACAGCCGGTGGACCTGGTCGGGCACGATCTGCTCGCCGAACTTGCCGGGAAAGTGCATCAGATGGTCGGTGGCGATGCTGCCACTTACCGCAACGGGCACAGTGGGTCTCCCTGTCGGGCTCGTCTGCGAAGACGGCGGACTGGGCCGCCAGCAGGCCTGGCCCAGCTCGATCAACTCACCTGGCCGGGTGGTTGTCGAACATCGGAACACACTACCGACTGGTACCCCTGTCCGTTGCCGCCAGGCCAATCTACGTTCACTGCTGTGACGACTCCAGAAGCGGAATCGATGGCCGAGCTGATCGCCGACTGTGCCGACATTCCCGCTGGTCTGCGCACGTCGACCACGACCATCCCGCTGCCCAGGACGGCCGCGGGATGGTCGGTGACCGACGAGTGCGTGGACCAGGTCCGCCAGCTGGACGAGTACATCTGACCGGAACGGACTACTTGCCGGCCAGCCGCTCGATCACCGGCGCGAAGCCCTCCATCGCGAGGCTGTTCACCGTGATGTAGGACACGCCGAGCTCGTCGCGGCGCCGGAGCAGGACGTCGGCGATCTCGTCCGGTGTCCCGTTCAGCACGGCCACCACCCGGTTGTCCACGGCCGTCGACAGGTCGAGCCCGAACGCGCCGGCCATCCACGCCGGCACGGCGCTCTCCCCTGCCGCCCAGATGTTCAGGCTGAGTTCGACGTCGTCGAACCGGTCACCCGCTTGTTCGCGCACCAGGTTGACCTTCTCGGCCACCGCGTCCTCGCCCGCCGAACCGCCGACGCCCAGCGCGATGATGTCCGCCTGCCGAGCAGCCACGCCGAGCAGCTGCGTACCCGCGCCGGCCACCATCACCGGCAGATCGGGCTGTTCGGGCCGCAGGAACGGGTGGGCGCCGAACCCGCCCTTGGCCGCCGCTGCCCTGGCCACCGCGTCGGCATGGACCTGCCGCACTCCGGTGATCGTCTCGGCCACCTGCTCCACCCTGCGCTTGCCGCTCCCCCACGGCGCACCCAGCAGTTCGGCCTCCTGCGCCGCGTCCGGCCGACCGGCGCCGAGGCCCAGCTCGAACCGACCGCCGGACAACCGGTCCAGGCTGGCCGACTCCCAGGCGATCATGCCGGGCGTACGCGTCGGCGTGGCCAGCACGAACGTGCCCAGCCGCAGCCGCGTGGTCACCGCGGCGGCAGCGGCCAGTGACACGAACGGGGAGCCGACGTTGGGGGTGTCCGGGGACAGCAGGATGTCGTACCCGGCGTCCTCGGCCCACTTCGCCACCCTCGTCCACCCCGCGAGATCGTCCTGCAGCCCACCGACCACGCCGAACCGGAACCTCCGGTCACTCATGCGATTTCCTTCCACGCTGCTGTCGCTGCCGTGCTGTCGTTTCCCGGTCACGTCGATCCAACGGCCCGGCGGCCGAGGTCGCATCCCCCGGCAGGCGGTACACGGAGTACGCGTCGTGGCGTAGGGCACCACACCCGTTGTACCCACAGGGCGACCCCGCGTGTACGCGACGCGAGCGATTCCGTAGCCTCCCGGCGTGGCGTCAGACAGACTCAAGCGCACGACGCGCGGCATATTCGCGACCGGTGTGATCATCGCGGCGGTGGGCCTGACCTCGACACAGGCGACCGCTGCCCCGCCGGCCGGCTCATCCAACGCCGACCCGATGCAGCAGTACCAGCAGCTGTCCAAGCAGGCTGACACGCTGAACGAGCAGATCAACAAGGCCAAGGTCGACCTGCAGAACAAGAAGGCCCAGGTCACCAAGGCGAACAACGGCATCGCGGCGGCCCTGCGTGCCGAGCAGACCGCGACGAAGCAGGAAGGCCAGTACCGCGGTCAGGTCGACCAACTGGCCGACGCCTCGTTCGAGGGCGCCCGGCTCAACCAGCTGTCCGCGCTGCTCACCGGCACGTCGGCACGGGACTTCCTGAACAAGGCCACCGATCTGGAGTACCTGGCCGCGGACAACTTCAGCACGCTGAGCAAGTTCTCCGACGCGGTGAACGCGGCCAAGACCGCGGCACAGCGCGGCCAGCGGGCCAAGCTCACCGCGCAGGCGGCCGCGAACTCGGCCACCGCGCTGCTGGCCCAGCTCAATGCCAAGGATCAGCAGCTGACGGCCCAGATGGCCAAGGTGCACGACGCCCTGGACAAGCTGTCCGAGTCGCAGCAGCACAGCCTCAACACCGACACCGGACCGGCGGGCTCGTTCATCGCCCCGCCGGGCATCGCAGGTGCGGCCATGCGGATCGCGCTGAACCAGCGTGGCAAGCCGTACGCGTTCGGTGGCGCGGGCCCGTCCGTGTTCGACTGCTCGGGCCTGGTGATGTACGCCTACGCCCAGGCCGGCATGGGCGGTATCCCGCACTCGGCTGCGGCACAGCAGGGCCTGGGTGTCGCGGTGTCGCGGGCCGACCTGCGACCCGGTGACCTGGTGTTCTTCGGCAGCCCGGCGTTCCACGTCGGCATCTACGTCGGCAACGGCGAGATGGTCAACGCCCCGCAGACCGGCGAGGTGGTCCGGGTGGAGCCGCTGCTGAGCGACTACAGCGGTGCGCGCCGACTGGGGAACTAAGGTCTCGGAGAATGCCGAACGCCCCGCCGATGATTCGGCGGGGCGTTCGGGGTTTCCACAGCTCTACCGCGGCTCTGGAGAAGTGATTCGCCCAGAGCGTCACCCTTCGGGCGACAGGCGCTAGTGGAACGAGTCGCCGCAGGCGCAGGAGCCACCCGCGTTCGGATTGTCGATGGTGAAACCCTGCTTCTCGATCGTGTCCACGAAGTCGATCACCGCACCATCCAGGTACGGCACGCTCATCCTGTCCACAGCCACCTTGAGCCCGTTGAAGTCGCTCACCAGGTCGCCGTCCAGAGTGCGCTCGTCGAAGAACAGCTGGTAGCGCAGACCGGAACAGCCACCGGGCTGGACGGCGATGCGCAGGTGCATGTCGTCCCGACCTTCCTGGTCGAGCAGCGCCTTCGCCTTGGCGGCAGCCGTGTCGCTCAGCTTGACGCCGTGCGTCTGGACCTCAGGCGCCGCGGCGGCGGTCGTGGTCTCGGCAGTCATGACTCTCCCTCGGATCGTGGGCCTCGCTCGTGCGCCGAACGTCCTCTTCAACAGCCAACACGGCCCTGGCGCGAGTTTGTTCCCACGTCCATGGTGGCACATGAGCGGCCATGGGCCGTACCGACCGGCATGCCCCTGCCTTACCCTGGTGATGTGAAGTTCCCGCGCCTGCGCTCCGCTGACACCACCGCCGATGTCGAGGTGGACGAGGCCGACGCCGCAGCAGACACCCGAGTGGTCAGCCCTTCGTTCACGCCGGCCAAGGGCCGGCCGACACCGAAGCGCCGGGAGTCCGAGGCGCGCAAGCGTGGTCCGGTGGCGCCGCCGCCGAAGACGCAGCGCGAGGCGATGCGCCGGTCGAAGGTGAGCAAGACCGACCGGAAGTCAGCTGCCGCCGAGCGTCGGGAGCGGATGGCCGCTGGTGACGACCGTTACCTGCTGCCCAGGGACAAGGGCCCGGTGCGGGCGTACGCGCGGGACATCATCGACTCCCGCCGGCACCTGGCCGGCCTGTTCATGCCGCTGGCCCTGCTGGTGCTGGTGACGCTGGTCTCGCCGGTGCCCGCGATCCAGGTGTACGCGACGCCGGCCACGCTGATCGTCCTGCTGCTGATGGTGGTCGAGGGCGTCGTCAACGGCCGCAGCGTGGTCAAGCAGGTGAGGGCGAAGTTCCCGGACGCCCCGGACAGCACCCTGTCGCTGACCTGGTACTCGTTCATGCGGTCCAGCCAGGTGCGCAAGCTGCGGGTGCCGAAGCCGAGGGTCAAGCCGGGCGACCAGGTCGCCTGAGTGTGACCTGACGCCGGACGGCGAGCCACCGGAGCAGGTCCCCGG
>DASUJK010000040.1:0-4462 GCA_036279295.1 Pseudonocardiaceae bacterium | reverse complement strand
GACGGACGACCTGTTCGGCGTCACCACCGTTGATCGGTACCGGTGGATGGAGGAGGACGGACCGGAGCTGGACGAGTGGTTGGCCGGGCAGTCCGCGCACACCAATGCCACGCTGGCGACGTTACCCGACCGAGCCGCACTGGCCGAGCGGATCGCCGAGCTGAACCGGGACCACCTCCGGGCCGCCGACTTCGTACTGCGGGGTGACCTGGTGTTCCACCGGGACCACATCGACGGCGCCGACCTGCCGGTGCTGGTGGTCACCGAGGCCAGCACACGACGTGTGCTGCTCGACCCGGCCACCCTGCCCGGCGAGCAGCGTTCCAACCTGGACTGGTTCGCGCCCAGCCACGACGGCAAGCACGTGGCCTGTGGGATCTCCGCTGGCGGCGCCGAGATCGGCACCCTGCGGGTGATCGACGTCGCCACCGGTGAGCTGTCCGACGACGGCATGCCCGGAGTGTTCTTCGGTAACGTGAGCTGGCTGGCCGACGATTCGGGCTTCGTCTACCACCGGTACCGCCAGGTGCCGCCGGAGACACCGCCCGCCGAGCGTCGCCACGGCAGTGGCACGTTCCTGCACCGGATGGGCACGTCCTTCGCCGCCGACGGGCCGGTGATCGAGCCCGGCACCGGACCCGGCGTGCAGCTGGCGCCGACGGACCGGCCCTACGTCGTCGTGCCGGCCGAGTCCGACGTCATGGTGGCCGTCGTGTCGCACGCCGCGTCGGGCGGCACCCTGACCTACCAGTTGAACGAGTGGAGCATGTACGTGGCGCCGCTCTCGGTGCTGGCCGACCCGGCGAACTGCCCGTGGCGGCTGGTGGCCACGCCTGCCGACGAGCTGACCGGCTGGACCCTGCACGACGGCACCCTGTACCTGGTGACGCACGCGGGCGGCGCCGGGTCGCACGTCGTGTCCGTGCCGGTCGACAATCCCGTGCTGGCCGACGCGACGGTTGTCGTGGCACCGGGGGAGCGGTCGGTGTTCTCGGTGCACGTCGTCGGCGACCACCTGCTGGTGCGGGACATGGTCGCGGGCCAGCACCAACTGCGTCAGCTGCCGCTCGCCGGCGGCGACGTGGTGGACGTGCCGCTGCCGTTCCCGGGCAGCATCGTCGAACTGACCACGGACGACGACTCGGCCGTGCTGGTGCTGGAGTCGTGGACGCGGTCCCCGGTCGCGTTGCGCTACCACCCGGCGACCGGTGAACTGGCCGACACCGGCTGGATCGAGCCGTCGCCGGTGGACATGTCCGCGATCGTCACCACCCACGTCGAGGTACCAGCCAGGGACGGCACGCTCGTGCCGATGGCCATCCTGCACACCCCCGGGCTGGAACTGGACGGCGACCGGCCCACGCTGCTGACCGGTTACGGCTCCTACGGCCTGGTGATCTCGCGAGGGTTCTCGCCGCAGCTGCTGGCGTGGTGCGAGCGGGGTGGCGTCATCGCGTACGCGGGGCTGCGTGGCGGCGGCGACCACGGGCCGGCGTGGCACGCGGCGGGTCGGGGCGCGCTCAAGGAGAACACCATCACCGACTTCATCGACTGCGGCGACTACCTGGTCGAACGTGGTTACACGCGGCCGGCGAAGCTGGCCGGATCGGGTGGCAGCGCGGGCGGCATCCCGACCGGTGGCGCGATCGTGCGGCGGCCCGAGCTGTGGGCGGCGATGGTGATGCAGGTGCCGGTGACGAACACGACCCGCAAGGAGTACAGCGAGAACGGGCCGGTCAACGTGCCCGAGTTCGGCACGTCCACCACCGAGCAGGGCGCGAGCGACCTGTTGATCACCGACTCCTACCTGCGGGTGATCGACGGTGTGGCGTATCCGGCGGTGCTGCTGACCGCGGGCCGCAACGACGCGCGGGTCGCGGTGTGGCAGCCGGCCAAGATGGCCGCGCGGCTACAGGCGGCCACCAGCACGGACCCGGCGTGGCGGCCGGTGCTGTTGCGTGTCGACTACAGCGCAGGGCACGGCCAGGGCATGCCGCTGGACCAGCGGGTGGCACTGCTCGCCGACACGTACGCGTTCCTGCTGGCCGCGATGCGCTCGTGAGTGGACCGTCCAGACCGTCCGGCGAAGTCGCCTGGCGGCACGACGGCAGTGGTCGACTCGGCCTGGAGATGACGTACTTCGTGCGCCAGGAGGACGGCTGGCTGTTCAACGGCTCCACCGAGGCGACCGAGGGCGACGCGACCTGGCAGGTCAGCTACCAGCTGATCGTCGACTCGGCCTGGCGGACCCGGCGGGCGTCGGTCAACCTGCGGGTCGGGGACACGGCCAGCTCGGTCGTGATCACCGGTGACGGTGCCGGGCACTGGCAGGTGGACGGCACGGACGCGCCGCACCTGACCGGCTGCCTGGATGTCGACCTGGAGTCGTCGGTGCTGACCAACGTGTTCCCCGTGCACCGGTTGGCCATGGCGGTCGGCGAGAGTGCCGACGCGCCAGCGGTGTACGTCCGGGTCGCGGAGCTGGCCGTCGGGCGGCTGACCCAGCGGTACACCCGGCTGCCCGACGACGATGTCGGCCAGCGGTACGACTACGAGGCGCCCGCGTTCGACGTGCGCTGCGTGGTGTCCTACGAGAAGTCTGGATTCGTGCGCGCCTACCCGGAAATCGCGCTGCGCGTCCGACTCGGCGGCGAGACCGCCCGATCCGGCTACCCACTGGGGGATGCGGCGCCTGTCGCGCCGTCCCATACCTCAGGGCGGCATGCGGTGTGACCCGCCTCAGACGATGGCCAGCAGGTCGGTGAGCGGTCGTGGCATCTGGTCGAGGTCGATCGCTTCGGTCAACAGGCGGGCGTAGCGCAGTTTGCGTTGGGAGCCAGCCCCGAGGAAGCGGCGCAGCTGGGCAGTTGCTGGCTTGCCCCGCCATGCCGGTTGCCGCTGGATCGTGCGGAACGCGCCGAGGTCCCCGTGCGCGGCGAAGATCTCCCGCACCCGTTCGGGTCCTGCGGCGCGGATGAGTTCGTCCTCAAGGTCGTCCACACAGACGAAGAACCCCAGTCGCTCCAGGCCGGCGTGTGATGCTGGTGAGCCGAGACCGGCCGCGGCGAGGGCACGGGCCACGAACAGTGCCTCGCCGGCATCACACATCCCGGCCAGCCGGGCATCGGCGAACCGGCGCAGGTAGCGGGCGATACCGTGGGCGCCGCCGATGGGCAGGACCACGACGCCGTCGGCCGCCAGATCGCGGCCGTAGCGGATGGCGAGGGTCTCGACGGCGATCTGGTCGCTGACCCCTTCGACGAGCACCACGACCCGTGCCCCCTCGGCCCGCGCCAGCGCCACCGTGGTCGCCTCGGTGGCGGCCGCGGGTCCGCTCACGTAACCGGCCAGCAGGTCATCCGATTCCATCGGCGACCGTCGACCCTCCATCGTGGACATTAACGGGCCACTGTGGACCTTCGAGCGCTTGCAGTGCGACCATCAGTCCAGTGTCGACAGCCTCACGCAGCGGGCCGGGGCGTCGCTCGGTGCGCCCGATCCGCACGCTGCCGACCGGTGGCCGGATCTGGAGCGTCGCCGGGTGTTCGGACAGCAACCGTTCCTCCTCGGCTCTGCCGGACTCGCGGCGCAGCCACGCGTCCATCGCTCCTGGCGCGTACCTGGCGAACCATCGGGACAGGACAACACGTTCGGCGCGGGACGGCGGGGACCCGAGCTCGTCGGTCCTGCGGGTGCGCAGCGCGACGATGTGCGTTGCCCGCTGGGCGAGTGCCGTGCGGACCGGGATCGCCTCGCTCACGCCTGCGTCGACGAACGGTCGCCCGTCGATCGTGACGGGTTCGCCTGCGAGCAGCGGCATCGCGGTCGACGCGCGGAGTGCCGTCTGCAGGCCGGCCTGGTCGTGGATCCGGTCGTGCAGGTCGGTCGACCTGCCGGTGCTGCCGTCCGTGGCCATCGGGTGGAACTCGACGCTGTTGTCCAGGATCTCCTGGAATCCCATTGGCATGATCTCGGTGTAAACGGTGTGTACCAGGAAACGAGTGTCCACGACCGGCCGCCCGCGCAGTGCCCGCCGTGGGTCGATGGTGGTCCGCATGATGGTCGGATCCCACCACGCGCGCATGCTGCTTTCGGCGCGACCACACAGTAGCCAGGCTGCGTTCAGTGCCCCGGCGGAACTGCCGTAAACGGCATCGAACATCGGTAACAATCCCAATTTTTCGATGGCGATCGTCATCCCGCTCGAATAAGCTCCACGTGAGCTACCGCCTTCGACCAGGAGTACCAGGCGCGCGTCGTCACCGCGGTCTCCTGGGGTGCTGCCAAGTCGCTTGCGGTCGCGCAGCAGCGCAAGGACGGCGTCGGTCACTAGGGCACCATCCTTCCTACGAGGTTGTTAGATGACCTTGTAGGAGCTCGGCGAGGGCCGGGAGATGGCCTGGGTCGGTCGCCCTTCGAGGGCCAGCATGACACCGCCACTCCCAGCTCTTGCCGGGGCTGC
>DASUJK010000039.1:0-9105 GCA_036279295.1 Pseudonocardiaceae bacterium | reverse complement strand
GAGGACCCTGAGCTGTTCTTCCCCGTAGGGAACAGCGGTCCTGCGCTCCTGCAGATCAGCGAGGCCAAGGCGGTTTGCCGACGTTGCCCGGTCGCGTCCAGCTGCCTGACCTGGGCACTGGACAGCGGCCAGGATGCCGGCGTTTGGGGCGGTATGAGCGAGGACGAGAGGCGCGCGCTGAAGCGCCGCACCCGGGCCCGTGCCCGTACCAACGCCTGATCATTTCGAGGAAGAGGCCCGCAGCTCCTTCTGCGGTGCCTCTACACCCCGTGCCGGGACACGCCCCCGGAAGCATTCACAGTTCGAACACAGCAAGATCCGCGAAGGACCCGCTACTTTCAACTGGTAGCGGGTTCATTGCGTTGTTCGCATCGCCACGAATGTGAACGAGTGTTAATAACGCGGAGTGTCGAAATACTGTGGCCGAGATACCGACCGACGTGCGAATCGACGATCTGCTGCGTGACGTCACGCCGCAGGTGCTCGGCGCGCTGGTGCGGCGCTACGGCCGGTTCGACACCTGCGAGGACGCCGTCCAGGAAGCCCTGCTCGCCGCCGCCACCCAATGGCCTGACCAGGGCGTGCCGGACAATCCGAGAGCCTGGCTGATCACGGTCGCGTCCCGCAGGCTGACCGACCAGTGGCGCGGTGACGAGGCCCGGCGGCGCCGCGAGGCCACCGCGGCGGCGTTGACGCCGATCGACGAGTTCCACACCCCGCCGCCGGAGGTCGACACCCACGCGCAGGCGGACGACACGTTGACGCTGTTGCTGCTGTGCTGCCACCCCGAACTGTCCCCGCCGTCGCAGGTCGCGCTGACCCTGCGCGCTGTCGGCGGTTTGACCACGGCCCAGATCGCCCGTGCCTTTCTGGTCCCCGAGCCGACCATGGGCCAGCGGATCAGCAGGGCGAAACAACGCGTCAAGGCCGCCGGCGCGAAATTCGAGGCACCGCCACCGGACCAGCGCGCCGAGCGGCTGCGGGTCGTCCTGCACGTGCTGTACCTGATTTTCAACGAGGGCTACACGGCCACCTCCGGCCCGGATCTGGGCCGCAGTGAGCTGACCGGTGAGGCGATCCGCCTGACCCGTCAGGTGCACCGCCTGGTGCCCGACGACGGCGAGATCGCCGGCCTGCTGGCGTTGATGCTGCTCACGGAGGCCCGCGGCCCGGCCCGTAGTCGCGACGACGGGACGCTCGTGCCACTGGCCGAACAGGACAGAGCACTGTGGCTGGCCGACACCATCGACGAGGGCGTCGCGCTGCTCACGAACGCCTTGTCCACCTCGCCCATCGGCCCGTACCAGGTGCAGGCCGCCATCGCCGCCGTGCACGACGAGGCGAAACGGGCCGAGGACACCGACTGGACCGAGATCCTGGCGTTGTACCGACTACTCGCCACGATCGCGCCCAGCCCGATGGTCACGCTCAACCAGGCCGTGGCCCTCGCGATGACGCGCGGACCACAAGCCGGCCTGGACCTGATCGCCACCCTGGACGACGACCAGCGAATGGTCGAAAACCACCGGGTGGACGCGGTCCGCGCACATCTGCTGGAAATGGCGGGCGACCACGAAGCAGCCCGCGAGCACTACCTGCGGGCGGCCCAGCGCACCACCAGCGACCCGGAACGCGACTACCTGGAACTACAAGCCGACAAGCTGGCCTAACGCGGGGTCCGCAGGGGCACCCGCAGGACGGCTTCCGTGCCTCTGACCTCGCGGCGGCGCAGGCTCAGTGAGCCGCGGATCTCGCTGTCCACCAACGTGCGCACGATCTGGAGGCCCAGCCGTTCGGTGCGTTCCAGGGAGAAGCCCTTCGGCAGGCCGACACCGTCGTCGGAAATGGCCACGTCGAGCCATTTCGCGGACCGGTCCACCCGGACCACGACCTCGCCCTTCTCGGGCGCGGGATAGGCGTGTTCGAAGGCGTTCTGCAGGAGTTCGGTGAGTACCAGCACCAGCGGTGTGGCGCGTTCGGCCGACACCACCCCGAATCGGCCTTCCCTGCGGACCGACACCCGACCGTCGGTGCCCGCGAGATCGCCCATCATCGGGATCAGCCGGTCCACCAACTCGTCCAGGTTCAGCCGCTCGTCCACGGACAGTGACAGCGTCTCGTGCACCATCGCGATCGACGTGATCCGGCGGACCGACTCGGTGAGCGCGTCCCTGGCCTCGTGGCTGCTGGTGCGCCGGGACTGCAACCGCAGCAGCGCGGCCACGGTCTGCAGGTTGTTCTTCACCCGGTGGTGGATCTCCCGGATGGTGGCGTCCTTGGACAGCAACGCGCGGTCCTTGCGTTTGACCTCGGTCACGTCCCGGACCAGCACAAGTGCGCCGGCGGCCTTTCCCTTGGGGCGCAACGGCAACGCGCGGAACAACACCGAAGCGCCCTGCCGGGTCTCGGCTTCGAACCGGGTGCTGGACTGCCCGTCCAGCGCCGCCTTGATCCGCTGGGCCACCTCGGTCGCGTCGAACGGGTCGGCGATCAGCGCCCTGGTCAGCGGCGACAGCCTGCCGCCGATGAGATCTGCCGCGTGACCCATCCGGTGATACGCCGAGAGCGCGTTCGGGCTGGCGAACACGACGTTCCCGGCCGCGTCCAGCCTGATCAGGCCATCACCCACTCGTGGACTGGTGTGCACGTCGGGTGACGGGTCGTTGCTGGGGAACGTGCCGTCCGCGATCATCTGGCAGAGGTCGGCGGCACCACCGAGATAGGCGATCTCCAGCGAGCTGGGCACCCTCGGCACGGCCAGGTTGGTGTCCTTGGACAGCACGGCGACGACCCGCTGCTCGAACAGCACCGGGATGACCTCGCGACGCACCGGCACGCCGAGCCGCCACACCGGGTCCTCTTCGCGGCAGATCCGCGCCTCACCCAGTGCCCGGCGCAACTGCGGGTGGTCGGTGCCGACGGACACGCTGCCGACCATGTCGTCCGGGTGGGCGGTCAACGTCGTGGTGGGGCGGCACTGGGCGATGCACAGGAAGCGCTCCACGCCCTCTGTGCCTTCCGCGGGTAGCGGGATCCACATCAGGAAGTCGGCGAACGAGAGATCGGCCAGCAGCTGCCACTCGGCGACCACCCGCTGCAGGTGGTCGACGGCGGCACCGGACAGCGTGGTGTGTTCGGCCAGCATGTCGGCGAGGGTCGACACGGCGTACTCCGTACGTTGCCCAGACGACGTCACTGCGCCACTCTCCCGGTCACCCCTCGAACCCACTGCTACCCAACGTGCCACACTGAATGGCACAGCGACATCCGAAAGCGATCAAGGAGTTCCCATGTCGAAGCGCGCCCGCAAGCGCCGCGACCGCAAGAAGACCGGCCCGAACCACGGCAACCGGCCGAACAGCTGAGCGCACCGAACGGCGACGACCCCGGGCGACTGCCCGGGGTCGTTCACGTTCTAGCGCCGTTCCTCGGTGAGCCGGATGGTGGTCTCCTGGACCTCCACCGCGACACCGCCGTCGGCCTCGACGACCACCTTGCGGATGGACGCCCGCAGCTTCGCCTTGAGCCCGTCCGGGGCGTGCTCGCCGCCGCACTTGCGGGCCAGCAGTTCCTTCAGGTGCTCCTCAAGGCCGTACTGCTCAAGGCAGGGGCCACACTCGTCCAGGTGCTGTTCGAGCTTCTGCCGCTCCTCGCCGGAGCATTCCCCGTCCAGCAGCAGCCAGACCTCGGCGAGCACCTGCGAACAGTCAGTCTCGTGCGGTTTTCCGCAGCTCACGACCCCGCCACCTCCGGTACCGACGGCGACGACTCGCGGAGGAAGCCGCGATCGCGCGCCACGTCGGTGAGCAGTTCACGAAGTTGCCGGCGCCCCCGATGCAGCCGGGACATCACGGTGCCGATGGGCGTGCCCATGATGTCGGCGATCTCCTTGTACGCGAAGCCCTCCACGTCCGCGAGGTACACCGCGATGCGGAACTCCTCGGGGAGCTGCTGGAGTGCGGCCTTCACGTCGTCGTCGGGCAGCCGGTCCATGGCCTCGACCTCGGCCGACCGCAGTCCGGACGACGAGTGACTCTCCGCCTGGGCGAGCTGCCAGTCGGTGATCTCGTCGGTCGGCGACTGCAGCGGCTGGCGTTGCCGCTTGCGGTACCCGTTGATGTACGTGTTGGTGAGAATGCGGTACAGCCACGCTTTGAGATTCGTGCCGTCGGCGAACGACGAGAAGGCCGCGTACGCCTTCAGGTAGGCCTCCTGGACCAGATCCTCGGCGTCGGCCGGGTTGCGGGTCATCCGCAGGGCCGCCGAGTACAACTGGTCGATCAGGGGCATCGCGTCCCGCTCGAACCGCGCTGCGAGCTCCTCCGCGTCATCCTTGCGGGGTGTGCCCTCAGCACTGGTTGTGGCGTCAGTACGTGGCACCGGGCTCCCTCCCCGCCGGCCCACCCGACCGGCGGCTACCGTCGCCGTCCCCACTGCTGGGGACGTATTCGACGGCATTGACGATACTCGCCTGCCCGCTGGCCGGCCTTGCGCGCGGCCGCACCGGGGTCTGGTCTGCTCGATCACCACGCCTGTGAAAACATCCGCACTTCCTCGGTAATTCCCCATACACACGGCTACTACTCTTGGCCGACATGGCAGGACGAGGCACACCGGCGACGGCATTGCTGACCAGGCAACGGGTGCCGCACACCCTGCACAGCTACGACCACGACCCCCGGCACGCGTCGTTCGGCACCGAGGCGAGCGAGGTGTTGGGGCTGGCGCCGGAACGGGTGTTCAAGACGCTTGTCGCCGAAGTCGACGGCGTACTGACGGTCGGCGTTGTGCCCGTTGTCACGCAATTGGACCTGAAGGCGTTGGCGGCCGCTGTGGGTGGCAAGAAGGCTCGAATGGCGGAAGTCGTGGCCGCCGAGCGGGCCACGGGTTACGTCGCCGGGGGCATTTCGCCGCTGGGGCAGCGCAAACGGTTGCCGGTCGTGGTCGACTCGTCGGCCCAGGAGTTCGAGACGGTGTTCTGCAGCGGTGGACGGCGTGGGCTGGAGATCGAGATCGCACCCGCTGACCTGGTGAAACTGGCGAACGCGGTGGTCGCGCCGATCGCCGTCTAGGGGTGGTACAGGTCGTCGGCCGACACCCAGGCCGCTGGATCCAGTGGGGCCACGTCCTTGGTGAGTGCCTCGATCGTGGCCCGCACCGCGGCCCGCGGTTCGCCGCGCCGCGACACGAGCGACCACGTCCAGTACGGCGTCGGCCGCACTATCCGCCACCGCACGAGGTCCGCCGGCAACGCCACTGTCTGACCCTTCGGTGAGTTGAACACCGGGCGCCGCAGCCGTCGCACGTGGTCGTAGAAGGCCGGGCCGGTGATGCCGCCGTCCGCGATCCGCATGACCTCGGCACCCGTGTCGTGCGCGAACTCCTCCGCGTAGCGGTTCCAGGACGACCAACTGGCGTCGTCGGCGTCCACCAACACGACCAGCTCCGCGGCCGGGACCGCCGCCGTAGCCGGACCCGGTGCGACAGCGTGCAGTTCGTCGGCCCCGATGAACCGGCCCGCCAGGCCGCGTTCGGCCAGGTCGGCCTGCTCCAGCCAGCAGATCGCCACGTCGATCTCGCCGGCGGCGACCCGGCCGGCCTGCACGTGCGAGGGCATCACCCACGGGTCGACGTGCAGCTGCGCCGCCCCGGACACCCGCACCAGCACATCAGCCGGCAGCCAGTTCACGTAGCCCAACCGGACCGGCTCCCTGGCCGACATCCCCGCAGCCGCCCGACGCAACTCGTCCGCCTGCGCCAACAACTCCTTCGCGCCCGGCAGCAATGCCTCGCCACACGCGGTCAACGCCACCGATCGCCGGTTCCGGTCGAACAGCCGCACTCCCAGATCCCGCTCCAACGCCTTGATCTGCTGCGACAACGACGGCCCGGCGATCAGCAGCCGCGCGGCCGCCCGGCCGAAGTTCAGCTCGTCGGCGACGGCCACGAAATAGCGAAGCTGGCGTAGCTCCATCAGCGCATCGTAGTGCGGTAGGAGCCTGCGCCTACCAGTAGCGAGTTTGCCGGTCGTGGCGCTGACCACCGGATACGCCCACGATCGGGGTGTGCAGCACACCCCCATCAGGCTCGTCGGCCAGGGCGCCGCCGCGATGGCCACAGCCATGGGCGTCGGCCGCTTCGTCTACACCCCGATCCTGCCGCTCATGCACACCCAGGCCGGCCTGTCCGCACAGTGGGGCGCCGCGCTGGCCACCGCCAACTACATCGGCTACCTCGTCGGTGCTCTGATCGCGATCTTCATCCCGACGCTGACGAGCGACCGCTCCGTGCTACGTGGGTCACTGGTGGCCGTCGTCGCGACCCTCGCGCTGATGCCGGCCACCCACTCCGACGCCATCTGGTTCGCGCTCCGCCTGATCACCGGCGTGGCCAGCGCGTTGATCTTCGTCATCGCCGTCAGCGCCCTGCTCACCGGCCTGCGTGGCCACGCCCAACACCTGATCGGCTGGTCATTCGGCGGTGTCGGCGCCGGCATCGCGCTCTCCGGTGCGTTCGTGCTCGTCATCCGCACCACCGGCACGTGGCAGGAGGCCTGGTGGATCGCCGCCGCGCTGAGCCTCGTGTGCACGGTCCCCGCATGGCGACTGCCCACCGCGGCAGCACACACCGAGGCCACCGGGAACACCGTCGGGCCGCGCTGGTTTCTCGCCCTGCTGACCAGTTATTCGTTGGAGGGCATCGGTTACATCATCGCCGGCACGTTCCTCGTCGCCGCGATCGACCAGACCGCCGCCGGCTGGGTCGGCAGTGGCGCCTGGGTGCTCGTCGGGCTCGCCGCACTGCCGTCGACCGTGCTGTGGGCCTGGTTGAGCCGCACCTGGTCGCGGCCCGGTCTGCTGGCCACCGCACTGGCTGTGCAAGCGATTGGCATCGCATTGCCGGTACTGGTCGGCGGTGTGGCAGCTGCCCTGGTGTCGGCCGTGTTGTTCGGTGCGACATTCCTCGGTGCCGCCTCGATCGTGCTCGCCATCGGCACCCATCTGCGGGTCCCGCGTGCCGTCGCGATCCTCACCACCGGCTACAGCGTGGGGCAGATCCTCGGCCCACTGGCGGTGACACCGTTGCTGCACAACGGTTATCACGAGGCTCTGCTGATCGGGGCCGGTGTCGTCGCACTGGCCGCGATCGCGGCAGCCGCACTGCGGTATCGCTTCCCGCACCACCTCGGACCACTGCCCAGCCGGTTGTGCAATTCCATGGGCCGTACACCTGGCCAGGATGCCGAGCCGAACCGCTCTGGAAACCGGATTGCTGATCGCCAGAGCAGTTCGGCCGCGGGACAACAATCAAAATTCGCGGTGCGTCTACCGTTCTGCCTGGAATTCGGGCCGGATGACGGCATTCATGAATGAATTCCAGGCTGACGCCCGGATACCGATCGTCGGCTGGCCGATCGTTCGATCCTTGCTATCGCGCACAAGGGTCGCGCCATCCGCGAACTTTACTTCGACACAGCTCGCCGAGCCACTGCTGTAGCTACTCTTGAACCACCCGTCCCGGTCGGCAGGTGTAGCCGACATGTTCTTGGTGGTCATGCTAGTTCATCAATACGACGACGGATCATTCTGGTTGATTCCTGAGGGTCGAGGGCGATCTTAAGCGCCGCGGCGTATGTGGTTGTGATATCCCGTACACGTGCACGGTCCTCGATTATCCCGTATGATGTCACGGTTTCCTGCCATGCCACCATGGGTAGCATCGAGCTCTGAAAGTCTAGTATATGAACTGTCGCCGAGCCAAACAGCTCACATGACGTGGCAGTAAACGGAATCACATGGATACTGATGGTGTCGGGATGTTCTTCGAACATATTAATGAGGTGCTGAAGTTGGCGGCGAAGGATGGCCGGGCCACCAATTTGCTGCCAGAGTACCGCCTCACTCAGCACCGAGGTCAGGCGCAGTGGAGTCGCACCACTCAAACGTTCCTGCCTTTTCAGGCGCACGTCGACGAGTTGGTCGATCTCAACCTCGCGGATAGTCGGAGCGGGAGCGATGATAGCTCGTGCGTAGTCAGCAATCTGTAGGATTCCGGGAACCAGGATGCTTTCATATCCTTTGACGCTCCGCGCGCCCGCTTCCAATCCATAGAGGCGCTGAATCTCCGGATCGAGCATCGAGTAATAGGTCCACCAGTCACGCTGTCTCGTGGCCGCGCGCAGTTGACGTAGTTCATCCCGCTCACGCTGGTCGAACTCGAACAAATCGAACACCTTGTTCAGGTTCTCCTCGGAGAGGACCTTACGTTCGTTCTCGACCGCCGACCAGTAGTTGCGAGTGAACCCCATCGCCTCGGCGACTGTCCTGGCGTCCAGACCGACCTGCTCGCGACGCTGACGCAGCCGGAGAGCAAGCTCCCAGGACGCAACGGTTGAGGAGGTTGGAACGGACACAGAGCTCCCTTGGTCGCAGCAACCGGTGTCTCAGTCAGGCCGCACAGGTATATCACATGGTGGCCGTACCGGTGGCCGCACCGGGTTACGGTAACCAAACGATTGACCACGCGTGCTAGTGGTTGCGCACACATCGATCGTATCCTCAACGTGAGCTCGTGGTGGCCGGGCGTAGTGCCGGGGCCGTCACCGCACCGGAGCCGTCCGTACATCCCATCGAGGAGGGTCCGATGACACCGGACCGATACCGACAAGGGGCGAACTCCGCCCGTCCAGCGCGCAATCCGGACAAGCGTGCACGCCGGGCGGGGCTGCGGGAGCCATCCCACGATGTCCGATCGCGGGGCGCACGGCCGGCGATCCACCGATCAGCGGAGTTCGAGACCTCGGTCGCGGGCCGTACGGACAAGATCACGTTGACCACCGCTCATCGCACCATCGTCGCCGTTGACATCGCAGGATTCGGAGACCGTAGTCGGAACAACATGAACCAGGTCCGGGTCAGACATGGCATGTACACCGCGATGCACGACGCGTTCGCCACCGCTGGTGTGCCGTGGGCAGCCTGCTACAGCGAGGACCGCGGTGACGGCATCCTCGCCCTCGTACCCGCCGACGTGCCCAAGGTGCTGTTCGTGGACTACCTGCCCGACGCCCTTGCGCGATCATTGGCCAGACACAATCGAGCCCAT
>DASUJK010000038.1:0-2847 GCA_036279295.1 Pseudonocardiaceae bacterium | reverse complement strand
GGTTGTCACCGTTTGGTGGCAACCGGTCAGCTGGCGGTACGGGCCAGTTTCTTGCGGCGCTCGTCGGCGGTCATCGCGCCCCACACTCCGTAGGGTTCCTGCACCGACAGCGCGTGCCTGCCGCACTCGGCCAACACGGGGCAGCCGCGGCAGATCACCTTCGCCCGTTCCTCACGGGCATGGCGGGCCGGTCCCCGCTCGTACTCCGGGTGGAAGAACAGCGCGCTGTCCAGACCCCGGCACTTGCCTCGAAGTTGCCATTCCCAGTGCTGCTCCACCGGTCCTGGCAAGCGTGAGATCACAGCCATCCCCATCACCTCCGTGCGACTCCTGTTCTCGAACTACCCGTCACCGGCCAGCGACAAACACGGTTCCCCCCACACGAGAGGCGAGCCGCTGAGACAAGGAAGGCCCGGCACCGGCAGAATGCTGGGTCGGTCTGTTCGGTGACGGAAACGGTTGGCAAGGGTGACGGCAGTGACGGGTACGGATGCGGACGCGACGGCGCGCGAGTCGATCGAACGGCAGGCGTTGATCAACCGGTCGATCAACCACCAGATCGCAGAGGAACTCGGCGTTCGTGACAATCAGGTCGGCGCGGCGGTCGAGCTGCTGGACGGCGGCGCGACGGTGCCGTTCATCGCCAGGTACCGCAAGGAGGTGACCGGCACCCTGGACGACACGCAGCTGCGCACCCTGGAGGAGCGGCTGCGCTACCTGCGGGAGCTGGAGGAGCGCCGGGGCGCGATCCTGGAGTCGATCCGGTCGCAGGGCAAGCTGGACGACGCGCTGACCGCGCAGATCATGGCAGCCGACTCGAAGGCGCGGCTGGAGGACATCTACCTGCCGTACAAGCCGAAGCGGCGCACCAAGGCGCAGATCGCCAGGGAGGCGGGCCTGGAGCCGCTGGCCGAGCTGCTGCTGGCCGACCCGAACCAGGACCCGCAGGCGCGGGCCGCCGAGTACGTGGACGCCGAGCGTGGCGTGGCCGACGCGGCAGCGGCCCTCGATGGCGCGCGCTCGATCCTGGTGGAGCGGTTCGCCGAGGACGCCGACCTGATCGGCACGCTGCGCGAGCGGATGTGGACGCGCGGCAGGCTGGTGTCCTCGGTGCGCGAAGGTCAGGAGGAGGCGGGCGCCAAGTTCGCCGACTACTTCGAGTTCAGCGAGTCCTACACGTCGCTGCCCTCGCACCGGGTTCTCGCCGTGTTCCGCGGTGAGAAGGAGAACGTCCTCGACCTGACCATGGCAGCCGACGTGCCCGCCGACACACCTGTGGGGCCGACCGACTACGAGCGGCACATCGCGGCACGGTTCGGCGTCGACGACCGGGGCAGGCCCGCGGACAAGTGGTTGGCCGACACGGTTCGGTGGGCGTGGCGAACGAGGATTCTCGTGCGGCTGGGCATCGACCTGCGGATGCGACTGTGGCAGGCGGCCGAGGACGAGGCGGTCCGGGTGTTCGCCACCAACCTGCGTGACCTGCTGCTCGCAGCGCCTGCCGGCCAGCGGTCCACGATGGGCCTGGACCCCGGGTTCCGCACCGGCGTGAAGGTCGCCATCGTGGACGCGACCGGCAAGGTGGTCGCCACCGACACCATCTACCCGCACCAGCCGCAGCAGCGCTGGGACGAGGCACTGGCCAAGTTGGCCACGCTGGCCGAGAAGCACAACGTGGACCTGATCTCGATCGGCAACGGCACGGCGTCCCGGGAGACCGACAAGCTGGCGGCGGAGTTGATCAAGCTGCGGCCGCGGCTGGAACTGACCAAGATCGTGGTGTCCGAGGCGGGCGCCTCGGTGTACTCGGCGTCCGCCTACGCGGCCCAGGAGCTGCCCGGCATGGACGTGTCGCTGCGTGGCGCGGTGTCCATCGCGCGGCGGTTGCAGGACCCGCTGGCCGAACTGGTGAAGATCGACCCGAAGTCGATCGGCGTCGGCCAGTACCAGCACGATCTGGCCGAACTGAAGCTGTCCCGGTCGCTGGATGCCGTCGTCGAGGACTGTGTGAACGCGGTCGGCGTGGACGTCAACACCGCGTCCGCGCCGCTGTTGACGCGAGTGTCGGGCATCGGTGAGGGACTGGCCGAGAACATCGTGGCACACCGGGACGAGAACGGGCCGTTCCGGTCCCGCACGGCGTTGAAGGGTGTGGCACGGCTGGGTCCGAAGGCGTTCGAGCAGTGCGCGGGCTTCCTGCGCATCCGGGGCGGCGACGACCCGCTGGACTCGTCCAGCGTGCACCCGGAGTCCTATCCCGTGGTGCGCAAGATCATGGCGGCCACCGTGCCCGACGGCGGAATCGCCGAGCTGATCGGCAACAACTCGGTGCTGCGCACGCTGGATCCGGCGAAGTTCGTGGACGACAAGGTCGGTCTGCCCACGGTGACCGACATCCTGAAGGAACTGGAGAAGCCGGGCCGCGACCCCCGGCCCGCGTTCCGCACCGCGACCTTCACCGAAGGTGTGGAGAAGATCGGCGATCTCCAGCAGGGCATGGTGCTGGAGGGTGTGGTCACGAACGTGGCGGCGTTCGGCGCGTTCGTGGACGTCGGCGTGCACCAGGACGGCCTGGTGCACGTGTCGGCCATGTCGCGCAACTTCGTGAAGGACCCGAGGGACGTGGTGAAGTCCGGTGACGTGGTGCGGGTGAAGGTGCTGGAGGTGGACATTCCACGTAAACGCATCTCGCTCACCCTGCGGCTGGAGGACGAGCCGGCCACCGCACCCGATCGGCGTTCCGGTAGCAGGCCCTCCGGTGGCGGCCGGCCGAAGGACCGTCAGCAGCGCGGCGGTGGCGGGCGGCCGGAGCGGCAGCAGCCGGCACCCAGTGGCTCGCTCGCGGAT
>DASUJK010000037.1:0-3822 GCA_036279295.1 Pseudonocardiaceae bacterium | reverse complement strand
ATACGACCTGGTCCGGGTCGTGCCGAGGTCGTGGAGCCACCTGCTGGCCACCGTCCTGGACCGGGACGTCGACCCGAACACTCCGGTCCCGGCCGACTGGATCTCGCTGGTCGCCGGCATGGTGGCGCCGCATGTCGTGCTGCCCACGTCGATGTCGGACAACGCCGACGTGACGTTCGAACCGTGGGGCGGTGCCGTGGACGACCAGGTGGATCTGGCGATCCGGGACACGCGGCGGGCCGTGTTCCCGTTGCACGGCCTCGATCCTGACGACCCAAGGGACTAGCCGATGATGGCGGACCCGTTCGACTATCCGAAGCACTGGGAAGCAGACCTGGTGCTCACCGACGGCGGCACCGTCCATTTGCGGCCCATCATCCCGGATGACGCGCCGAGGATTCTCGACCTGCACGGCAGGCTGTCCGAGCGGACCCGCTATTTCCGTTATTTCTCACCGTATCCGCACATGTCGGAGAAGGACCTCAAGCGGTTCAGCGTCGTTGATCATCACGACCGGGTGGCTTTCGGTGCGTTCCTCGGTGACCTGCTGATCGCGGTCGGCCGCTACGAGCGGCTGGGCGACACGGACTCGGCCGAGGTGGCGTTCGTGGTGGAGGACGCGCACCAGGGCAGGGGGTTGGGCTCGATCCTGTTGGAGCACCTGGCCGCCGCCGCTCGTGAGTGTGGCCTTGGCCGGTTCGTGGCCGAGGTGCTCGGCGAGAACGGCCAGATGGTCCGGGTGTTCCGCGATGCCGGCTATCGGGTCAGTCGGGCGATCGAGGAGGGTGTCCTGCACCTGGAGTTCGCCATCGACCCGACGGACGAGTCCGTCGAGGTGGCCAGGGCACGGGAGCAGGCGGCCGAGGCACGCAGCGTGCACAACCTGCTGCACCCTCGTTCTGTCGCGGTGATCGGCGCGTCCACGGATCGGGGCAAGATCGGGTACGTCGTGCTGACCAACCTGTTGGCCGCCGGGTTCGCCGGCACGGTCTACCCGGTGAACTCCGAGCACCGCTCGGTGAGCGGCGTGCGGGCCTACGCCTCCGTGCTGGACATCCCCGACCCGGTGGACCTGGCGGTCGTCGCCATCCCGGCGGCCGGAGTGGACGCGGTGCTCGACGGGTGTCTGGCCAAGGGTGTGCGGACGCTGGTGGTGCTGTCCTCGGGGTTCGCCGACGTCGGGCCGGACGGCCAGAGCGCGGAACGCAAACTGGTGACCGAAGCACGCGCGCACGGCATGCGTGTCGTCGGGCCGAACGCGCTCGGCGTCGCGAACACCGATCCACGGGTGCGGCTCAACGCCACGCTGGCGCCCCGGCTGCCCGGTTCGGGCCGGGCCGGCTTCTTCTGCCAGTCCGGCGCGCTCGGCATCGGCATCCTGGCTGACGCGGCAGCTCGTGGCCTCGGTCTGTCCACGTTCGTCTCGGCCGGCAACCGGGCCGACGTCTCCGGCAACGACCTGCTCCAGTACTGGGAGACCGACGCCGCGACCCACGTCGTGCTGCTCTACCTGGAGTCGTTCGGCAATCCGCGCAAGTTCACGCGGCTGGCTCGGCGGTTGGCCCGGCACAAGCCGATCGTGGTGGTGAAATCGGGCCGCAACGCCGTCCGGCCCGGCCTGGCCGCCACGTCGGTGCCGGTGGACGACGCCAGCGTGCGGGCCCTGTTCGAGCGGGCGGGTGTGATCCGGGTCGACTCGCTGGCCGACCTGTTCGACACCGCACTGCTGCTGGCCAACCAGCCACTGCCGGCCGGTGAGCGGATCGCCGTGGTCGGCAACTCGACCGCGATCGGGCTGTTGGCCGCCGACACCGTGCTGGCCCAGGATCTGCGGCTCGCCCCCGATCCGGTGGACACCGGTGCCGAGGCGTCGCCCGAGGTGTTCGCCGCCGCCGTGCGGGACGTGCTGCGCCGCGACGACGTCGACGCCGTGGTGATCGTGTTCGTACCGCCGCTTGTCGTGCCGGGCAACGCCTACGCCAGTGCGTTGCGGGCCGTTGTCGACGAGTGCGCGGCCGCCGACAAGCCGGTCGTGTCCACGTTCCTGGCCGTGGAGGGTGTGCCGGCCGAACTGGCCGTGCCGGGGCCGGACGGCACACCCGGGTACGGCTCGGTGCCCTCGTATCCGAGCCCGGAGCGTGCGGTCACGGCGCTGGCCAGGGCGGTCCGGTATGCCCGCTGGCGGTCCGCGCCGCAGGGTGCGATCGTCCGGCCGGACGGCATCGACGCCGACCGTGCCCGGGAACTGATCTCGATGCCCACCGAGGCGCGGACCCTGTCCGACGACGAGTCGTTGGCACTGTTGCGCTGTTACGGCATCGACGTGGTGCCGTTCCGCCATGCCGCGACCGAGGACACCGCGGCCGCCGCTGCTGACGAACTCGGCTACCCGGTCGCGGTGAAGTCCACCAGCGAGAAGCTGCGGCACCGTGACGATCTCGTCGGCGTGCGGCTGGACCTGGTGACCGAGGACGCGGTCCGGGCCGCGTACCGGGATGTCCTGGCAGTGTCCGGAGTGGACGATGTCATCGTGCAGCGGATGGCTGAGCGTGGCATGTCGTGTGTCATCGGGTTGCAGGACGATCCGTCGTTCGGATCGCTGGTGTCGTTCGGGTTGTCCGGCATCGTCAGCGACCTGCTCGGTGACCGGGCATACGGGGCCGTGCCGCTGACCGACGCCGATGCCGCCCGGCTGGTGCGGGCGCCGAGGTCGGCGCCGCTGCTGGCCGGCTATCTCGGCGCCGAACCGGTTGACCTGGCCGCGCTGGCCGAACTGGTGTTGCGGGTCGCCACGATGGCGGAGGACCTGCCGATGGTGCGCTGGCTGACGCTCGACCCGGTGTTGGCGCTGACCAAAGGGGTCGCGGTGACCAGCGCTCGGATCATGCTCGGCCCGCCGCCGCCCCGGCCGGACTCGGTGCCACGCCAGCTGCGTTCGATCGGTACCGCGACGTGATGCCCACCGACTCGCTGCCGCCACACAGAGCGGGCGGCCCGGTCCGGGCCGGCATACCGGACCACGGCCGGGTGCCCCGCTACTACGTCGTCAAGGTCGCGCTGCTCGGGCTGGTGGACGAGTTGGGTGAGGGCGCCGCCCTGCCGGCCGAGCGGGAACTGGCCGAGCGCTCCGGGGTGTCCCGGCTGACCCTGCGGCAGGCGGTCAGCGAACTGGTGCTGGAGGGCAGGCTGGTCCACCGGCAGGGGAGTGGCACGTTCGTGTCGCGGCCCGAGTTCGTCCAGCCGCTGGCGCTGGTCAGCTACACCGAGGGCATGCGTCAGCAGGGCGTGGTGCCCGGCCGCAGCCCTGTCACCGTCGAGCATCTGCCGGCCGACGACCAGTTGGCCGTGGAGTTGGCGATCGAGCCGGGTGCCGTGGTGCCGCACCTGGAACGCGTGCTCACGGCGGACGGTGAGCGGGTCGTTCTGGAGTCGACCTACCTGCCGGCTGTGCGCTTCGGCTGGAGACCGTGCTGGCCACGCCGAGGGAAGCGCTGCTGATCGGCGCCAATCCGGCGCTGCCGATGCTGTTGCCGCATCGTGTTTCCCACGACGTGGCCGGTCGGCCGATCGAACGGGTCAGGTCGCTGTACCGGGGATCGCTTCAGCTTCGTCACCCGGTTGCCCGCGCGGCCCTGACCTGCGGGTAGGTACGGTGTGCTCGTGCCTGCTCCGCGTGACAACTCGCCGATCTGGGCGCGGCCGGAACCCGGTTCGAGACGCCCCCGTTTCAGCAGGGAGCAGATCGCCGCCGCCGCGCTGGCCATTGCGGACGCCGAGGGGTTCGGTGCTGTGTCCATGCGCCGCGTGGCCACCGAACTGGGC
>DASUJK010000036.1:0-10768 GCA_036279295.1 Pseudonocardiaceae bacterium | reverse complement strand
ACCTATCTACGCCCCGGTGAGCGGAGGTGTACTCCGACGCTGAGCAGGTAGCGGCGAACGGTGCCGTAGGAGCAGCCGGTCCGTTGGGCCAATTCCCGCAAGGTGATGCCCTTCTCGTACTCCTCGACCACCCACTGCTGTCGGCTCGCCGGCAGCGCGCGATGTTCGCGGATGATCACGCCGACGCCGGTCAGGAGATCACGCACGACACGTCGATCGATGCCCGTCGCCTTGGCCAGCTTTTCCAGCGACTCGCCCTGCTGATAACGGTCGGCCAACTCACCGACACCAGACCCGCTACGGCGGGCGTTGGCCGACACCACGATGCCGGCCTCCTCCAGCAACCGCCGAACGAGCGTTGGTCTGCGATGGATCTCGGCGGCCAAGTCGGCGATCGGCATCGGACGACGGGTGTACCTCGCCGCCAACTCGCGGGCCAGGTCCTCCCGCTGCTGCCCGCGCAGAGCGGCTATCGGCTCCGCCTCAGCCATCCGCCACCCCCATCACGACACCCATCGCCGATGAGACGTGCGTACGGGTGTGGCTATGACGTGACCGACACGACCTGCGTTCCGCGGCCAGACCTCCGGATCATGACTCCACGCCTTCACCGAACGGCCCGCTCGCGCCACGGTTCGACCACGTTACGCCCTCCACCGGTTGCATCGTGAATAATCATAGGGGACCATTATTGAAATCGTCCAGCGGTACGACGAAAGTCGGGGTGGATCGTCATGGAACCAGTCAATCCGAGCCAGTGCGGAATGACCGACACGGACGGCTTGTGGAAACGATCGAGCAAATGCAGCCCCAAAGGCGACAACTGCGTCGAAGTCCACCATGCCGCCCACCATGTGGCGGTGCGAGACTCAGCCATGACACCAGCGGTCGGGTCACCGGTGCTCGTGTTCGGCTCGCCTGGGTGGCAACAGTTCCGGACGGCAGTCGATATCGGCGCCTATGACGGGCGGACGCACCCGTAAGAGTGACGGTGATCGTACGAATCACGTAAGTACGATGGCCAGCCATTACACTTACGTGACCTGGCTCGTCTCAATAGGGTTCACGCGGCGATCCGCATGAGCGGAGTGGAGCGTTCATTCAACCATGCCAAGTAGCAGTAAAGAACGCCACGAACTCGCCGACGTGATCAAAAAGGCCCGTACCGGCGCTCCAATGACCCAGGACGAACTCAGCCACCAGACCGGCCTCAGCCAATCGAAGATCCACAGGGTCGAAGCGGCCAGCGCCACCTTGACAATGGACGAAGTCAACCAGGTCATCGACGTGTTGCACGTAGAACCAACGACGGCGAGACACATGCGGTCGCTGACGGCGTCCTTGGCCCGTGGTGTCCCCTACTCGGGCATCGTTAGGAAAGTTCCGCCCCATGCCCGCCGATACATGGATGCTGAGACCGTGGCGCTGGAGATCCTGAGCTGGCACGAACTTCGACTGCCCGGGCCGCTCCAGTCGGAGCACTACATGCTCAAGCAGTTCGGCGCGAATCCGATCGACGTGGCACCATTGATACGGACACGCAAGCATCGGCGTGCACTGTTCCGCCGGCCAGACCTACGGCGCTACGCCTGTGTGCTCGCCGAGGAAGCGCTGCATCGGGCATACCACGCATTCGGGCGGGTGACCATCCTGGACGAGATCGACTATCTCCTGGATCTGAACGACCCGACCAGCAGGAATCGACAGGCCGACACCCGTAGCTCCATACATCTGCTCCCGATCGAAACCGGAATGGTCCATCTGCCACCCGACTTCTCCATCGTGGTACTGCCCGGGAACCGAGGCAGCTTCGTGTACATCGAGCACGTCGCGGGCGGGTATTACGCAAAGTCGGCCACCGACGTCCAGACCGCCACCCAGGCGTGGCAGAACCTGCACACCAAGGCGCTGGATCGCAGTCACACCAATGCCTTCCTCGTTGACCTACGAAAACGTTTCGTGAGCGGGTGACGCAGTGCCATGCGACTACCCGAGCGGTGTTTAATGGATGAGATCGTCGGACGACCACAACGACGCGACAGGACTGAGGGCATGAGCGAGCCCATCCAGGACACATTCGCCCCTGCAGGCGTTGATCTTGACCGGCCCAGTATTGCCCGAATCTACGACTACTACCTCGGTGGTGTCGCCAACTGGGCGATCGACAGGGAGTTCGCTGACCGGGCGATGCAGGCGTTCCCGCTGATCCAGCCGATCGCCAAGGCCAATCGACTCTTTCTGTTCCGAGCGGTGCGACATCTCATGGGCCTGGGTGTTCGGCAATTCGTCGACCTTGGTGCTGGTGTGCCGACGATGGGCCATACCCATTCGGTGGCTGATGCCTACGAGCGCGGTACCGCACGGGTCGTGTACGTCGACAACGAACCGGTCGCGGTCGCCCATGCCCAGATCCTCCTGGAGGAGGAGGGCGACCGCCGGCACACCGCGATCAACGCCGACATCCGCGCCCCTCGGCGTCTCTGGGACCAGGTGCTGGAGACCGGGCTCATCGATCCCGATAAACCGGTTGCCCTGCTGATGATCGCCGTGCTGCATGTCCAGCAACGCGACGAACGGGGCACCGACATCGGTGCCGACATCGTGGCCTGCTACCGGGACCTGCTACCCAGCGGTTCCTACCTGGCGATCTCGCATGTCACCGACGAAGGTGTGCCCGCAGCGATAGGCGCCAAACTGGCCGAGGTCAAACAGATGTACGACGCATCGACCAGCCCGGTGATCTGGCGTTCGCACCGCGAGATCGCCGACCTGTTCGGCGACTTCGAACTGTTGGACCCCGGCCTGACCTGGACACCGAACTGGCATCCGGAGGAAACCGGATCACAACACGCGGATCTCACGTTCGATGATCCGAGCAAGTCGGTGATCTACGCAGCGGTGGGGCGCAAACCCTAGTGCACGCCGCCGATGGCCGTCTTGTTCGTCAGTCGGCGGCGCGCCTGGCCCGGTCGATCACCTCCTCGACCCGCAACGGGCTGGCCGGGTGGTGGCTCAGGCACAGCGGTGTGCTGACCTGGCGGAAGCCGAACGACTCGCCCGCCACGTAGAACTGGGCGCGCTCCAGTCGGGAGATGTCGGCCACGGGGCTGCCCTTGGCCCTGGCCATCTCGTTGGCCGCGGCGATCTGGGCCGGGCTGTTCAGGCGACCGAAGAACTGCGTCATGGCGTTGCCGACCACCTGGTTGTGCAGGCCCTTCGGCGCCTGGGTGGCGAACAGCAGCCCCAGCCCGTACTTGCGGGCCTGGGACGCGAGCACGATGGTGCTGCGGGTGCTCGCCGTGAGCGTGCCGGACGCGGCGAGCATCTGGGCCTCGTCCATCACGAACAGCCCACCCAGCGGCCGGTCACCGGCGGGATTCCGCTTGATCCAGGAGAACAGCTCCATCTGCAGCTGGTTGACGAAGTTCTGCCGCTGTTCCTCGGCCGGCAGGCCGATGAAGCTGATCACCGACACCCTGGCGCGGTGGCCGGCGGCCGGCGTGAGCAACACTCCGGGGTCGACGGCACCGCCACCCCCGGCGAACAGCGGATCGTTCACCATGGCGGCCTTCAGCGCTTCGGCCAGATCGGCCGCGATCCGCCTGCCGTCGTTGAGGATGCTCACGCCTTCGGGCAGGTCGGCGAGCACGTCGATCAGTTCGGGCAGGCTGCGTGATCCGGTCCTGGCGTGGTGGATCACCGCCTGGCGCAGGACGGCCATGCCGATGTTGGCCTTGACCGTGCTGCCGGTGAGCCGAACCTGCGGGGCCAGTGTGGCCACGGCGACCTCGACGGCCGCGCTGAACTCGTCGTCGTCATCGAGGACACCGGCGAAGTCGGGCAGCGGCGGGAAGGCCAACGGCCTGCCGTTCGTGCGGCCCGGTGTCCAGACCACGACATCCGTCCCGGCCAGATACCGTTCGGCCAACCCGGCGTCGGCAGGCCCCCACGCGTCGGGTGGCCTCGGCCACGCGTCACCGAGGCGGGCGAGGTCGTTGTTCGGGTCCAGCACGATCGCGGACACCCCGAGCAGGGCACACTCCTCCACGATCCGCCGCAGCAGCACGGTCTTCCCCGATCCGGAGCCCGCGAACACCGCTGCGTGCTTGCGCAGTGCCGAGAGCTCGACCCGGACCGGCTCCCCCGTGCCGACGACCGTGCCGAGCGTGATCTCGCCGTCGACGGGCGGCGGGTGCGTGCCGTCCGAGCGATGCGCTGTCGGCGTCTTCGGCAGCACGGCGGACAACAGTTCCGACCGCCCGGCAGGTCG
The DNA here is from genome assembly GCA_036279295.1 of Pseudonocardiaceae bacterium. Lineage (GTDB taxonomy): Bacteria > Actinomycetota > Actinomycetes > Mycobacteriales > Pseudonocardiaceae > DATEPR01. The sequence continues at coordinate 6,498 of DASUJK010000036.1, read as the reverse complement.
CCGGTCGACCAGCCACTCGTGCAGGTCGGTGCCGGCCCGGTCCAGCATCCTGGCCAGTGCCCAGAACGTGCGTGCGTCCGATTCGGACAGTTCGAATCGCCTGGCGCCCTTGGCTTCGAACTCCGTGAGTTCACGGATGGTCTTGGCGCCCCGCCACCGCGAGTTGCGGATGAGGATCAGGTGCCGGTTGTCCGCGCCGCTCCGCAGCCCGGCTGCCGACCGTGCCTTGCGGAACCGGTGCAGCGCCGCGATCGGGTGTGGATCACCGGTGATCACCCGGAACGCCCAGTGCTCCTCGTGATCGGAGGCCTCGTCCACGGTGTGGGTCAGCCAGGCGTGCAGTTCGCCACGCGGCTTGCGCTCCCATTCCAGGTTGTCGTCGCCGACCTCGGTGATCCAGCTGCCCAGTGCCGCGGACAGCAGCGCCGGCATCGCGTCGTCGTCGAGCGCCGACGTGTCGGCCTCGGTCCGCAGCTCGTCGAACCACATGTCCAGTTCGGCGTACCGGTCCGGCCACCGGATGGGCTGCGGTTCCGGTGTCACGTCCTCGTCGCCGAACGTGGTCAACTCGCGGACCACACCGGTACGCAGGCAGGCCTGGATGTGGGCGCCGACGCGTTTGAGCAGCTCACGCGGCGTGATGGCCTCCCACGGCCCGTCGAAGGCCGATGGCGCGATCGGCCAGGTCGGGTACGGCGGCACGAACCCCATCGCCCGGTACGCGACACCGAGCCGCTGCTCGACGAGTGCCCGGCCGAGCCTCGCCTCGGTGATCCGGCCGACGGTCAGGTGCTCGCGGAACCGGTCCGGCACCGTGTCGGACGCCTTGGTCTTGATCTGGACCCAGGTGTTGGGCAGGCAGGCGAGCACCGTCACGGTCCGCCGGGTCACCTCACGCAGCCGCATCAGCCCGTCCGCGATCTGGGCGACCAGGAAATCGTCGTCGCTGACACTTCCGGTGTCGGTGAGCCTCATCGCCGACCGTGCGAGCAGCGTGTCCAACTGGTCGACGGCGATCACGACCGGCCCGGTCAGCGCCAACAGCCTGGTGATGTCCCGCACCTGGTCCAGCGCGGACTTCGCCTTGGGCCGGATCCCCCACTTGTCCCGCTCACCCTTCCTCGACTCGTCGAACCCGCCGAGGTAGTCGTCGCCGATCCGGGTGGTGGTCGGGTTCTCACTGCCGTAGAGGACCAGGGCTCGCGCGGTGTCGGCGCAGTCCACCGCGACGGCTCGGTCCAGCGAGCGCAACCCGACGACGAAGGCGTCGACATCCGAAGGGCTCAGGCCACGTCCACTCAGGACTCGCGCGGTCACGTCGTCGTCGACGGCGGCCAGCTCACACGCCCGGCGCAGGAAAGTCGTCAGCTGCGGCACGCCGGACTCGTCCGATCGGACCAGCCCGCGACGCAGCGCGTCCGCCGTGTTCTCCCAGAAGGCGTCGCCCGCGGTGAGGTCGTCCAGGAAGAAGTAGCCGCCCGCCTGGTGCGCCTGCCGGCGGACCAGGCCGAGCAGATGGGTCTTGCCGGCCCCCTTCATACCCTGCAACACCAGTCCGATCGGGCTGGGGCCGTTGCTGGTCACGGCGTCCCGCACGCCGATGTCGATCGCGGCCGCCACGTCGGCGTGCAGGCCGTCGACGTGGTACGGCGAGTCCTCCCACACGTGGTCCGGCGTGTCGGCCCAGTCGAAGCGCAGCCTCTGCAGTGCCTCGATCCGCTCGATCATGATGTCTCGATGGACAGCAGGTGGTTGGCCTCGCCGCCGACGCGGATGGCGGCCTCGTGGTCGGCAGGCGTGAGCGCCTTGCGGTTCGAGTCCGGCACCAGGACGGCCTGCTTCACGCTGCTCATGGCCTTCAGCACGGCGTCCACGTCCTTACGCGGCGCGTCGCCGAGCTTCAGCCGCAGGTCGGCCAGCGCCACCCAGTCCCGAGGTGCCGGGGCCAGTTCACGGTAGGCGGCGCGAATGCGGCTCTCGATCTCCTCTGGGGTCAACTCGACGGCAGGCACGAAGACATCGGCCAACCGCAGGTTCGCCCGCCGCAGGTAGTCGTCCAACGCGGCGAGCAGCAGGTAGAACGTGGGCGCGAGCAGGCTGCGGGGCGTCGGCGGTGGTGGCGTGCCGGTCTTGATCTCGTCGCCACACCATGCCCAGCCGAGATCGGTCAGCTCGTGGGCGTAGGCACGCCCCTGCTTGTGGCTGACCACCAGACCACGCTTGTTCAGGTCAAGCCGGTACTTCCCGTCCAGTGGAAAGCCCACGATGGTCTTCAGCTCGGTGTTGGACACCTCACGGGCCAGCACCATCAGCGTCAGCATGGCGGCGGTTTGCTTGTGTGCCAATCGTTCCGTCATTTCAAGTTCCTCCCTTGGCGGACTGGAATCTGAGTGCGAGAGCCAGATCGCGCGCCACTTCGGCTGGCCCCTGCCCGGATCCGAACCGCAGATAGCGCAGGTTGCCCACGTAGCCGGGCAACACGTTGGGATCGGTGTCGCTGGTGAGCACCGGGATCAGCCGTCGGTCCTGCCCGAGGGTGCGACGCAGGAACAACTCGGCCTCGGCGTCCTGCCAGCGGCTCACCTGCCCGTCCACCAGCAGGCACAGATGTTTGGCGTCGTCCTCGGTTCTGCTCAGCCAGGACCGGTCACCGGACAGCGAGAGCTCGGCTCGCACGCCCAGATTCTTCAGTTCCTTGATGATCTGATGAGATTCATCCACGGTGGACCGTGGTGTGCTGACCCGCACGTCATGGCCGAACCCGCGCTTCTCGGACTTGACCGCGGCGACATAGGCGTCGCGGTTCTCCGCCAGCAGGTCCGTACGGGTGAAGTGCTGTGCGACCACGGCGGCCACCGTCTCCAGCGCGAAGCTGATCTGGTCGGGCGTCGGGTCGGTCTCGGAGCGGACCGGCAACTGCTCGCCGAAGCTCCAGTAGGACACATAGGGCAGCGTCAGGTGGCGGGACATCAGCTCGATCGGCACATCGCGGTCCAGCCAGTTGCTGAACAGGCCCTTCGTCTGCTCGACGCTGGTGCGCCGCCACTGCTCGGCCCGGTCGTACTCCTCGCGCCCGTCAAACCGGCACAGGACCGGCAGGACGGTGAGCTGCGGGCGGTCGTAGGGCAGCCGGTCCCTGGCCACGTTGGCCCGCTCCGCGATGTCGACGGCGCCCCGGATGCTCTGCAGGTTCGCGGTGAACAGGACAACGAGCCGGTCCGGCAGGTGTGCCGTGCAGATACCGCCGATGTCGGAGACGCCGGTGCGGCTGTCCAGCAGCACGAAGTCGTAGTCGGTGATCCACTGCGCCCGGCAGCGTTCCAGGTAGGCCCCGAAGCCCTGGTCGTAGAGCCGCGCCCAGTCGATGTCCTGCACCCGGCCGACGTACTCGGGATCGTCCCGGCCTGCCACGATGACGTCGAGGACGCCGACACCGGTCAGCCTGGTCCGGTGGTCGACCGGCTCGGCCCGGCCGGCCAGGAAGTCGTCCACCACGTCGACCACGCCGCTGGTGGGAGCGGCGCTCATCATCGGCCGGAAGTAGTCCTGCAGGCCGGGTGCCTCCAGGTCCCAGTCCAGGCACAGCACGCGGTAGCCCCAGCGGGCCAGCAGTACGGCGACGTTGGCCAGCGTGCAGCTGCGGCCGACACCGCCCTTGTAGGAGTAGAACGTGACCACGGTGCCCGGCATGCGTCAGAACCTCGGCAGACTGGACGTCGGAGGCGGATCAGCGGGCGGGAGCACCACGGGCCAGTCCGGTTGCCACGTGGGTGCCTGCTCGATGAGATCAACCAGCTCCAGCGCGATCCGCTCGACCGCGCTGTGGAAGTCCAGGTACGCCAACGTCTCCTGGAACTGTGGGTAGGGCAGATTCCACTTCTTGAGGTCCTGCATCCGACGTTCGTGCGCGTAGGTCGGGAAGTTCCGTGAGTCACAGAAGATCACCGGATAGATCAACCTGGCCTGTGTCGCCATGCCGACGAGCTGTTCCCGCTTCGCCATGGAATGCCACTCGGCAAGACACCACTCGGAGCCGAAATAGGCGGGCGAGCACACCGGCACCAGGATTCGGGTCCGCTGCAATGCCGATCGCAGCTCAGGCGCCCACAGGACACCACCCCGTACGTGCTCGTCAAAAAAGATCTTCACCTTGCGATCAACATTGTCCTCCAGCAGCTCGGAAAGGCGCGGGTAGAAATGCGTGCGCACCCAGGCCGGTACCGTGCCGCCATCGCGGTGATAGCTGATGTACAGGTCGTACTCGTACACGCGCGCCATCGCCCCTTTGTGCCTGTCGTCCGGTCGCACCGATGTTAGGGCCGGAAACAGTAGTCACTGCCTGACAAAAACCGGACAGTTCCAGGCCAGAAACCGTTGCCCGGCAAGCGGAGTATCGTGCGATCAACCAGGCCGTCAGGGAGCGCCGATGCCCGACCGTGAGGCACCACGGGTGTTCATCACCTATGCGCACGATTCACAGCAACACAAGATCACAGTGGAGCGGTTCGGGCGGTTTCTGCGCTCCGACATGGGCTTGGACGTGCGGCTGGACAGCTGGGACGACGGCTGGCGGCAGGATTGGTCGGCGTGGGCGATCGAGCAGTTGACCGAGGCTGATTTCATCCTGGTCATCGCGTCCCCCGACTATCGGATCCGGGCCGACGGTATGGCGGCGCCGAGCGAGGGGCGGGGGTCACAGTTCGAGGCGGCGATGATTCGTAACGAAGTGACGAAGGATCTACAGCGAGCGACCAGGCGGATTCTGCCGGTTGTACTGCCGGGCAGATCGATCGACGACATTCCGACGTTTCTCAACCCGTACTCGACCACCAGATTCCACGTCAGCGAGTTCTCCGCGGCGGGCGTGGCGGAACTGGTGGCCGCGATCACCGGGGACGGCCCGCACCCGATGCCGACACGCGGGCAGTGGCCGGGCGGCGCGGCATCGAACACGGCCGACACGCCGAATGTGCTGGTGGCCGGGCTGTCCTGGCTGGCACACAGCGTCGACGTCCGGGCAGGTGGCGCCCTGATCGACGGGGTGCACCATCCGAGCAGCATCGTGCAGCGGCCCGCGTCGCCCACCCAGGACGCATCGGGTTTCGTCGAGGTCGATCTCGATCGGGCGTACCGGCGGATGACGGCCATGGCCGGCGTGCTCGACGACGCGGCGGAACCGTTCCAGGTCGGGCGCTTCCGCGTGCACCTGGACGGGCGCCTGCGCTTCGAGGACAGAGCGGCCGTTGGCAGGCCGGCCACGGTCGACGTCGACGTGACCGGTGTGCGACGGCTGCGACTGGAGATGTACCGCGAGAACACGACAGCATCCCCGCTGCACTCCGGTGCGGCCAACGGCCGGTCACGCAGGCTGCCGGAACTGGCGTGGGGCAACCCGACCCTGAGCTGAGTGTCAGACCCTGCGCAGTACCGACACCACCGTGCCCAACACGACCGCCTCGTCGCCGTCGATGACGTCGTAGGCCGGATTGCGCGGCTCAAGATAGACGTGCCCGTTGCGGCGGCGGTACACCTTGACGGTCGCCTCGCCGTCGATCATCGCGGCCACGATCTGGCCGGAGTAGGCCTCCGACTGCTGCCGCACGACCACGATGTCGCCGTCACAGATCGCGGCGTCGATCATGGACTCACCACGCACCCGCAGCCCGAACACGTTGCCCCGGCCGATGAGTCCACGCGGCAACGTCAGAATGTCGTCCACGTGTTCCTCGGCGGAGATGGGCGTGCCGGCCGCGATGTCGCCGACCACGGGCACCGCCACCGAGTCGTCCGCCGGTTCCCTTGTCGCGGGCTCGTGCAGGAACGCACGCACGTCGATCGGCCGGGACATCGCGGCGCTGCGCCGGAGAAAACCCTTCTCCTCCAAGCTCGTCAGGTGCTTCGAGACCGAAGAGGACGATCGAAGGCCGACCTCGTCGCCGATCTCCCTGGTGCTCGGCGAATAGCCGTAGCGGACGACCCAGTCGCGGATCATGACCAGGATTCGCTGCTGGCGCTGCGGCAGAGTCGAGGTGTCCAGGTGCCCGAAGACACCAAGATCATCGTAGGTGGTCACGTTCGGCATGGTAGAGGTAGCCGCCCGTGGTCAGTTGCCCGCGGTCACGGCTTTCAGTTGATCAAGCGACTCCGTGATGAGCCTCGGCAGGTCCCGTCCGGTGGGGTCGACGACCCATGTCTCGAACGCCACGCGGAACACGGCGATCCCGGCCTCGGCGGTCAGACTCGCCACCGCCGCGGGCACGCCCCGGTTACGCAACGTCTCGGCCAGTGCCTCCGCCAACGCGGCCAACTTGATCAACTCGCGTTCCCGGAGTTCGACGTTCGCCGAGATGATGGCCTGGCGCCGGCGGGCGAAGTCACCGCGCTCCTGGAGCAGGACGCCTGCCGCTGCCAGCGCCGACGCGACCGCGTCCAGCGGCGGAGCGTCGTCCTGTGTCGCGGCCAGCGTGTTCACCAGGAGATCCTGCAGCGAACCCGATC
>DASUJK010000035.1:0-3789 GCA_036279295.1 Pseudonocardiaceae bacterium | reverse complement strand
TGGCACGGGTGTGCAGGTGACCTACACGGCTTCGGGCACCTCCGGCTCGCCGTTCGGTCAGCTCCTAGGTGGCTCCGGCACCATTACCACGGCGGGCGATGCTGCGGCGGCGTACAGCGTGGGCGGCGGTATCTGCGCACTCTGCGTGCTCGGCAACGTCAACACGAACAACACGGATTTCACGGTGACGGGTGGTGACATCTACGTCGACGGCAACGTCTCCACCGGGCCGAACAGCTTGTGGAACGCCACGAACTCCATCACGATCTCGGGCACGGTCAGCGGGCTGTCGCAGGCCAACGCCAGCCCGGACTGGATGTCGGGTCCGCACATCACCGACCCCTTTGCCGGCGTCGCCCTGCCCGTCTCGCCGTACACCGGTCTCACGCCCAAGACCGACCCGTGCACGCAGGGTCCGGGGATCTACGGCAGCTACAACATCAAGAACGAGACCTGCACGTTGGCGCAGGGTGCCTATGTGTTCACTGGGACGCTGTCGTTCCAGAACACCGGCTCACATCTGACGAGCAACAACCTTCCGGTCACTCTGTTCTTCGCGGGCCCCAGCGGCAAGCTGGACATCAAGAACGGTGACGTCAACAACCTGGCCGCCCCCACCACGACGCCCCTGCCCTCCGGCTTCCCTACTGGTTGGCCGTCCGGGTTCGCGATCATCTACTCGCGGGACAACACCAACACGCTCGACCTGCAGGGCAACGGCGACTCCTTTCCAGATGTCACGGGCAACGTCTACGCCCTGAAATCCACCACCTCGTTCAACGGGAACTCGTGTTTCCAGGTGAGTGGCGGCGCCGTGGTCATCGGTGGTGTCAGCTCGGTCGGCAACCAGTCGTGCCTCAACGTCCTCGATGCCAAGAACGCCGGCAACGCGCTGCCTCAGAACCTGAGGCTGACCAAGTAGTCCATCGGAGAGGAGTCCTAGTACGTCGTATCCACGTCTCGACATCGCTCACGGCACGACATCCCGTGACCGTGTGATACCCCCGGACCCAGGGTGGTCTAGACCAGGCAGACTTAACTCGGGCGGTCCGCCACCTCCCGTCACAATGGCTGACGCACGGGGCAAAAGGTTCACCGATTCGGGCACACGGTGCGCTGCGCTCGCCTAATCTCGGCCACGCACAGTGGGGCGACCTGTGTTCACGTCGCATGGGGCGACGTGGCGGACCGACGGGCGGAGTGGCATGGCGAGGTTCCGGAGACGGCGCGACGAAGGCGGCGCCGCCGCAGTCGAGTTCGCGCTCGTGCTGATTCCGTTGCTGTACCTGGTCTTCGGACTCGTCCAGTACGGCTGGTACTTCTACGCGATGCAGTCCGGCAGCTCGGCCGTCGGTGACGCCGCACGCCGCATCGCAGTCGGAAACTGCCCTACCACTGGCGACGTCAAGGGGCTCATCTACGACCACCTCGGGGCCGCCACGACCGCGTCGAGCTCGAGCGGGATCACGACCACCATCACCTACACCAAGGCGGACGGCTCCGGCTCGGTGGCCGCGCCCGGCGAGATCGGCGGTTCGGTGACGGTGACCGCGACGTTCCCGACCCTCAACATGCACTTCCCGTTCATCCCGGTGCCTGACGACGGCAACGTCACCCGGACGAACGTGACCCGGATCGAAGACCTCGACTCGAGTCAAGGGACCTGCTCGTGAAGCGGCTGATCAGCCGGCGCCGCCGCAACGAGCGCGGCGCCGTGGCGGTGCTGGTCGCCCTGCTCTCGGTGATGCTGCTGTCGATGGCCGCGATGGGTGTCGACCTAGGGCAGGCGTGGGCGCAGAAGCGACAGGTCCAAGCGGGCAGCGACCTTGCCGCCGAATCCGGCGCCGGGATCAAGGGTGCCAACCTGCCCAAGACGGGCGGTGTGCACACCTGTTCCTATGGCGCCTCCGGCGCCCTCGCGACGGACCAGGCGGTCAAGGACATTGCGGAGTACCTTGCCCGGCAGGCCGATCCGGACGGCACGGGCACGTACTCGACCCAGGTGGCGAACCTGCCGGGCCAGCTCACCGATTGCGACACCACGAACGGTGAGGTGGTCTACGGCAACCCCAAGTTCACCGCTGGCGCATGGCAAGTCACTTTCAACAAGAACCAGTTGTCGCTGATCAGCCCGCCCGACCATGTTGACTTCGGCCTGGCGGGGATCATGGGCTTCCACGGCGTCGACGTCAACGGCGTCTCGACCGTGGAGATCCGGTCGCCGAAGATGGCCACGTTGCCGTTCTACGCCTTCAGCGGGTGCGACTACGGGCCTCAGACGTTGCAGCAACCTAACAACGGCCAGTCGGCCGGCACGGTCAACCTGTTTGCACCAACCGAGCCACAGCCGGCCAACACCAACAATGCATTGCTCACATCGGTGACACCGAACTCCTATCCGGTTGAGACGACTGGGTCGGTGCTCGAGCCGATCACCATCGCGGGTACCAATCTCACGGGAGTGACACAGGTCGGGTTCTTCGAGTCCGGCAACGTCGGCACCGGCCCGGCGCCGGTCACCATCGACAACACCAAGTTCACCGTCAACGGCAACGGCACACAGATCACGGTGCCGGACATCCCGAACCAGACCCGCGGGGTCGCGGGAGTCCAGGAGTTCTGGTACATCCGCGTGATGAAGAACGGCCAGTGGTCGGCGGTCTACACCGGTAACAGCGGGAACCCGGTGCTGAACACGCCGATTCTCACCATCGGTGCCCCACCGCTCGTCTGCGGCCAGGGCAGCTCGGCCGGCAACTTCGGCACAATCAAGCTGACGCACAACGGATTCACGGGCTGGGACAGCATCGGGGCCGCGAACGTGGCACTCGGCCTCGACAGCACGCTGGCCATGTACCCACCTGGCGGGCCGGCAGACGGCACATGCTCGTCGGCGCAGACCACCACAGTGTTGTGGGCCACAGAAGGAACCAACTGCGTGGACACGGACACCGGCATGTCCGCCAACGTCGCGACAGGCGGCTTCCTGGGTCTCGGCCCCTCCAGTGTGGGCAGCGGCGACTACTTGCTCAAGCCGAACGGGAAGACGAAGTGCGCCAACGGTGGCACCTCCGAGGCCACGACGGTGCTGATGGGGCAGAGCATCAACAACGACACCCTGTCCTGCTTCTTCACCAACAGCACGGTGCACGTCGGTGACGTCGATGCCGGCACCTACACGCAGCCGGCCCCGGTGATCTCGGACGCGATCTACGACTCGCCGCGGTTCGGCTACGTTCCCGTGCTTCCCGTTCAGCCGGCCAACGGTGGCAGCAACAAGTACCAGATCATCGACTTCCGCGCCTGCTTCCTCACTGACCAGCCGGCATCGGCGGTCAAGGGAGACCCACCGAACACGGGTAACGGCATTGTCACCGACAACAACGGCATCCGTTCGATCGAGGTCATCTTCCTGAACCCGGACGCGTTGCCGAACCCACCGGTCAAGAACGGCACGATCAACTACGTCGGGAGTGGTGAGAAGATTCCGTTGCTGGTCAACTGAGACCGAACCGCATTCGGTCCACAGGAACGCCTGCCGCGCCCGCCATCCACAGACGGTGGGCGCGGCGGTTCTGACAGGGGACGCTCGGTCCGACGCTGGGGTGCATGACCTCGACGACGGATGTCACCACGGATACCTCAGCCGCACGACGTAACGCGCTCGGCCAGTACGGTGAGCGGGTCGCCGCCCGCCATCTGGTCGAGCAGGGGATGGTGCTGCTCGATCGCAACTGGCGGTGTGAGGCCGGCGAGATCGACCTGGTGCTCCGCGACGGCGATGTCCTC
>DASUJK010000034.1:0-22243 GCA_036279295.1 Pseudonocardiaceae bacterium | reverse complement strand
CACCCGCCCGGCGCGACGTTGCCGTTCGTGTGGCTGGAGCGCGTCGGCCTCGGGGGACCCACCTCGGCGGCGGTCCTGGTGGTGCTGGTCGGAGGGTTGTCCGTGGTGGCCGTGCCGGTGACGCTGCGCGCGCTGGACGGGAAGCGGGCCGCCCGCGTCGTGGTGCCGTTCCTGGTGGTGTTCCCTGGCGCCGCGATCGCAGGCGTGTCGGCGGACTGGCTGTTCGCCGGTGTCGGCTCCAGCGGTGTCGCGTTGCTGGCGCTCGGTGCGGTCCGACTGCGGACCGACCGGTCCGTTGCCTCGGCCCTGATGTGCCTGGCGTCCGGTGTGGTGTTGGGCTGGTGCCTGTTCCTGTCCTACGGCATGGCCGCGTTCGCGCTGGTACCGCTGACCGTGGTCCTGCTCGCCCGCAGCCCCCGTGCGGTGGTGCTGGCCGGTGTCGGGGCAGCGGTGGTGGTGGCCGCCTTCGCGTTCGCCGGGTTCTGGTGGCTCGACGGCTATCACCTGGTGGTGCGGCGCTACTACCAGGATGTCGGCCGGACCCGTCCCGATGACTACTGGGCGTGGGCCGATCTCGCGGCCCTGGTGTTGAGTACCGGACCCGCCGTGGCGGCGGGACTGCGGCGCGTGGTGGTGCGCGCGACGGCGGAGCCGCGGGCACGCACCTTCGACCGCAGGGTCGTCGTGCCGGCCCTGGTCTGCGCCGCGGCACTGGTGGTCGTGGCAGCGGATGCGTCGGGTCTGTCCAAAGCGGAGACCGAACGGATCTGGCTGCCCTTCGCGGTGTGGCTGGCCGCATCGGCCGCCCTGCTGCCGGCGCGGCACCAGCGCTGGTGGCTGGCCTGCCAGGTGGTGGTGGCATTGGTGGTGCGGCATCTGCTGTGGGTGCAATGGTGACCGGCCTCAACGCGCCTTGGCTGCGGGTCGCGCTGTGGCGGGCCGGACCTTGGCGGCCCGAGTTCTGGCCCGCCAGGCCCGGATCGCGTAGACGAGGGCGCTGATGGTGAACATCGCCGCGGTCAGCAGCAGCCACCGGCCCAGGAAGGGCTCCTGCGTCTGACCGGTGGCGTTGAGGTAGGTGCGAGCGCCCTGCCGGATGATGCCGGGCAGGAACAGCAGCAACAGCAGGATCGTGCCCAGCGCGGGGACACGGACATGGTTCAACACCGGCACCGTCGGTTGCCGACCGTGCCATCGGCGCCGCAGCAACCCGGTGATCGAGTGATCCGCTGCCGTGTACAGCGGGAACAGCACCAGATCGTGACCGATGACCGCGGCCAGGAACCACACCACCATCCTGGCCAGCGACGGCGCCCCGATCAGGTGAACCACGGCGTAACCGGTCAGGGCGAACGACGCGAGCAGGAGCAGCAGATGCAGCGGATGCCCGCCGTAGGCTCGGCGAAGCCGGTGCACTGCCTCACGCATTGCCGGTACTCCGGAACTCGATGGACGCGACCCACTTGGTGCAGTGGACGCCGGGCAGGGCGGGCACGATGACCCGTGCCGGGTAGCCGTGGTCGACCGAGAGGTCGGCGCCGTTGACCCGCAACGCGAGGAGAGAGTCGGGGTCGAGCACCTGATCGCGGGTCAGGATCGAGCGGCGGAACGCCCCGGCCCGTTCCAGCGACGTGACGACCGCCGAATGGACATGCGCGACGCCGCTGAGTGCGGCGAGATCCCCCAACCGCACCCCGCTCCAGCTCTGCGTCGAGGACCAGCCCTCAACGCAGGCGATCGGCAGATCCGCGGTGTACTGGCGGTGGACGAGCAGGCGGTCCCGGTCCAACCGGAGCACGCTCGGCCCACCACGCACGGACAACTGCCAACCCGACCCGACATCACCGGCGGTGATCCGGGCCGACCGTGCGGTGCGGTTGACCTGGAACGCGTTGGGCCCGCTCCCGTAGGACCGACCCCTGGGCAGCAGTACCGCGGCCTGTCGGGTGAACCCACCGACCGTCTGGCCGACGGTGAGCACGGCGACCAGCGCCGAACCACCGCCCACCAGCGCCAATGCACCACGCCTGCTCAGAGTTGCCTGCCGTGGGTTCGGGGCCACCAGTCCGCTGTCGTCGGCGGGCTCCGGTTTCGTGTCGGCCCGTGAGGTGCGCAGTACAGCGCGCGGCGACCGCGAGCGCAGGGCGCGGACCATGATCGGGAACTTGAGTGCGACGTGGACGACGAACGCGCCGGTGAACACCCAGGCCCCGAAGTAGTGCGCGGTGTAGAAGCTGAAGCCGAACACGTAGTCGTACTGGATGTTCAGGACACCGGTCACGATCTCGAACAGGATGCCGCCCACCAGGAACAGCAGCGACACCCGCTCCAGCACGTGCGCCAGCGACCGAGCCGGTGGCCAGGCGAACAGTTTGGGCACCACCGACCACAGTTTGGCCAGCAGCACGGGAACCAGCACCAAACCCAGGCCAACGTGCAGTCCCTGGGTGAGGCGGAACAGCCAGGCGGGCCGGGTGGGCCAGTCGAACAACGGCAGGCGCAGCCAGCCGACGTTCCCGGGGATCGCCTGGTGGAACTGGGGACCGTAGGCGATGTAGTCGAGCAGGCCGGTGAGGATGACCAGGGGGAGGCAGGCCAGCAGTACGGCTCCGAAGACCGACGTCAGCCATCGTCCGCGTAGTGGACTGCGCCAGGCGATCCGGTTCAGTCCTGGTGGCCGTCGGCGTTCCAGCGCGCGCCAGAAGCCCTCGGGGAAGGCGTGTTCCGGGCCGTCGCGGGCGGGCGCCGCTGGCGGTTTGGCTGGCTGGGTGGGCACCAAGGCTCCGATCGGGGTACGTCTACGGAGGATGATCCGGATTCTAGACGGCTGCTTTTTCCCGAAAAGGTTCGTTCGTCACATTCGTAAGCAACTCATAATGTCCACTGTGTTCTGTCGCGACGAGATACATGAGTGCCCTGTTGTTAGCCGCGGGGGCGAGGCACGGTCTTACCTCGTCCGTACGAACTCACTCGATCCGGTCGCCGGTGTGGCGGGTTCTCCGGCTGAGGAGTATTCACCGTGCCCATCGAGCATTCCGTTACTGTGACCAACAGTTACCGGCAGGACCTTGATGCCACTCGCGTGGCTGACGGCACCGGGCCGGTTGGGTACTGGGTGAGGTTCACCTGGTCGCTGGACTACTGGTTCGGTTGGTCGCAGACGGGCAGTCTGTTGCCGGGCGGCCGCACGTTCCGGCCCCGGCCGATCGAGCCCGCCGACCCTGCCGACCTCGACCGGAACCAGATATTGTTCCGCGGTCGTCGGTATCGGCATGTCCGAGGCCGCCGTGTTCGCCGCGCAGGCCGCGCCGTACATGACCTTCATGTTCACCCCACACTCCGAATACCGGTTGACGGCCGGAACTTTCAGCTCCGGTCAGGTACTGGGCACCGAGGAGATCACCAACTGTGTACAGCTCAAATTCGACGGAACGTTCGACGAGTCGGCCGAGCTGGCCCCACTGGCATCTGGACGGTCACGCCCGGCACTGGCTGACTGACAGGGTGTCGAGCCGGCCCGCGGCCAAGTCCTCAGCTCAGCTGTTCGGTCCTGAGCGCCGCGGTCAGTCGCTCGACGTCCGGCCCGAGCGGGCGGTCGACGAGCACCGGCGGCATGATGGCGGCGATGCGCTCGTAGGTCCGTGCCAGAGCCGGCGCGCCGGGTGAGCGCCGCAGGGCGTGCGCCTGCGCGGCACCCATCAGTTCGCACGCCGTGATCGTCAGCAGCCTGCCGACGGCGGCCCGCAACTGCTCTCCAGCCGACCACGCGAACGCCTGCACGTCCTCCTGGCCCACCGACGTGTCGATCGAGCCCAGCGTGGCCGGAGCGGCCAGCCTGCGGAGTTCGTGCAGCTCGCCCGCTGCCCGCTTGTGCAGCGGCGACAGGCCCGCCTGTGGACCCGGATCGACGGCGAGCTGTGCGTTCAGGCCGCTGTACCGCGGGTCCAGCATCCGGTGCAGCCGCTGGACGCTGATCTCGGCCAGATGCACCAGAGCGGCCGTCACCGCGTCCATCCGCAGGCCGACGCCGACCGCATGAAAGCCGGCCGTCGACACGAACCTGCCGTCGACGAACGCGGGCGAGTCGGTGGGTGCGGCGAGCAGGAGATCGGTGGCAGAATGCAGTTCGTCCAGCGTGCGCACCGCATGCGCGACGGCCTGCGGACCGACGCGGACCGACACCGGCGCCTGCACCACGTCCGGCCGCACGGGCGCGCCTTCGGTGAGCGCCCGGATGTCGCCGAGCACCGACGCGAGCACGGTGTCACCGCCGGCCAGCACCGGGTCGTAGATCGCGCGTGGTGCACCGAGCGCGTCGATGGCCAGTGCCGTCGCGGTACGTTGCAGCGCCACCACCTGCCGCGCCTCGGCACCGCGCATGATCGCGTGCGTCAACGCCAGTGGCGAGCCCTGGATCAGGCTCACGCCTTCCTTCTGGCGCAACACGAACGGCATCAGCCCGCGCTGGGCGAGTGCGGTCCCGGCCGGCACTTCGACCCCGTCCGCCAGGACCGTGCCGATGCCGAGAAACGTCTGGAACGCATGGGCCAACGGGATGATCTCGCCCGCGCTGCCCAGGCCGTCGCGTGGCACGGCGGGTACGAAGTCGTCGTTCAACCGATCGGCCAGGAACCGCACGAGGTCGGCACCCACGCCGGTGGTCGGCGCGAGGAACCCACGCAGCCGCACGGCCAGCAGCGCCCGCACGTCGGGCTCGGGGAGCCACGGCGGGCCACCGACGGCCCGCCCGACCAGCAGGTTCGCCTGTTGGGCCGCCTGCTGGCGCTCGTCGAGCGACACCCCGGCCAGCCGCCCCATGCCGGTGTGCACGCCGTACACCGGACCATCGGCGGCCAGCAGCGCGGCCTCGACCTTGTCACGGTTCGCGGCGACGTCCGCCAGGACCGCATCGGCCAGGCGCACGGGTGCGCCGTTGGCGATCGCCAGGATCCCGGCGATGTCCAGTTCGGTCACGGACGCGGCCTCCCCTCACGACAGGAGCCGCCAGTATCACGCACGGCAGCGGACGCCACCGGATCTGGACAATCCGACGCGCTCGTCGTTCAGGCATGTGTGGACTCCTTCGTCGGCCCCAGTCCGGTGCCACACGGGCGGCACGTCCAGATGTGCTTGACTCGCCGCATGGATCCGATCGACGAATGGACCAAGGCCCAGCAGCGGGTGATCACGCTGGTCGCGCAGGCCACCCCGGAGCAGGTGGCCAGGCCGGTGCCGGCCTGCCCCGACTGGTCGGTGCGCGATCTGTTCTCGCACATGGTCGGCCTCGGCGCCGACGTGGTGGCCGGGAACGAGCCGGACGACCACAACGAGGCCTGGACCAGCGCCCAGGTGCGCAGCCGCGCCGATCACGACGTGCCGACGCTGGTCGCGGAGTGGCGGCAGGTCGCCGGGCCGCTGACCGACTGGATGCGCGAGCGCGGCCCACGCCCGCTCAACGACGTGATCATCCACGAGCAGGACATCCGTGGCGCGCTCGGCGTTCCCGGTGCGCAGGACACGCCCGCCCTGGCCGCGATCAGGGACGTCTTCGCCGGTCGGTTCGCCGCACGTCTCGGTGACGTGCCAGCCATCGCGCTGGTCGGGCCGGGCTGGCGGTGGATGTCGGCGTCCGACCCCGAAGTAGTGGTCAGCGCATCGGACTTCGATCTGGCGAGGGCACTGGTCACCCGCCGCTCGGCCGCACAGTTGCGGGCCTGGACCACTCGTGGCGACATCACCGCCCATCTCCCGGCATTCGCCCTGCTCGGCGCCCTCCCCGACGCCGACCTCAGCGAATAACCGAATTTCCGCCCTCAGCAAAGCGTGAGCCAATCCGTCCAGCGTGCGGCCCTGGTCCTGGAGTTGGTCGAGATCCAGGGCCAGGTGCTGGGCGGTCTGGTGGTGGCGCAACGCGTCGCGATGGTCCTTCGTGGCGTGGCGTGGCGTGGCGTGGCGTGGCCGGCTCGTAGTGGCCATGCGCGTAGTGCACGTGGCCGAGGCCGTCCAGCGCGAGCCGTTCGCCGTAGCGATTGTCGGTCTGGTGGGCGATGTCCAGCGCTTCTTGGTAGTAGTCGGTGGCCAGTCTGATGGGCCAGGCCCAGCGTCTGGCCATAACAATCGATGGTCGGTCCGTAGCGGCCTGCCGGTCGGTGAATGTGGCCGACCTGAAGATCGGCCGGCCTACTTCGGTGACGGGGTCGCCCTCCCGGGTCGCGGTGAGCGGATGCGCAGGTAGTACTCGCGTAGCGGTCCGTCCGCGCCGATCTCGTGTCGTGCGGTGTACGTGCCGATCGCCGTAGGTCAGGGAGAGCTGTCGCTCCAGCCGGGCGAGGTGCGCTGCGATCAGCTCGTTGCGCGCGCCGGTGCCCTGGGTGGCCAAGACGGCTTTCACGTCCGCCGCGGGCATGTCCAGATTGCGCAGTCGCCGGATCACCTGTGCGATCGGGACCTGGTCGAGCGAGTAGTAGCGGACGGCAAGGTCACCAGCTTGATCACGCTGTGCAATCGACCGGCCATCACCGATGGAGTGACGTGAAGTTCCTCGCTGATGCCATCGATGCTCGGGCTCGGCCACTTTGCGCGCATGCGCCGTCTCTCATTGCCTCCTTTCGGACCAATCAAGCCCGCACTTGTTTGGTGATAGTTGTCGCCTAACGTTCGATCATGTTTAATTGCCTTGCGTCGCTGAGGAGATCGCGAGAGCCGTAGCCAAGCTGGTCAACTCAATGAGGAGCGTCCACCTTGCGTAGCCGAAGGCACCTGTGGATCATCATTCTGGTCGCCGTTGCGACCATGACCGGACTCGCCGTGCAGGCATCGGCGACTCAGGCACTTGCCGTGTCGACATCGATCACCGTCGACGGCACCCAGGGCGGCCGTACATTCGACGGCGTCGGTGCGATCAGCGGCGGAGGAGGCAACTCTCGGCTGCTGACCGACTATCCAGCCACACAGCAGTCGCAGATCCTGGACTACCTGTTCAAGCCCGGCTACGGTGCCGACCTGCAGATGTTGAAGGTGGAGATCGGCGGCGACACGAACTCCACCGACGGTGCCGAACCATCCGTCGAACACAGTGCCGGAGTGGTCAACTGCAACGTCGGCTACGAGTTCTGGTTGATGGGGCAGGCGAAGGCCCGCAATCCGAACATCAAGTTCTACGGTCTGGCCTGGGGTGCGCCGGGTTGGGTCGGCAGCACGTTCTGGACCACCAACACGATCAACTACCTGGTGTCCTGGCTCAACTGCGCCAAGTTGGACGGATTCACCGTCAGCTATCTCGGTGGCTGGAACGAACGCGGCCACAACATCGCCTGGTACGAACAACTTCGCACAGCACTCAACACCGCAGGCTTCTCGGCGGTGCAGATCGTGGCCGACGACAGCTTCGGCTGGGGCGCGGCCACCGACGCGGCGACCAACCCGGCGTTCAACAGTGCCGTGTCGGTCTTCGGCAGCCACTATCCGTGCGGCTACCTCAGCGACTCCACCACCTGTACCGGCTCGTCGACCGCGGAGGCGTTGAACAAACCGCTGTGGGCCAGCGAGAACGGGTCGGAGGACGAGACAGCTGGCGCGCCGGCGCTGATCCGCTCGATCACCCGTGGCTATCTGGACGCGGACATGACCGCGTACATCAACTGGCCCCTGATCGCCGCGATCTATCCGAACCTGCCCTTCGACACGGTCGGCCTGATGAGCGCGAGCCAGCCGTGGTCGGGTGCCTACACCGTTGGCGAGAGCCTGTGGGCGACCGCACAGGTCACCCAGTTCACCGCGCCCGGCTGGACGTTCGTCAACAGTGCGTCCGGTTACCTCGGCGGTAGCCGGGCGAACGGCAGCTATGTGAGCCTGAAGTCGCCGGACGGCAGCGACTACTCCACCATCCTGGAGACGACGACGGCCACCGCGGCGCAGACGGTGAACCTGACCGTCCGGGGCGGCCTGTCCACCGGCGTCGTGCACGTGTGGTCCACCAACGTCGACAATCCCAGTGCGGCGACGAACTTCGTGCACGCACAGGACATCACGCCGACCGGCGGCTCGTACTCGCTCACCCTGCAACCCGGCTTCATCTATTCCGTCACCACCACGACGGGCCAGGGCAAGGGCACCGGGGCCAGCCAGGCCGGCGCGGCGCTGGCCCTGCCCTACAGCGACAACTTCGATGCGGACGCCACCGACAGCGAGGCCAGGTACCTGGCCGACATGCAGGGTGCGTTCCAGGTGGAACCCTGTGCCAGCGGCCGGGCCGGGCAGTGCGTGCAGCAGATGGCTCCGGTGATGCCGGTTGAATGGCAAGGCGATTCGGATGCCTTCGCCCTGCTCGGGGACACGACGTGGAGCAACTACACGGTCAGGTCCGACGTGAACCTGGCGCAGGCCGGCACCGTCGAACTGTTCGGCCGGGCCAACACCCAGGCCCGCCCGCAGTCCGACCAGGCCGCGTACCTGTTCCGGGTGTCCAACACCGGCGCGTGGTCGATCGTCAAGAGCAACACCAGCGGCACCCTGACGACCCTGGCCAGCGGCACGCGGACGGCGCTGGGCACCAACAGTTGGCACACCCTGTCGATGACCTTGCAGGGCAGCACGATCAGCGGTTCGATCGACGGGCTCGCGGCCGGTTCGGCCACCGACACCTCCTACCAGACGGGTCAGGTCGGCATCGGGGTCGTCGGTTACCACACCGACCAGTTCGACAACCTGTCGATCACACCCGGCACCGCCACCACCGTGCCCACCGGCCCGATTCCGTCCGGCCTGACCGGCAAGTGCCTCGACGACTTCAACAACGTCAGCACCGACGGCAACAAGGTCGACCTGTGGGACTGCAACACGTCGGCCGCCCAGCAGTGGACCTTGGCCAACGGCGCAGTACAGCACAGCGGCAAGTGCCTCGACGTCATCGGTCAGGGCACCGCCAACGGCACCCTGATCGACCTGTGGACCTGCAACGGCGGCGCGAACCAGCAGTGGACCGTGAGCAACGGCGAGCTGGTCGGCACCCAGTCCGGCAAGTGTCTCGACGACCCGGCCAGCACCACGACCAACGGCACCCAACTGGACATCTGGACCTGCAACGGCGGCGCCAACCAGAAGTGGACGCTGCCCTGACGACACGTGATCACGCACGTTGACGCTTTTCATCCGTACGGTCGTGGCGTTCAGCTCTGTCCGGGCGCGGGCACTGCTCGACGACGAGCGTGCCGCGGCGGGGAGACGACCCCTATGCGGTCTCGGTATGGGCCCGCTTCGCCGCGATGACGGCGGCGATGGCGGGTGACCCGAGTGGACGGCATACGCGGCGAGGCAGCGGATGGCCACGGACCCCGAGCACCTCTTTCTGAATGTCGACTCCTGTCTGCGGGTCACCTGGTGCTGGATCGAGGCCCTGACGGGACACGACCCGGCGTCAGCGGCGGCGGAGGCCGAACACATCGTGGACACGAGACTGGTCGACCCACCACAGCTCGGTGTGGAGTTCCACTTCGGACTGGTCGTGGACATGTACCTGGCAGCCGGGGACACGGAACTGGCAGGTGCCGCCCTGGCGCGGGCCGAATGGTTCCCGACGCTCACGGCCAGCGCTACGCGGAAGGTTCCTCCTGCTGCTCAGGGCCCGGCTGCTACTGGGACGCGGTGAGTCCCGGCCGATCGTCCGAGCCTCGGCCGAGCAGGCCCGTGCGTTGGCCGTCGAGCGTGGAGCCCACCTTTTCGCCCACCGCGCCGAAGAATTCCTGGCAACGACCGGACCCCGTCGACACAGCAGCCATGATGTGCGGGGGCGGCTATACCTCGAACTTCGTCCATTGCCCCTCGGAGATCACCTCGACGGTGCCGTCGACGACCTTGATGGCCGTCTGTTCGTCGATGGCGTAGGCCGGGACACCGATGTCGGCGGCCCACCGTTGTGCCTGCGCCATGGTGTTCGTGGGGAAGGCGTCCAGGTGCGGGAAGATCGAGAAGTCGACGACCCCCAGGGCGCGGTCGTCCGGCGCGGCGGACCATTCGACGAAGGACGCCCCGATCCTGGGCGTCATCACCATGCTTCCGGCACTCACTCCCACCCACACCGTGTCGGACAGCGAAGGCAGCAGATCGGCAAGACCGGACTCCCGCATCCAGTGGCACAGGTACGTCGCGTCGCCGCCGTCCACCAGAAGCACGTCTGCCTCCCGGATCCACGGAATCCACCGCTCCGTGCCGATGGTGGGCAGTGCGGTGAGTTCGAGGACACCGAGCGATGCCCAGCCAAGGCCGGAGAAGTGCTGCCACGTTGGCTCGGCGGCGATGAATCCCCGCACCGATGTCGGACCGCACATCGGATGCCCCCACTGTGCTGTCGGGACACAGAGGGCGTGGCACTCGGAGATCGGTTTGCCGAGAAGCCGCACGAGCGCCGAGTGGATGCTCGGGTTCGTGACGCCACCTGAAGTAAGCAGGAGCTTCATGAGGTGCCTCGATGTTCGGAGGTGACTGAGCGACCAGGGATCGAGCTGGCACTCATCGTAGTTGGACCCCGGTCGGGCGGTGCATGTCTGTCCACTAGCGCCCGGCTCCCGCATCGTCGAGCGAGGCGGCGAGCTGTCGCTGGATGCGTTCGCTGTCCTCGGCCCGTCCCTGTGCACGGTAGAGCCGTGCCGATTCCTGCCGGACCGCGCGCGCCTGCTGGTGCTCGCCGAGGGCCAGATGTGGATGGCCGAGCGCACCGAGCGTCTCGGCGACCGCGGTCGTGTCGCCAAGGGATCTGCGCACGGCCAGGGCCTGCCGGTAGTAGTCGATGGCCTGTTCGTGGTCACCGGTGTGATGGGCGATGTAACCAAGGCTGTCGAGCGTGCCCGACTGCCCGTCCGGGTCGTTGTGCTCCTTGATCAGGACCAGGGCTGCCTGACAGTGCGTGCGGGCGGCCTCGTAGTCGCCAAGCCGGGCCTCGTGCCAGCCCAACGAGTTGAGCGCCGACGCCTGCCACACCGCCTGTACATCTACGATCCGCAGGGAAAGGTGTCATTCAGCCATTACGTGACGGAATGGTTCACTCCGGACCACAAGCCCACTGCCACGTTCCTCCTGTACATCAACGGGACGATCTATGCACGCGCGAGCTGGGAGGCGGAGATCGAAATCGGTATCTTCATCTTCACGATCCTGAAGATTCACAAGAGTGGGTTGACTCCCGCGATCAGGGTGGGCAGGTGTGCGGCGGTGGTGGCCGTTTCATCCGATCCGGACAAGGGCTTCATCGCCAGAGCGGTACTGGGCTGCCTGTGACAACGTCGCGGCGTCGCCGCCTTCATGACGATGATCCACTTCTGCGCGACGCGGTCTCATGGTCGGCCAGGCTGAGGTGTGCACAGGGGTTGATAGGGCACGTTCGGTGCGTACCGGTGCCACGTCGCACGATCGATCGTCGGCGTGGACTGGCAGAGCTGGGCGATGACGTGGGTCGTGTCGACCTCGCGGAGTTGGATGGAGCCGTCGGTGCCGAGTACGGCCAGCGTTCGTCCGGTGGGGTCGAAGGCTTCCGGCGTGGCGTCGGTCAGGACTGCCAGGAGGACGGGTTTTCGCGGGCTGGTCACGTCCCATAGTTGTGTTGTCGAATCGGCGCCGGCGATGGCCAGTGTCGTGCCGTCCGGGCTGACGAGCAGTTGCTGGTCGCTGGTGGGAGGTCCGCTGAAGCTGGCGATCGATCGGGGTCTGGCGGGGTCGGCCACGTTCCACAGCTGTACCTGCCCGGAGAACGTGATGGTGACCAGTGCCTGGCTGCCCGGCAGGAACACCAGTTGTGTGGCCGGCACCGGCAGGTGGCCCACGATACGGGGTCGCTGTGGGTTGTCCAGGTCCCAGAATACGACGGAGGAACCCAGGGGGCTCCAACCACTGACCGCGAGCATCGCACTGTCCGGGCTGAACACCACCAAGCCCTTGATCTGGGGCTCAGCGAATTTCAGCAGCCGGTGCGGGCTTGCGGGATCGGTGACATCCCACACGCCTCCTGTCGTTGCCAGCATCCGGCCATTGGAGCTGAAGGCCAGGGGCGCGTCGGACAGAGGGGCCAGCGGTCGGGGTCGTTGAAGGTCGCTGTCGTCCCACAGTTCACCTTTTCCGGTGGCGGTGGCCAGGACCTGGCCACTCGGGGCGAAGACCGCCGCCTCGCCGACGCCGGTACCTGTCATCGTCCGCAGCGGGACCGGCGAGGCCGGCTTGCTCACATTCCACAACTGGGTCCAACCCGCGCCCGTCCCGGGTTCCTCGGTGGTCGCCATGGTGCGGCCATCAGGGCTGAACGCCGGACTGATCGCTCCGTTCACGGTCCTACCGGCCAACCCCGGCGCAGGTAGATTCCACCAGTACACCGGGGTGTTCTCGCTCCCGGTCAGCGATTCGGTGTCCAGCGGGTTCTCCGAGGTGACCAACGTGGTATCCGAACGGAAGGCCAGCATCAGCTGCGGATCACCATCGATGTGGCTGGCGACGCTGGCCATCAGATGCGGGCTGCTCGGCGCACTGACATCCCATACTTCCACGGCGTCGACCAGGCTCGCTGCCAACTCCGTTCCATCAGAGCTCAGGGTGAGGCCGTCGACGAGCTCCGGTGACTGATCCCGCACTGTCCCCAGATAGGCCGGCGTGTCGACCTGCGCGATGTCCCACAACTGGATCGCGCCGGTGTCGGTGGCGATGGCCAACAGGGAACCCTTCAGCGCCAACACATCCTGGCCCGGGTCGCCGGGCACCACGGTCTGCCACACCAGCCGTGGCTGACGCCGATCGCTGATGTCCCACAGTCGCAGGCTGTTGGTTCCGCCGGTCTCCAGGTCGACGACGATGCGCCCGTCCTGGCTGACAGCGGCGTAACCAGCCGTCGTCGACCCGGGCACCACGGCCAACCTGGTCGGGTGTCGTGGATCGGCCAGATCCCAGACGGTGTCGCGGGCACCCTCGACCATCAGGTACCGGTCGGACCCGAACTCGCCGACGCCGTCGCTGAACGTGCGGCTGAGCAGCACAGGACGCGTGGGATTGGAGGTGTCCCACAATTCGGCTCCCGACTGGGCGGAATCAATGAACAAGCGGCTTCCATCCGGGCTGAATTCCGCGCCATCGGGTGCATTGTCCGCTGAGTGCGGAATCGAACCGACAGCGCGGGCATGGTGTGTTTCGGCGTCCAATGTCCACAGCTGGATCGCGGTCCCCCCGTCGGTGACCAGCAGGCGTCCGTCCGGACTCAGGCCCAACGGGTAACCAGGAGTACTGGTGTGCCATGCGTGGATCGCCGCGGCGTAGTTGAGCACGCCGCTACGGGTCTGCTGGTCTGGATCCAGTCGATAGGCGGCGACACTGAGCTGCGCGGCCAGTGCTGGATCGGACGTAACCTTGGCCGCCGCCCGATCCAGCAGGACTTGGGCCTCGATCTGATCGTGCTGCCGGGCCAGCGCCTGGGCCGCCAGGACCGCGGCACGCCTGGACGTGGCGGCCACCACCGACAGGCTGCCCGCCACCACGACCAGCACACTGAGCGCGCCCACCAACACCCGCTGGCGCCGGGCGCGCTTGCGGGCCAGCACCCGCACCTGCTCCTCCGCCCGCGTGCTCCGGGTCAGAAACGCTCGCTCCATTCCCGTCAGCGGCACATCGCGGTTCTCCACCCAGTGCCGGGCGATCGCCAGCTGCACCCCTCGGTACAGCGCCGCCGGATCCTGCCGCAACGAGTTCCACACGGCTGTGGCGGCGGTCAACTGGCGGTGTACCCGCAGGCCGTCCCGGTCCTCGGTCAACCACCCACTCAGCCGGGGCCAGTGTCGGATCAGGGCCTCGTGAGTGATCTCCAACTGATCATGGTCGACGGTGACCAGCCGGGCCTCGGTCAGTCGCGCCACCGTGGCTGCCATTTTCGGCTCGGTCAGGTCCAGTTCCGCCGTGGTGATCCGTCGTTTCGTGTCCTCGGTCCCGTCGCCCAACGCAACCAACCGCAGGAACAACGACTTGGCCAACCGCTGTTCGTGCTCATCGAGGTCGGTGTAGACGAGTTCGGCGGTCTGCGCGATGGCATGCACGATGCCGCCCGCGGCCTGGTAGCCGGCCAGGGTCAGCGTTGCCCCGCTGCGGCGCTGCCAGGTCTCCCGCAACGCGTGGGACAACAGGGGCAGCACCCCCCGTTGGCCGGTGCAGTCGGCCACGATCTGGGTCACCAGTGCTGTTTCCACCATTGTCCCGGCCTGCGTTGCAGGCCGAGTGATCACCGCCCGCAGTTGCTCGGTGGTCAGCGGACAGACCAGGAACTGGCCCTGCCGCAGCTCCTGTGCCAGGCCGGGGTCCTGGACGCAGTGACTGTAGAAGTCGGTGCGCACGCCAAGCACCACACGCACCCGACTGTCCGGCCGATTCGCGGCCTCCAGCAACAGCGCGATGAGCCGCTTGCGTGTCGCCTCGTCACGGCAGACGGTGAATACCTCCTCGAACTGGTCGACCACCACCAGCAGGTCACCAGCCGCATCGGCCCGGTCGGCTGCGGCTGGCTCCGGCAGCGAGCCCAGCGCGGCCCGGTAGTTGTCCAGCGGGTGCTCGCCCGGCGTCAGCACCACATACCTGCCCCCACCCCCGGCCCAGCGTGCGACCAGTCCCGCCCGCAACAACGAGGACTTACCCGACCCGGACGCACCGAACACTGCCACGAACCGTTGTTCGCCGACCCGCGCGTACAACTCCGCGGTCGACTCCGCGCGGCCGAAAAACCGGTCCGCGTCGCCCGGCTCGAACGCCGCCAGGCCGACATAGGGTGACGGAGTCGTGTCGATCCCACCGTCGACACCGTCGGGTGGCTCACCGACAGCGCTGGTGCGGGCGGACGCCAGACCGTGCCAACGCCGCTCCCACGCCGCGACATCGCCACCGCAGGCACCCACATACGCCCGGATCACCGCCAGCGTCGGCAATCCGCGTCCGGACGCGGCATCTGCCAACGTCGTCACCGAAAAGCCGGCCCGCCCCGCCAGCACGCGATACGTGGGATCACCGGCCTGCCGCCGTAACGCACGCAGTTCCAACGCGAAGCGAACCAGCGGATCAGCACTGTCCTGATCAAGTAATCGTTCCCGCCTCGGCATCACGATCCCCCTTTACGAGATGTCAACCAACCAGGCAGTCTCGCCTATCTGACGTTGTCCGGCTAGGCCGCAACCGGGTCCGAACAACACAGCCTGCCAAGAATGGTCGTCCACCATTCCTGGGCCAGCCACCGGATCATCGAACTTGGGGGAAGAGATCATGCGACGTCAGGTGTCATCGCGTCACCGGGAGAGCACCTGTAGCGCGTGGTGGTAGGCCTGGGTGCGGGTGAGGTTCAATGTTTGCAGGGTCGTGATGAGCTTGTTGGGTTGATGACTGAGAAAGACTGCTTGTTCGTGTCTGGTGCGAGCTCTGAGCCCGGTTTGCGCGTCACAGGTTCGATCGGTGCTCGCCACAGCCGCCTGGGTGACGTCGAAGTCGGCTCGGCCGCTGGTCTGGGTGGACTGGAACTGGAGAGACTGGATCGCGGCCTCAGGCGACTGGTAGTGCCACCCTGCCGCACTCATACATTCTCGCCAGCCTCGCAACGCCGCCAGATACCTGGGGTCCCTGTTCAGTGCCGAGTCACGCAGGATCCGCATGTCCTGGGGGATGGTTTGTTCCTCGATCGCCGTGGTGGGGCTGCCGTAGATGGCGGTCCTGGCGGCGCCGAGGCAGCCGTTGGTCTGATACGTGACGACGATGCCGCTGGGCAGCCGGAACGTGGCGGTGTGATCTGGTGTCCCGGTGAGGGTGTGGACGTAGCGGGTGCGTTGCTGGGCGGGTAGGGAATTGACGTAGCTGTCCTCTGCCGGGGGTCGAGCGGATCCTGTCCATACCACCCCGTAGGTGGCGGAGTGGCTGGCGCCCAGGGTGTCCTGGGTGGTGGTGCCGGGCGCCGGGGGTGTGCCGGGATCGGTGAGGTAGCGGTATCCGGCGCGGCGCATGCATTGCTGGTCGAGGAATTGTTCGGCGCGGGTCAGATACCAGGTCTGTTGCAGCGAGGTGCTGTCGCTGGTGAGCAGATGACTGGCGGCGCGCAGGGCGATCGGTGAGGGGTGGCTGGGCGGCGTGGCTGACCGCTGCGTCGCGTGCGTCGTGCACGCGGACGCAGCGGCCAGAATGGCCAGGAGTGCCGCAATGCCACGCAGTCGGGTTGTCATGTCGACATCACAGGCCTTGTCACGAGGTTGTCCGGTGGTGTGTCCAGTAACCATGGCGGAATTACCGGTGAGGGTTACTGGACACTCCACTAGCAGGCCGGGGTCAACCGGTTACTGCTGATCGAGTCGTTCATGTTGCTCCGGCCGCCGGTGGTGTAGGCCACCGTGGACAGGTCGGTAAACGACGCACCCAGCGGAAGGCAGCGACTGTCGCCCCCGAAGTCGATGTCCTTGAAGACCACTTCCGCGTCAACGGTGTCGGCGTTGAACAGCGACGACGCACAGTCGTTCCAGACACCCCCCGCGCAGGTCGCGTGCGAGAACACGCGCCAGTCGCTGTTGGTGCCGGCCAGCTTTCCCGGACCGTCGTTGAAACCCTTGTTCTTCCAGAAGCAGAGGTTGCCGGCCGTGCAACCCGCCGGCGCGGCCGGGAGCACGGCCGGCATGGGGGAACTGGCAGCCATGGTGACGACCCTGGGGCTCGTGGTTGCCTGTGCCGGCGCGGCGAACGCCATGGCCATGCCCGCGCCGGCGACCATGGTCACCAGTGCGACCGTGACACGTCGCTTTTTGTTGTTGAGTGGATTCCACACGATGATCCTCCATTTGTATTCATGTTTTGTGTTGCTGGAGTGGCCCATGATATGGCCAGGAAATGGTGACAGCTATTCTTAGCATGCGTCCGTTGTCCGGTGCCGGAACCGAACAATTACTTTCTACCTTGGTTTGTCCGCGTCCGCGAATTCGCGTTGTCCGATTGTTCGAGACCAGGGGACGGACAACGGTCGGTGGACGTCAACTTGACGTCAGGAGGCAATGCCACTTAGCTGGCTCTTGGTAGAGCTGTGACCTTCGGTTTTGTGGTCCCGGGGATGGTTCCACGGTCCCGGCAAAGTCGTTGGTGCTGGTCAGGGATAGATTCCCAGGAGTGTCAGTGGCCGGGTGGCCTCGCGTGCGGTCGCGCGGAGCGCGGCAGCGATGTTGGTGTTCCCAGCCAACCGTAGAACGCTGACCGCCAGATTCCGGAAGCTGGCCATGACACGCGGTCCGTTTCCGGTACGGACATGGGAGGCATCCTCGCCGTAGGTGACGTCCCGGACGTAGTGGAGTTTGTTCTCGATCCGCCAGTGTTTCCGCACGTGGGAAGCGATGTCGGCGGCGTCGGCCCGGGTCGCGGGCAGGCTGGTGACGCCCAGGACCGCGACAGCGCTGTTCTGCCCGCTGGTAGTGTCGGTGACGTACCGTTCAATGAGGAATACCTGGGCCGTGTATGGAAAGGCAATGTCCTCCGGTGCGGGTTGCACCCGGATCGTGCGCCGCTCGACCCGGCCATGTCCCTTGTTTTCCGTGGTGTGCACCGGGATGTCAGTCCAGGGCAGGGCATCGAGTTGGGCGAACAACGTCGGTTGATTGTCCTTCACCGTGAGCACGTAGTCCGCGCCGAGGTCCTCCACGAGGTGGCGGGCGTGGGCACGCTGGGTGTGCAGTGCGTCGGCGGTCACCACCACCCCCGTCATGTCCAGGGTGGACAGTAAAGGCCGGAAACAGGTGATCTCGTTGGTCTTTCCCTCGACTTCTCGTTGAGCCACCACGATTCCAGTGTCGTGGGTCATCGCCGCCAACAGGTGCACGCCACCCTGCCCGGTGTCATCACAGGTGCCCCGCAGTGTCTTGCCATCCACTGCGGTCGCCGGCGCGCCAGCGTCCTGGCTGGCCAGCCAGGTAGCTGTGCGCGAGTCCGTCATGTGCGCGGGCTTGGTCGGCAGGTTGGTCGAGGCCGACGGCGATCTGTAGTGCGGTCTCCTGGTGGTGTAGGGCCTCATCATGTCGGCCCATCGCGTGGCGGACCCGGCCGAGGCCGTGGTGGGCTTCGAACTGCCCGTTGCGACTCCCGGTGTGGCGGGTGACGTCCAGCACCTGCACCATCGCCAACACCCCAGCCGGGGGATAGTTGTATCACCGAGTTGTCGGTGTCGGCTGGTAGCAATGGGTTCATGCGGTTTGGTATCGAAGGTCGGCGGGCCCGGCTGGTCGCCCGGCATCATCTCGCCGGCACGGCGACCGATCCGGTGCGGGCCGCGGCGGACATGGTGGTGCTGCACGCGAGCGACCCGGCGACCGTCTTCCTGTCCGTGCTGGCCCGCTGCCCCTCGGTGTCGGTCAAGGATGTCGCCAGGGTGATGTACGAGGACCGCGCGCTGGTCCGGATGCTGGCGATGCGCCGGACACTGTTCGTGGTGCCTGTGGAGCTGGTTGCGCTCGTGCACCACGCCGCGTCGCTGGACATCGCCGCCCAGCAACGCCAACGCCTGCTCCAGCAGCTGGCCACCATCCCCACCGACCCGCCGCTGCCCGCCGATGTCGCTGGGTGGCTGCGGTCGGTGGAGTCCTCGGTCGACCGGGCGCTGGCCCAACGTGGTCAGGCCACCGCTGCCCAGCTGTCGGCCGACGAGCCCGGGCTGCGGACGGCCCTGCTGCCGACATCGGGCAAGAAGTGGGACGTGAGACGCAACATCACCACGAACGTGCTGGTGGTGATGGCAGCCGAGGGGCGGATGGTCCGCGCCGTGCCCCGCGGGTCGTGGACCTCCCGGGCGCACACTTGGCAGCCGGCGTCGAGCTGGTGGCCGCAGGGTATCCCCGAAGTGCCCGACGCCAAGGCCGGTCTGGTCGAGCAGTACCTGCGGCGGTTCGGTCCGGCGACGGTCGCCGACATCCAGTGGTGGACCGGCTGGACGCTGGGTGTCACCAGGAAGGCGTTGGCCGTGCTGGACACCGTGGACGTGGGCTGCGGGTTGGTCCTGGCCGGAGACGACGTGGCCGACGAGGCTGCTGCCCCGACCGCCGCGCTGCTGCCCGCGCTGGACCCGACGCCGATGGGCTGGAAGGAGCGCGACTGGTATCTGCCCGAGGACACCCGGCCGCTGTTCGACCGCAACGGCAACATCGGGCCGACGGTCTGGTGGGGCGGAGAGGTCGTCGGCGGTTGGGCGGTGCGTGCGGACGGCTCGATCGCCACCAGGCTGCTGGTGGATCGCGGCGCGGCGGCGGCCCGTGCGGTAGCTGAGGCCGCGGACACGCTGCGGCCCCGGCTGGAGGGCACGCCGGTGATTCCTTCTTTTCCGACGCCGCTGGAGACCGAACTCCGCACGGCGTGATGCCGGACAGGTCGTTCCACGCCAACGGTCGTGTCACCGGTCGATGGGTTCGACAACCGTTGTGACGTGGCCGGTCCGCACGTCGTAGGCGTAACCGCCGATCCGGAACCGCTCGCGGCTGTCGCCAGTTCCGGTGCCGACCTCAGCAGCGCGATGTCCCCGTGCACGGTCCTGGCCGGATCGAGGACGGCCATGGCAGCGGCCGTCTGTTCGTCGTAGCGGGCCGGGTGCTGGTGCTGCTGCACGACGGCGCGCTGTCCGCGGCCGAACTCGACGACCCACAACAGGTCCGGGAGACCGTGGTCCGCGCGGACCGCGAACTGCTCGGCTTGCCGGCCCTGGACGACCGCCATTGGCACGACAGCCCGCTGACGGCGCCCCGGATGACACGTCGCTGCCGGAGTCCGCACGTCCCGCATGGCCGAACGCGGCATGCGCAGTCCGTGGCAGACCCGGCCCTACTGTGCCGCGTCAGACACCAGTGCCCGTGCGGCTGCCGTGACCTCGGCCGCGTGGCCGGACGGGATCGTGTCACCATCGCCGTCACCCGAGGTGAACGCGACCAGCAGCACCACTATGTACCGATCGTGCTTGCCGACCAGGCCGGTCGTGTTCAGCACCCAGCTCGGTTCGCAACATCCCCAGCCCTGCTTCACCGCCCACGACGTGGTCTTGCCGACCGCGTCCGGGATGCCGAACCACTGGTCGTTGCCGTCCGCGCCGTGCTGCGTCGCCGCCGTGAGCGCCGGGATGATCACCGCGCGCTCCGCGGCGGGTGCCACGGTCAGGATGTACCGGTACACCCTGACCAGATCGGCCGCGGTGGTGCGGCTGTCGCCCCAGTACTTCGGGTTGTGCGGTGGCACGGTCGCGCTCAGGCCGATCTTCGCCGCCATGGTGGTCACGATCGAGTTCGTGCCGTACTCACCCCAGAACGCGCTGGCCGTCGCGTCGTCGCTGCGGCTGAGCATCTCCGCGACCTTGCTCGCGTCCCCTCCGTGGTCCAGCACGTCCAGGCCGATCAGCAGTTTGACCACGGATTCCGTGTAGTACTGGGCGGTGTCGCGGTAGGTGCCGACCATCGTGCTGGTCACCGTGTCCCAGACCGCGACCGCCACGTGTCCGTCCGGCACCGCCGCCACGGCGTTCTTGATCGCAGGCTGGAAGTCCGGCGGCGGCGCTTCGGTGGTCGTGGTGACCGGGACGGTCGTCGTGGTGGTTGGCGTCGTGGTGGTTGGCGCCTGGGCTGGCGTGGCCGGCGCCACACTCAGCCCAGGTTCGGCCGTCCCCCGCAGTGTCACCGCCGAACATCCCGACACCAGCAGTGTCAGGGCCAGTACCGGCCCCCACACCCGAACGCGCACATTTCCTCCCGCACCGAACCGCCGACGTCCGGATGGACGCGCCGACCACCGGAAGGTTGCCCGGTCAGTGGGACTGGGCGAGTCCGGCGGCGCCGACCATACCGCCGGACTACAACCTCACCGGATGTCGGACCGGGCCGCGGCCACCAGTTGGTCGTGGGCGTCCTGCGGCGTCACCCAACCCTGAGCGCGGAGCTTCGCGAGGTCACGGGCGACGTCGGCGACATATGCGGCGTGCGTCGGGTAGAGCTTGTGCAGCACCGACGCCGGCAGCGGGAACTGGTAGCCGACCATGTTGCACGTCGCTGCGGGCTGCACCACGTTCGGATCGTTCACGCTGGTCGCCGCGTAGCTCGCGACCGGCACGTCGACGTAGCTGCTGCGGACGCCGCCGACCGCGTTGCCGAACCGGTCTCGGACGATCGTCTTGCCGTCCAGCTGGATACGTGGTGCGTGCGGTGCCGGGACGCCGTCGGCGACCCAGCGGACGAGTTGCCGCAGACCCATCGAGACGATGGCCCAACCGTCGAACTGGGTGGCCACCGACGGGTCCGACGCCACGAACGAACCCCGCGGTGAGTCGCACACCCAGGACCCGTAGAGCGCCTGGACCTCACCGGCCTTCGTGAACACGTGCGGCTGGGCGGCCACTTCGTACAGCCGGTACAACCGGCCGTCCGGTCGCCGGTAGTCCAGTGCCCCCAACCGCTGGAACGAGTTCACGATCTCCCGTTCGCCCTGGATCTCGATCACCGGGACGTCCAGGTCGGGAATCGGCTGCGGATCGGTGCCGACCGCGGCCTGCTCCGGGAAGTAGCCGTCGTAGATCGGCCCGCCGCCGGGCATCCGCAACGCGAAGTGCTCGGCGGTGATGTAGCCGCGGACCTCGGCGGCGCTGCCGGAGAAGCCGGAGAAGATCACGTGCCGCACGTGCAGATCGGGCAGCGCACGATCCCTGGCGCCACTCTTGAACAGCGCTCCGATCTCGGCCTCGATGACGTGGTTGATGCCGGGCACGTCCGGGATGTGCAGCGACGCGTAGCGCTGCGGGTCGGACGGTATGACGAAGTTGTCCAGGAAGGACGATACGGACTCGACCATCGCCGACACGATGCCGGCGGACATCTCGTAGCGGGCCGTGTAGTAGCTGTCCGTCCAGATCGAACCGTCCGGCACCTCGGTGACGACCGTGCCGGAGAACTGGGTCGCCGACTTGGGCCTGCGAACCAGTATCCGTGTCTTCCAGGACTGGCCCAGTGCGGTGCAGGACACGAAGAACTCCTGCACCGTGTAGTTCGCGGCGACGGGCCAGGTGCCCTGCTGGGCGGTCGGGACGTAGGGCTTGGACGACGGTGTCGTGCGGATCGGACCCTGCACCGTCGGAATGCAGGGCACCGTGGCCTCGGGCGCCGCGGCCGCGGTCACCGGGGTGATGAGCCCGGTGACGGCCGCGGCCGCGATCAACATGGTGAGGGTCCTGGCCGTTCTGGGGAATCGCATCGGATGTGTC